>DATBSS010000589.1:0-6709 GCA_036559665.1 Myxococcaceae bacterium
CCCGGACCCCGCTGGCGACGCTGCGGCTGATGGACGACATGGCAGACGAGCTCGGCATGGCGCGCGTCGACGAGCAGAACCCGCTGGTGCGCAAGGTGGGCTGGAAGACCCGCGACACCGAGGGCGAGCGCGAGTACTGGCAGCAGTGCGACCACCCCGCGGCGCGCTTCTTCGTGCAGGCCAACCGCGGCTACAGCCAGGGCCACGGGCTGCTCACCCTGGTGCCGCTGTCCCTCGCCGCGATGGCCGCCATGGGCCGGCAGTTCGTGGCGCAGAAGCTGGCGCGGCTGCGCGACGCGGTGCTGGCGCGCTTCCCGCGGCCGGGGGAGATCCTCCGCCAGCTCAAGGGCGTGCCCCTGCTGTCGGGCATCGCGCCCGCCACCCTGCAGGCGCTGGCGTCCGCGTCGCAGCTGGAGGTGAAGCCGGCGGGCTCGATCCTGTTCCGCGAGGGGGAGCCGGGGGACGCGGTGATGGTGCTGGCGCGCGGCACCGCGTACATCGTCTCGGAGCGCGAGGGTGAGGAGCGCATCATCGACGAGATCGGCTCCGGCGCCCTGGCCGGCGCGCTGGGTGCGCTCAGCGGCGAGCCGCGCACCGCCGCCGTGCGCACCGCCACCTCCTCCATGCTGGTGCGCGTCCCGCGGCGCGCGCTCCTGGTGGCGCTGGAGACGGACCCGGTGCTCCGCGAGCGCCTCTGGCGGCCGTTCTGCGAGCGCCGGCTGGAGACGCACATCCGCGTGCACCCGCACTTCCGGCACCTGGAGCACAGTCGCCGCCGCGCCTGGCTGCGCGAGGGCCGAGAGCGCCGGCTGGCCGCCAGCGGCGAGACCCGCTTCGAGCAGGGCGGGTACCTGTTCCTCGCCACCGGCTCCGCGTTCCTGGAGCAGGACGGCGCCCTGATCTCCACCCGCGCTCCGGCCCTGGTGGAGCTGCGCCGCCCGACCAAGGTGATGCCCCAGGGCGAGGTGCGCGCCCTGCTGGTGCCGGCGATCTGAATTTTCGTTTGAGCGGGAATATGTCTGGCCGTTAACAGAGGGGCCCCCCGCTTCACGGAGGCCCCCTTCATGCGACGCGCCCTGCCGAACGCCCTTCTGCTGCTCTGCGCCATCCTCGTCTCGGTGGAGGCGCAGGCGGAAGAACCCAGGCTCCCCGTGTCCGTCTCCGCCCGCCCCCTGGCCATCGGGCGGTTCAACCTGCTCCTGGGCGCCGAGCCGGGGCTGACGGTGGGGAGCACCCCCAGCGTCTACCAGGTGGTCCTCCCGCTGAGGTTCGGCATCACCGACGATCTGGAGCTCTTCGCCGGTCCGGTCGCCCAGAGCGTGGACCCGAACGTCCATGAGCCCGCCCTCGGCGTGCTGTACCGCTTCGTCCGCGGCCCGGTGGAAATCGGCGCCCGCGCCGCCGGCGACCTCTCGCTCTTCGGGGCGGTCAGGTCCGCGACCCTCCAACTCGGCGTCCCGATCCGCATCCACGCTGGCAACATCCTTGCCATCGACGTGGGCGCGCACGCGCTGGTGAGTGTCCTGCCCCAGGCAGGCACCTTCGGGCTGCTGGTCCCGGCCGGTGTCTCGATCAACGTCATCGACGCCTTGACCATCGGCGCCGCCGGCGCCTGGAAGCTGCCGAGCTTTGCCAGCACGTCCACCTTCACCGTCCCGCTCGCCGCCACGGTCGGCTACACCATCGCCGGGGGCGACCGGCCCTTCATCGACCTCGCCGCGCAGGCCGGCTGGAACGACGTGCGCACCTCCTTCAGCGCGTTCACGGTGGGCGCGTCGGCGAAGCTCTACCTCTACTTCTGACCAGGACCGCGGTCGCCAGCGCCACCGCGGCCAAGGTGATCGCCGCTCCGGCGCGGGCGGTCCACGGCCGGTACTCGAACCGGACCACGTGGCGCCCGCCTTCGGGCAGCGGCACGGCGCGGACCGCGAAGTCCGCCCGGTAGATGGGCGCGCCGGCGCCGTCGAGTGTGGCGCGCCACCCCGGGTACCAGCGGTCCGCCAGGAGCAGGTAGCCCGGCCCGCACGCGTCCACCGCCACCTCCACCACCCGCGGCTCGTCGACCCGCCACTCCACCTCCGGCGTCTCGCAGTCCGACTCCAGCGAGTCGTCGCCCTCGGCGAGCATGGCCTCGGTGCGCAGGGCCTCCCCGTCCTCGGCGATCGAGTCCAGCGCCTCGTCGTCGCTGTACCGCTGGGCCGCGCCCAGCCACCGCGCCCGCGGGAACCGATCCGGGTGGTGCTCCGGGACGTGCCCGGCGCGCACCACCCACTCCACCGCGGCCAGGTCCAGCGCGCCGCGGCCGCCGCGCTCCAGGAGCTCGTCGGTGCGCTCCGGCTCCGGTGTCCCGTATCCCTCGACCGCCAGCAGCCCCTCCTCCACGTGCCGCTGCGGCACCAGCGCGAGCCGGCTCCGGGCGATGAACTGGAGCACGCCCTCCGCGGCCGGCGCCCGGTCCAGCCGCGGCTGCACGTCCAGGCTCACCCGGGCGTGCGGCGTGCGCACCGTCACCGCCAGCTCGGAGGGCTCCTCCAGGCGCGCGGCGCTCACGAACGCCGGCCCCCCGAGCACCGCGTGGGCCGCGAACAGCTCCAGCACGACGAGCGACGCCAGCACCGCCGCGCCTCGCCGCCGCGCGCGCCGGGGCAGGGCATGGAGGAGGAGCCAGACCACGCCCGCGAACGCCACCAGCCACACCGCGCCCGCCGGCCCCCAGCTCCGGGCCGCCGCGGCCAGCGCCGCCATCGCCACCAGCACCGCCGCGGAGCCCCGCGCGCCCGGCTTGCGGCGGCGGAGCGCGGCGGCGAAGCGATCCACCCCCGCCCCGGTGAGCAGCGCGATGCCGAACGCCGCGCCCACCAGGTACTTCGCCGGGTACCGGAACCAGCGCAGCGGCGTCCACTCCAGGATGGCCGCCGAGGGCGCGAAGTGCTCGCCCAGGCTGAGGAGCAGCAGCGCCACCGAGAGCGCCATCACCGGGCGGATCCAGGCGCGGCGCCCACGGAAGGAGATCCACGCCGCCAGCGCGCAGGGGAGCGCGCCCGCGAAGGTGCTCAGCAGGAGCCACTGCTCGCCCTCCCCGTAGCCGGAGCGCGGCCAGTCCGCGTGCGGCACCGCCATCGCCAGAAGCTGCGTGACCGACGCCGACCACGCCAGCACCGCCTGGTGGCCCTGGACGCGCTCCGAGTGTGCCGCCAGCTCGAATCCTGGGATGACGGCGATCGCCGCCGCGCACGCGCCCCACCCGAGGCCCAGCCCCGAGGCCAGCCACCGACCCCGCCCACGGGCGCAGGCCACCGCCACGGCGCCCTGCCAGAGCGTCGTCTCCGGAGACCCGCACAGGAGGGAGGCGCCCACCGCCAGGGAGGTGAGCGCCGCCGCCCGCCACCGGCCGCCCGGGGCGCGCGCCGCGGCGACGATCCACCCGGACCAGGCCGCCGCGCTGGCCATGTTCGGCTCCGCCGCCAGCAGCACCATGAGATGTGACAGGCCGAACGCCGCGCCGCACGCCGCCGCCGCCAGCCGGCTGCTCCCCAGCGCGCGCGCCGCCACCCACGCGCCGGCGCAGGCGAGCGCGGTGTTCCAGACCTGCTGCGCGGTGGGCGCCCACACCGGCCCGAAGAGCAGCGCCGCCAGCACCCGAGGCGGGTAGACGGCCTGCGACTGGAGGGTGGCGAGGAAGGGCTGGCCCAGCCGGGAGTGGGGGAGCCAGAGGGGAAGCTCCCACCGCCGGAGCGACTCCAGGATGAAGGCGCAGTCCGGGATGGCCATCCGGAACACGTCGCGCCCCGCGAGCGCCTCCCCCCGGAGCACCGGCCGGTAGATCCACGCGCCGAGCAGCGCGATCGCGAGCCCTGCTGCTCGCCCGGTCTTGCTGCGCACGGGCGCACTATAGTGGCCCGGCGATGGAGGGCCGCCTTCTCCTCAAGAACTGCGCCATCTTCAGCCCCGACGGCCGGGTGAGGGACCGCATGGCCGTCGTCATCGACGGCGGGAAGATCGCCGCGGTGGAGCCGGATGCCTCCATTCCGGTCCGGCCCGGCGACTGGAGCGCGTCCTGCGAGGGGCGGCTGGTGACGCCCGGGCTGATCGACTGCCACACCCACCTGGTCAACGCCCAGCTCCGCCCGCAGTCCGGCGAGATGCTGCTCCGCGCCGCCCGCGACCGGCATGCCCTCCAGCGGCACCTGGACGCCCAGCTCACCGCCGCCGACGTGGAGGTGCTGACGGCGTTCGCGATTGGCAAGGCGCTGCGCGCCGGCGTCACCATGGCCGTGGAGCACCTCCACTGCCCGAACGAGCCCGGCCCGGCGCTGGAGGCGCAGGCGCGCGTGGCCGAGCGGATGGGGATCCGGCTCTCCAACAGCCACGCCACCAACAGCCTCGGCGGGGAGGAGGCGGCGACCCGCGGCTTCGAGGCGAACGCCGCCTACGCGAAGGCGATGAAGGGGCACCCGCTGGTGCGGCCCGCGCTCGGATTCCACGCCTCGTTCTCCAGCGAGGACTCGCTGCTCCGCCGCATCGGCCAGGCCCGCGAGGAGCTGGGCGTGGGCGTCACCTTCCACCTCGCCGAGTCGCAGGACGACCTCACCTTCACCTTCTCCCGCCACAGCCAGCGGATCGTCCCGCGGCTGGAGGCGTTCGGCCTGCTCGGTCCGGGCGCGGTGGCGGCGCACGCTCGCGCGGTGGACCGCTCGGAGTCGGGCCGGCTGTCGCGCAGCCGCACGCTGATCGCCCTGGGGCCCCGCTTCAACCTGGTGGCCGAGCCGGTCGGCGGCGGCTTCGAGGCGGTGATCGCGCACCAGAATCTCCTCGGGCTGGGCACCAGCGGCGTGGGCCTCCTCTGGGGCGAGCTGATCTGCGCCTTCACCGGCATCATCCAGATCGCCCGCGCCGGGCGGCTGCTGGATCCGGACGGCTTCATGTCGCAGCTCCTCTTCGGCGGCCCGTCGGAGCTGTGCTCGCTCCTCTACGGCGCGCCGAGCGGCATCGTGGAGGCGGGCGCCCTGGCGGACCTGGTCGTCTACGACCACGTGCCCGCCCAGGAGGACGCCGGCGGCCTCGCCCCCCACCTCTTGATGCAGCTCGGCTCGGTCCGCCCGGCCTGGGTCATCGCCAACGGGCGGGTGGTGGTGCGCGAGGGCCAGCTCCTTGGGCACGACTACATGGAACTGGCGCGCGCCGCGGCGCGAACGCTGGAGTCGCTGTGGAAGCGCGCGGGCACGCAGGCCTCCTAGGCCTCTTCCGGAAGGCGCGGGAGCGGAGGGCGCCGCTGGTCGACTCCGGGCACACCACCGCCTTCCGGATGGTCAACGGAGAGGCGGACGGAGTGCCGGGCGCCACCGTGGACTGGTTCGACGGCGTGGCGGTGCTCAGCGCGTACGAGGCGATGGAGCCGGAGGCGGAGCGTGCGCTGGTGGAGGCGTGCCGCGAGGTGTTCTCGGCCCGCGCGGTGTACGTCAAGCGGCGGCCGCGGGATGGGCGCTCGGCGGCGCGCGAGAAGGAGCAGTTGGCCCCGGAGACACCCGCGGCCGGTGAGGCGCTCCCGGAGCACGAGGCGATGGAGGGCGGGCTGCGCTTCCGGATCCGCCCCGCGCAAGGGATGGGCGTCGGGCTGTACCTGGACATTCGCGAGACGCGCGCCTGGGTGAAGGCGAACGCAGCCGGGCGCCGGGTGCTCAACTGCTTCGCCTACACGTGCGCGTTCTCCGCCATGGCGCGGGCGGGGGGCGCCCGGTCCGCGCTGAACGTCGACCTCTCGCGGCGGTCGCTGGAGTGGGGCGCGGAGAACGCGCGGCTGAACGGGCAGGCGGTGGACGGGCGGGACTTCCTGGCCGGCGACGTCTTCGAGTGGCTCCCGCGGTTGCGCAAGCAGGAGCGGCGGTTCGAGTTGGTGGTGCTGGATCCGCCCTCCTTCGCCACCTCGAAGCGGCAGGTGTTCGCCGCTGGGCGCGACTACCCGAAGCTGGTCTCGCTGGCGTCGCGGGTGCTGGCGCCGGGCGGCGCGCTGGTCACCTGCTGCAACCTCGAGAAGCTGTCCGAGGAGCGGTTCGCCCGGATGGTGGAGGCGGGACTGGAGGGGAAGTCCTTCCAGGTCGCCGCCCGGTTCGGTCCCTCTCCGGTGGACTTCCCCTCGGCAGGGGGGAAGGCGCCGGGCACCTGGTTGAAGGTGCTCGTGCTCGACGTGCGGTAAGGTCCGCGGCCCAGGATGATCACCCCCGGCCCGACTTCGTCCCAGGCGGCGGCCATCGAGCCCGTCCCGTTCGGCAAGTACCTGCTGCTGGAGCGCATCGCGGTGGGCGGGATGGCCGAGATCTTCCTCGCCCGCCAGGCGGACGGCTCCGAGAAGCGGCTGGTGATCAAGCGGATCCGCCCCCACCTGTCCAAGCAGACGGCCTTCGTGAAGATGTTCCTCAACGAGGCCAAGCTGGCGGCGCAGCTCAACCACCGCAACGTGGTGCAGATCTACGACCTGGGGAAGATCGCCGAGAGCTACTTCATCGCCATGGAGCACATCCGCGGGCGGGACATGCGGCGGATCATCCCCAAGGCGGACGGGCAGGGGATCCCGTTCCCCATGGTGTACGCGCTGAAGATCGCCTCCTCCATCTGCGAGGGGCTGTACTACGCGCACCAGAAGCACGACCAGTTCGGGAACCCGCTCCACATCGTGCACCGGGACATCACGCCGGAGAACGTGATGGTGTCG
>DATBSS010000590.1:0-9138 GCA_036559665.1 Myxococcaceae bacterium
GCGCCGGCCCTCCTGGGCGCGGAGTGCCGCTCCCGCCTGGCCGGGATGGGGATCCGCGTCCCCGCCGAGCACCGCGTCCAGGAGGTGCGCCTGGTGGAGGTGATCTCCCGCGGCGGCGCCGTGGCGACGCTGCCGGTGTCGCCCTCCGGCCTGTGGGTGCTGGACGCGTGGCAGACCGGAGAGCCGGGGCAGCAGTTCCTGGGCTCGCTGATCGCCTCCGCGGCGGAGCTGGCGGGCGTGGAGCTGTCGCCGCGCCGCCCGGACGCGGTGGAGCGGCACCCGCCGGATCGCTTCTACGCCGCGCCGGGCGAGCTGGTGGTGCGCGCCTCGGGCCGGGCGGAGCGCTTCCACGCGGTGGCGCTGGCCACCGGCGCCTCCGAGCGCTGGGGCGACCGCTTCTTCCACGGCTTCCAGGGCGCGCCCCACCTCCCCGCCGCCGAGGCCCGCCTCCGCTTCCGCGCCCTGATGCCCCTGCGCAGCCGCGCGATCCGGCTCATCCTCTCGCCGGTGGACGGCGTGGACGGGCTCTACCTGGTGCCGGCCGGGTCCACCGTCTACGCGCTCGCGTACGGGCCGGGCGCGGGCGTAGGCGAGCTGTGCCAGGCGCTGATGGCCGCGGCGCGCGACGGCCACCTCGGCGAGGGCTTCGAGATCGCCGACGTGAGCCCCACCTCCCTCCCCTGCGGCGCGGGGCGGCGGTTGATCGCCCCGGGGCAGCTCGCGGTGGGGCCGGCGGCCTTCGGCCACCCGCTCCAGCTCGGCCTGTCGGACACGCTCGCCGGGTGCACGCGGGCGGCGATCGCGATGGCGGAGGGGGCGCCGTCCGACGCCGGCGCGCTCGAGCGCCGCTACGTGCGCGACGGCCTGCAGGACCTCCTCCAGGACGCCCGCGACGGCGCCGCCGCGGCCCTCTGGCTCTCCCGGGCGCGCGAGCGCGGCGCGCGCGCACTCACCCGGGCGCTCCACCGCCGCGCGCCCGCCAACCCCTTCACCTCTGGGGTGCTGGGCGTCTCCGAACCCTCCGCCCGGGCGGTGCGCGCCGCGGCGCGCTGGGAGGGGTTGAAGGCGCTGGCGGCGAGCGCCTTCCGGTCGGTGGTGGAGCCGGTCCCGCTCGCGCGCCTGACGCCGCAGCCGGACCTCTATTACGTGGTGGACGACGACGACGAGGCGCGCGAGGCGCTCCAGCAACTCCTGGAGGCGCACGGCGCGGAGGTGGTCTCCTTCTCCAGCGAGCTGGCCCTCTACTCCGCCGTCGCCCGCCGGCCGCCGACCGCGGTGATGCTGGACGTCGTCCTCCGCTGGGTGGACGGCCTGCAGCTCTGCCAGGGCCTGAAGCAGCACCCGCTGACCCGGGCGACGCGGGTGCTGGTGATGAGCGGCCTGGACCTGCCGCACGTGCGCACCCGGGCGCTGGAGGCGGGGGCGGAGGCGTTCCTGCCCAAGCCGCTGGACCCGCAGCTGGTGCTCCAGCGGCTGGCGGATGACCGGGCCCCCTGGCTGGGCCGGGACAAGGGACTGTCCCCGGAGGGCGGCTCCGCGCGCGGTGAGGTGGGGTAGCATCCCGCCCCCTCGCATGGGCGAACGGCTGGGGCGCTACACCCTGGAGCGCAAGCTCGCCGCCGGCGGGATGGCCGAGGTGTTCCTGGCGCGCCAGTCCGGCCCCGAAGGCTTCGAGAAGGTCTGCGTGATGAAGCGGATGCTCCCGGCGCTCGCCGGCGACCCCAGCTTCGTGCGCATGTTCCTGGACGAGGCGCGCCTGGCCGCGCAGCTCAACCACCCGAACATCGCCCAGATCTACGACTTCGGCGAGGTGAGCGGGACGTTCTACCTCGCCATGGAGTACGTCCCGGGATCGAACCTGCGGGCGATCGTGAAGGAGCACCAGCGCCGCGGCACCTTCATGCCGGTGCCGGTGGCGGCGCGCATCATCTCCCAGGCGGCGCTGGCGCTGGACTACGCGCACGCCGCGACCACCCCGGACGGCGCGCCCCTGGGCCTGGTGCACCGGGACGTGAGCCCGCAGAACATCCTGCTGGGCACGGCCGGCACGGTGAAGGTGATCGACTTCGGCGTGGCGAAGGCCGCCACCGCCACGCACCACACGCGCACCGGGATGATCAAGGGCAAGTACGCGTACATGTCCCCGGAGCAGCTCCGCGCCCAGCCGCTGGACCGGCGCAGCGACGTGTACGCGCTGGGGCTGGTGCTGTACGAGCTGCTCGCCTCCGCGCGCGCCATCCAGGGCACCTCCGACGTGCAGATCATGGAGAGCGCGATCAAGATGTCCTTCGAGCCCATCGACCACCGCCGGCCCGATCTGCCCGAGGAGATCGTCGCGGTGGTGCGCCGGGCGCTGCAGAAGGACCGCGAGGCGCGCTACCGCACCGCCCAGGACATGAGCGAGGCGCTGGAGCGCTTCATCACCCACCAGGGCGCGGTGGTCACCGGCGCGGACTTGATCCGGCTGCTCGCGGACGTCCCCGAGGCGCCGCTCCAGCCGCGCCCCGACGAAAACGCCTCCTCGCACACGCCCCCCAGCGGTCCCTCCTCCCGCAGGATGGCGGTGGGCTCCGCCCCGGCCGCCGAGGACTGGCCCCAGGCCCCCGAGCCCACCGAGATCGCGCGCGACCCGGCGCGGAAGCCCCAGTCCCCGGCCACACTGCCGACCCGGCTGGCGCCGCTGCCGGCCCCGCCCCGCCAGACCACCACCGGGGACCTGCCGGCGCCCCCGGTGGAGCGCCCGGCCTCTTCCGCCGGCGGGATCCAGCGGTACCTGCAGCGCCGCGTGCACCCCGCGGTGGCGGTGGCGGCGCTGGCGCTCGCCTTCGGCGTGGCCGGCTTCTGGCTGGGCGGGCGCTCCGAGGACGGCGATCCCGAACCGCCCCCCCAGGCCTCCCGCCCGCCCGTCTCGCTGCCCATGCCGCCTCCTCCCAGGCTCCCCGCGGCGCCCGCACCCCAGCCGGCCCCGAGGCCCGAGATGGGCATCATGGCGTTCAACTCCACCCCGACGATGGATGTCTGGGTGGACGGCGTGCTGCGGGGGCGGACGCCGATGAGCGCGAAGTTCCCGCCCGGGGACCACGCGGTGGTGTTCCGCGAGGACCGCCTCGGCCTCACCCGCTCCGAGACGGTCTCGCTGTCGGCCGGGGACTTCCGCCGCCGCGAGTGGCGCCCCGGGAAGGGGACGGTGACCATCCGCGCCGTGCCGTACGCGGAGGTGTTCGTGGGAGAGAAGCGCCTGGGGCTGACGCCGCTCGAACCGGTGCCGCTCTACGAGGGCAACCACCAGTTCCGCTTCGTGAACAAGGAGACCGGCCGCAACGAGACCCAGCTGGTGGCGGTGCTCCCCGGGCAGGACTCGCTGGTGAAGGTCGACCTCCGGCAGCCGTGAGTCACGCCACCGCGTACGGCGGCCGCAGGAGCTCCGCGCCCGGCTCCTTCTTGAACCAGGTGACCTGCCGCTTGGCGTAGTGCCGCGTCTGGCGGGCGGCGTCCTCGATGGCCTCCTCCAGGCCCATCCGCCCCTCGGCGACGGCGAGCGCCTGCACGTACCCCACGCTGCGCATCGGCGGCGCGTCCCGGTAGCCCTTCTCCATCAGCGCGCGCACCTCCTCCACCAGGCCGAGCTCCTGGAACATCGACCGCACCCGCGCGTCGATGGCCGCGTAGAGCGCCTCGCGGGGCGGATCCAGCACCACCATCCGGAAGGGGTGCCGCCGCTCCTGGAAGCCGTGCGCGCGCCGCATCACCGAGGCCGGGACGCCGGTCAGCTCGTAGAGCTCCAGCGCGCGCTCCACCCGGACCAGGTCGCGCGGGAGGATACGGGCCGCGCTCTCCGGATCCACCTCCGCCAGCTTGCGGTGTATCGCCTCGCGCCCCTGCTCCGCCGCCTCCGCCTTGATCCGCGCGCGGATGGCCGGGGAGGCGCCGGGGCCCGGCATCACCCCGTGGAGGAGCACCCTCAGGTACAGCCCGGTCCCCCCGGCCACGATGGGCCGCCGCCCGCGCGCGCGGACCTGGGCGATCGCCGCGTCCGCCAGGTCCCGGAAGCGGCCGGCGTTCACCTGCTCGCCGGGCTCCACCGACGAGATCAGGTGGTGCGGCACCCGGCGCAGCTCGTCCGCGGTGGGCTTGGCAGTGCCCACGTCGAAGTGCCGGTAGATCTGCTGCGAGTCCGCGGAGACGATCTCCCCGCCTTCGCGCTCGGCGACCTCCAGGGCCAGGCGCGACTTGCCGGAAGCGGTGGGTCCGGCGATGACCAGCAGCGCGTCCGGCGGTGCCTCCGTCACGCCTCGAGCGCCTCGCGCAGCGCGGCGCCCACGTCCCCCTCCAGGGCAAAGGACAGCGTCCAGCTCCGCACGCCGTTCATCAGCGCGGCCTCCGCGTGGAAGGCGGTCGCCTTGCCGGCCGGCCCCGGATCCGGGAGCAGCACGTTGCTGGCCAGCACCCGCAGGACCCCCGAGGCGGACGAGCGCTCCAGCTTGGCCGCGTCCGACCACGCCAGCGTCCCCACCCCGACCAGCGCGGCGCCGTCCCGGAGGCCCTCGTTCCACGGCGTGCCCTCGACCCGCCATCCGGGCCACACCGCCACCAGCTCGTCCGCGAGCACCGACAACCCCGCCCGCCGCCCCAGGCCGGCCAGCGTGCTCTTCCCCGCGCCCGAGGGCCCGGTGAACAGCCCCGCGCGACCGCCGCTGGCCAGCGCCACGCCGTGGACCAGCAACCCCCCGGCCCACGCCAGCCGCGCCGCCAGGAGCACCTTGAGCGCGGACTCCACCCCGAAGCGCTCGTCCGCGCCGCGCACCCGCGCCACCACCCGGTGGGGATCGATCTCGGCGCGGAACGAGGGGCCCTCGACGGCGATCGTCCCATCGTCCCCCGCCCGCACCTCCGGCATCACCGGCGGCGACGGGGCCGGCGGCCGCACCGGATCTCCCTCCACCACGAGCTCCACCTCCGCCGGGCGGTCCACGGCGAACGCGGCCCAGGCCCGCCCGATGGACTCCAGCGCGCGCGCCCGCCCGGAGAGCTGCACCACGAGACCGCCGATCCGGAATCTCCCACCCACGCGGCCGTCACCTCCTCAAGGGTCGCAGTTGGGATCCGCATCCGGATCGCAACGGGGCGCTGTCCGGTTCGAGGGTCAAGGAAGGAACCGGATGAGCCCTTTGTCCGCGAGCGCGCGCGTGAAGGTGACCACGTCCTCCGTCACCGTCGTCCTCGGCCGCCCGTACCGCCGCGCGATCTCCGAGGCGATCGCCTCCAGCGTCCGCTGCCCGTCGATGAGCCCCCACACGGCGGCGCCGGTGGTGTTGAGGCCCCGGAGCATCTGCCCCTGCCCATCGAGGATGACGAAGTCCTCGACGATCTGCATGCACTCGGCGCCGGGCGAGCGCTCGGGGACACCACCGACCGATCTCTGATCAGGCGCCGCCATGGATCCGGGGAAGGGTTTCCCGGATCGTAATGACAAACGACCAGACCGGCCAACTTTGCCGGAGGGGTGCGAGCCCCGCCTACGTCGCCGGAGCGCCGGCGGCCCCCTTCGTCTTCTTGAGGCCCTTCTTGGGCGGCAGCCTGGTCCCGGGCTTCATGCCCTTCGCGGGCTTCACGGCGTCGGTCGTGGTCGCCGCGTCGGTGGTCGCGGGCTGGACGTCCCCGCCGGCCGCGGGCGGCGCGGTCCCGGAGGCGGCGGTGGGCATGGCCGGCGGGGTGCCGATCCGCTTGATGCCCAGCGCGGACTCGATCTCGGCGGCCAGCACGGTGCCGATGTCCTGGTTGTACCCGCGGTGAACCTGGGAGACCGTGGCGTCCGGGCGGACCAGGAACACCGACGGCAGCGGGCTCTGGTTCCCCAGCCACCGGCGCGCGACCAGGTTGAACCGGTCCTTGAGCACCGGGTAGGTCACCTTGTTCTCCTCGATCAGCGTCTCGATGATCTTCTGCCCCTCGGGCTCGGTGTCGATGGAGACGGACACCACGCGCAGGCCGAAGTCCTTGTAGCGATCGTGGAGGAACTGCAGGTAGGGCATCTCCTTCTTGCAGGGCGCGCAGAACGACGCCATGAACGAGAGCAGCACCACCTTCACGTCCTTCTCGCTGGCGTCGGGCCCCACGTACTTGTCCAGCCCCACCACCGACTGCCCCACCGGCTTGGCGTTGTAGACCGGGAGCCGGAACATCGGCGCCTGGCGATCCACCGCCGCCAGCTCATCGTCCGCCCGCGCCACCACCGGCGCGGCCACCAATGACAGACACACCGCCATCGCAAGGGGCTTCATCGGCACGTTCTCCAGGGGGCTTGGGGCTACCGCGGCGCGCGCAGGATAGCTGGAAGATCGGCAAATGAAACGCGGCGCGATTCGCCGCCGCGCATGGGCTTGAGCTCTCCCGCCTGCTCCGCCACTTCGCGCTCTCCCACCACCAGCGCGAACTGCGCACCCGACTTGTCCGCGCGCTTCATCTGGCTCTTGAGCGAGCCGCCGCGGGTGTCCGTCTCCACGCCCAGGCCGTCCTTCCGGAGCTTGCTGGCCAACGCGAACGCCGCGTCGAAGGCCTTGTCGTCCACGGAGGCGACGAACAGGTCCGGCGCCTGGGTGAAGGACCGGCCCTGCATCAGCAGCTTCAATCGATCCGCTCCGAGCGCGAAGCCCACGCCCGGCACGTCCGGCCCGCCCAGCGACTGCACCAGGCCGTCGTACCGCCCGCCGCCGCCCACCGCGCTGGCGGTCCCCAGCACCGGGTCGTCCGCGACAAGCTCGAAGGCGGTGCGGACGTAGTAGTCGAGCCCGCGGACGATCCACGGGTTGACGGTGAACGGGGCGCCGACCAGCCCGAGCAGCCGCTGGACCTCGGCGAAGTGGTCGCGGCATGGCTGGCAGAGGTGGTCCAGCATCTTGGGCGCGCCGCGGGCGATCTCCCGGCACTTCTCGTTCTTGCAGTCCAGGATGCGCAGCGGGTTGCGCTCCAGGCGAAGCTGGCACTCGGCGCAGAGCTGGTCGCGGGAGCCGGTGAAGTACGCCACCAGCTGCTGCTGGTAGGCCGGGCGGCACTGCGCGTCGCCGATGGAGTTGAGCTCCAGCTTCACGCCCTTCAGCTCCAGCGCGCGCAGGACCTCCAGCGCCACCTCGATCACCTCGGCGTCCTGGGCCGGGCCCTTCACGCCGAACGCCTCCACGTCCAGCTGGTAGAACTGGCGGTAGCGCCCGGTCTTCATCCGCTCGTACCGGAACATCGGCCCGAAGCAGAACCAGCGGGTGAGCGGCTCCTGGTTGGAGATGGAGTGTTCGATGTACGCGCGCACCAGCCCGGCCGTCGCCTCGGGCCGCAGCGAGAGGCTCCGCCCACCCTTGTCGGTGAACGTGTACATCTCCTTCCCCACGATGTCCGTCCCCTCGCCCACGCCGCGGGCGAAGAGCGCGGTCTCCTCCAGCACCGGCGTCCGGACCTCGGCGTACCCGTAGCGGCGGAGCACCTCGCGGAAGCGCTGCTCCATGGCCTGCCAGGTCTCGATCTCCCCGGGGAGCAGGTCCGACATCCCCTTCACGCTGGAGACCTTCTGGCTCACGTCACTTCCCCGATCCGCCGCCCCATCCGCAGCGCGGCCTCCGGCTGGAGCCACTCGTCCCAGCGGACCTTCCCCGCGGCGAAGAGCAGGATCACCGTGGAGCCCATCTCGAACATGCCCAGCTCGTCAGCCTTCCGCACCGGGAGGGCCTGTTCGTACCGGTGGATCCGCGCCGGCTGACCGGTGTGCGTCACCACGTCGTCATAGGCGGCGTGGATGCGCGAGACGCAGGTGGCGCCCACCGCCACCACCGCGGAGAGCCCGGCCGGCGTGTCCATCCAGGTGATCAGCCGCTCGTTCACGCAGAACAGCGCCTCCTTGTTGCGGACCGAGATGGGGTTCACCGGCCAGAATTCGCCCGGCAGGTACGAATACCCCAGCACCTTCCCGCCCAGGGGCGCGTGGATGCGGTGATAGTCGCGCGGCGAAAGGTAGAGCGTGGCGAAGGTGCCGCCCTGGAACGCGTGCGCGGAGAGGTCGTCCCCCAGCAGCTTGCCCACCGGGAACGAGATCCCTTTGGCCTGGACGCACTGGTCGCGATCCATCGTCCCCGCCTGAGAGACTGCGCCGTCCACCGGCGAGACCACCACCCGCTCCCCGTCCTCCACCGGGCGCAGCCCGGGCTTGAGCTTGCGGGTGAAGAACTGCCCGAAGTTCGCGTACCCCTCCAGCCCGTGCTCCGCCTCCCCCACGTCCACCCGGTAGCGCCAGGCGAAGGCGCGCATGAAGGCGCGGTGCCAGGCCCTGGGCAGCGGCGCGCGCGTGGCCTTGCCCACCGCCGCGGAGAGCGCGGACTTGGGCAAGAGCTTCATCAGGGTCATGAACGTCTGGTCCCGCATCGGCTGAGCGTCAGGGCTTGGGCCTGGGCGGCGGCGCCTCGCCCCCGTCGGGGTAGTAGTAACGGGTCTCCAGCGCGCCCGCCGGGGCGAAGCCCATGATCTTCTGGCCCGCCTCGTCGATCACCACCAGCTTCTGGGCGAACCCGGGGTACTCCTTCGCGCAGGCCTCGGTCGCGCTCGGCGCATAGACGTCGTGCCGGCCGTGGCCCTCGACCACGATGTTCTCCCTGTAGGAGAAGCATTCGGAGAAGCGCTTCCTCAGCTCCTCGACGGTCATCCCGATCCGCGGCGCCCTGGCGAGGGGCGGGCCGGCGTCCGGTACCTCCGGGGGAGGGTCGTTCCGCTCGCCGGCCCACGGGTCCGCGGGCGGCGGCGGCGCCTCCGGCTGAGCATTCTCGGCGCGCCGGGCCTCGAGCGCCGCGCGCCCGTCGGCGATCCGCTTCTTGAGCTCTTCGGCGGCCGGGAAGTCGATGCTCTGGGGCGGAACGACCGAGAGCAGCCGCTCCACCTCCTGCATCCGCGGGTCGTCGAAGGCGTCCTCGTCCTTCTCCACGAAGGCCTTGCGGAAGAGCGCGCTGGCGTCGTCGAAGGCCTTGGAGTGCCCGCGCTCGCGGGGGCAGCCGGGTGCCGCGACCAGGAGGGCGAGCAGGAGAAGCGCTGTACCAGGATGGCGGATCACGCCGCGGGTCTATACCCCGAGGAACAGCCGCTTGCCGAAGTTCAGCGCCAGGT
>DATBSS010000591.1:0-17204 GCA_036559665.1 Myxococcaceae bacterium
TCTCCGGCCAGCGCGACCTCCTGGTCGGCTGCCCGGTGCGGGCGCGCACCCGCCCGGAGTTGGAGGACGTGATCGGCCCGTTCACCAACAACGTGCTGCTGCGCACGCAGATCGACGAGAAGATGACGTTCCTGGATCTCCTCCGCTCCGTGAAGGAGCAGATCCTGGACGCCTTCTCCAACCAGGACGTGCCCATCGAACGGCTGGGGGTGAAGCCGCCGCTGGTGCGCGCCTTCTTCTCGCTCCAGGACACCCGGTCGCGCCCGGCGGGCTTCGGCGACATCGAGGTCAGGCAGCTCCACGCCCGCCCGCCCAACGCCGCCAACGAGATGATGCTCTGGACCATGCAGCGCAGCCAGGGCGGCCTGCTGGCGATGCTCAACTACTCCACCGACCTCTACAAGCCGGAGTCGATGCAGCGGCTGCTCCGGCAGTTGGAGACGTTGCTGGGCGAGGTGCTCAAGGACCCGAAGCGGCCGGCGCTGCACATGCCCATCCTCCCGGACGACGAGCGCCAGAAGCTGGCGGACTGGGCGGACCCCGGCAACGAGGGCGCCCGGACCATCTTCGAGGGGCTGGAGGCGCGCTCCAGCGCGCTCGCCCAGGCCGCCGAGGGCTGGGCGCGGCTGGTGGCCCAGCGCGGCGGGCGCGGCAAGTCGGTGTCGGTGAAGCTGCCGGCCGGCCCGGCGCGCGCCGCGGCGGTGCTCGGCGTCCTGCGCGCGGGCGCGGTGCTGGCCGCGTCCGGGGCGGCGGACCTCGAGCTCAAGGGCACGGATGCGCCCCCGGCAGCGGGGGACCCTGGCCCGCTCCCCTCCGGCGACATGCCGGCCGTGCGCGCCGGCCCCGCGACCGTGACGCACCGGCTGCTGGCGCGGAGCTTCCTCAGCCTCGCCGGGCGCGCGGGGATCGCCGCCCTGGATTCCATCTGGGACGGGCTGGAGACCGACCAGGAAGACTGGTGGATGCCGGCCATGCTCGCGGCCGCCTCGGGCGCCGCGACCGGCGGCGCCAAGCCCACGGTGGTGCTGGCACAGGCGGCGGCGATGGCCGACGTGCACGGGAAGCACCCGGACGCCAAGCTGATCTGCACCGGGCACCCGTCGAAGAAGCTGAGCGCGGCGCTGGCGGCCCGGCTGTCCCCGGCCTTCGCCGCGCTGGTGCCGGAGGCCGCCGGCGTGCCGGTGGCGGCCGCGCGGGTGGAGACCCGGAGGGAGGGGCGCTTCCTCTTCGGGCGCCCGCTCCAGGGCGTGCCGGTGCGCGTGCTGGACGCCGCGCAGGAGACGTCGCCGATCAACTCCCCCGGGCGGCTGGTGGTGGGCGACATCGCCACCTCCGAACGCGTCCGCTTCCTCGCCGACGACACCGTGGAGCACCTGGGCTGGCTGGACGGCCAGGTGCAGTTCCGCGGCCGGCCCGTCTCCATCGAGAAGATGTCCAAGGCGATGGCCGCGCATCCCGGCGTCGCCGACGCGGCGGTGCGGTGCCTGGTGGACAAGGAGGGCGACGAGAAGCTGGTGGCCTATATCGCCGGCAAGACCGGCGAGATGTTCACCGAGACCGAGCTGCGCACCGCGGCCCGCAAGGCGACCGGGGTGTCCCCGCAGATCTTCATCGAGCTGGAGTCGATGCCCAGGACGGCCAAGGGCACCATCGACGACGACCGGCTGCCCATCCCGTTCGCGCGCACCGCCGGGCACGAGTTCCAGCCCGCGCGGACCGCCAGCGAGAAGCTCCTCGCCGGCCTGTGGCAGAAGGCGCTCCAGCTCCCGCGGATCGGCGTGTATGAGAACTTCTTCGACCTCGGCGGGTACTCGCTGCTCTGCTTCCAGATCCTGGGCGAGGTGAAGGCCCAGACCGGGCAGGCCCTCTCCCCCAGGACGATGCTGCTGGGCACGCTGGAGCAGGTGGCGGCGGAGCTGGACGCGGCCTCGGCCTCCAAGCCCGCCGGAGCCGGCGCCGCCGCGACGGCGCCCAACGCCGCCGGAGCGGCCCCGCCCCCGCCTGCCGAGGAGAGCGGTGGCCTCCTGGACCGCCTCCGCGGGTGGAGCAAGCGCTGAAAGTGAGGGACCGGAAGCTCCGGCCCCTCATTTCCCGGCTGAAAGCGCGGCGTCCACCTACAGGAGCTTGAACCCCAGCGCCTGATTGACGGGGTCCTTGAGCGCCCCGAGCGCGGCGTTCATCGCCTGGGCCGCGGCGAGGTCGCCGATACCGCCCGCCGCGGCGAGCACCGCCAGGGATGCGTTCTTCTGCATGTCGAAGAGGATCTTCGCCTGCTGCTCGGTGATGGTCCCGGCGAGCTTCTGCGCCTCCATCTTGACGAAGGCGAGCGCCAGCTTGGCGGACTCCTCCTTGACGTACTCCTTCGCCTTCTCCCAGTTCTGGCCAAGGATGGGCTTCATCTTGGCCAGCATGTCCTCGGCCACCTTGTTCACGTCCAGAGTCGCCATGGTGTGCCCCTCGGGGATCGCCTGATCAGCCGTTGTCGCTGCCGGACCGGAGCTCGGACTGCAGCTTGTCGAGCGCGCGCAGCTCGGTCTCGATGGCGGCGCGCGCCGGGTCACCCAACTCGGAGGTGAGCCCGGACTTCCCGTTGCTCTCGTGCAGCTTGCGCAGGTTCTCGATGTCCTTGGAGAGCAGCTCCATGATCTCCACGGCGCGCGGGCTGCCGGAGACCGCCCTGGTCTGGGCGATCTGGCCGCCGATGGCGTTCTGCATGTCCGTGTAGAACTGCTTGTTCCCCTCGGACTCGTACTCGCCGCTGGGCGTCCCCGCCGACGCCTCTGCTTCGGCGATGAACCTGCCGACCTGCGCCTTCCAGCTGGTCGAGGCGGCCTCCAGCTTCGGGTCGTACCGGGGGACCGGGCAGCCCGCCAGGAACACCGCCGACGCCGCCACACTGCACAGGACCACGCGCCAGCCCAGGTTGCCGCGCACCATCGACACCTCCGCACGCCGTTGTCTGCAAGTCCGGACGCCACGGAAGCACATGCCCGAAAGGGCTGGCAAGCGTCGAGCAGACGACCTGAGCGCCTGCCCGCCTACCGGATCGGGACCCGATGATTAGACTGGTAATTCGGTCCCCTTCCGACCTCGAGGTAATTCATGGAAACGATGAAATTGAGTGGCTCGTTCGATTTCCCCACCGCCAAGGCCCTCCTGAGGACCGTGGTGAGCACCCCTGCTCCCGCCGCGATCCAGGTCGACTTCTCCCAGGTCAGCGAGTTCAGCGAGCTGGCGCTGGCCGGGCTCGGCGCCTGGCTGTTGAGGCGCGGCCGCAAGGTGGCCGCGGTGGGCCTGGGCGACCGGCAGCGTGAGCTCCTGGAGGAGTTGGGGTTCAGCGCTGCGTTCGTGCGCGCGGCCTGACGCCTCGGCTCACGCCCCGACGCCCTGTGCGGCGCGGCACATCTTCTCGTACAGCCCCCGGAGCCGGTTGTCCGGGTCCACGCGCGCCTTGGCCGCCTCGTAGTTGCGGCGGTTCCAGGTGCTCCAGAACTCCTCCTCCGAGTAGAGGTTGGTGGAGATGAGCGTCTTCACGCCGCCCACCTCCATCAGCTTCTCCTCCAGCAGCCGGTAGGGGTTCTGCCCGGCCCTGGGCCTCATCCCGTAGATGGCGAGGTCCAGGAACAGGGTGTCGCGGATCTCCGAGACGAACCGGTCCGACAGCCAGGCGTAGGGGCGGGCGATCCGGTACGGCACGCACCACAGCGGGAAGTGGCCGAGCACCTCCTGGTGCCAGGCGAGGAACTCCTCCGCCCGCGAGATGGGGACGAACACGTCGACCGTCACCGGCGGCGGAAAACGGCGCAACAGCCAGTGGAATCGGTCCGCCAGCCGGAGGACCTGCGAAGACCCCAGCCACTTCCCGAACAGCAGCCGCCCCAGGAACGAGCGCGGGTGGACGTTGGTGACGCCGCGGTCGTACCGGTAGAAGTAGTCCGCGGTGGCGAGGTAGTCCTCGGCGCGGGTCCGCGTGCTGTCCGGGTAGATGCGCATCCAGTCGTAGCGGTGCGCATAGGGCACCTCGTCCACGAAGCGGCCCATGCTGAGGACCAGCTCCCGCGGGGAGTGGATGATGCCGTCCATGAAGTCCGCGTCCTGCGCCTCCGCGTGGCGGCGGATGGACTCCAGGTACGAGCCCACGGTGGCGTGCTTCTCGTACTCGACCTTCACGTAGGGCGCGGCCGGCATCAGCCGGAAGGTCAGCTTCGAGAGCACGCCCAGCGTCCCGAAGGCGCCGTGCAGCATCTCGAAGAGCAGGCGGTGGTCGTTGTCCGCCGAACAGGTCAGCACTTCACCGCGGGCGGTGATCGCCTCGTACTCCAGGCAGCTGTCGTGGAAGCCGCCGTGGCGGAAGGAGGTGGACTCCAGCGAGCAGCCGGAGACCGCGCCGCCCAGGGTGATGGTCTTCATCTCCGGCACCACCACCGGCACCAGGGAATGCCGCATGGTGGCCTCCACCAGGTCCACGAAGGCGACGCCCGGCTCGGCGACGCAGATCCTCCGCAGCGGGTCGACGTGGAGGATCTCGTCCAGGTCGGAGAGGTCGATCTTCCGGTCGCGGTGGCGCAGGTCCCCACCCTTGGGCACCTCGTGGGAGACCGCCCGCTTCCGGAAGGACAGCGGCTCCGGGCCCTGGTGGGCGGCCAGCTGCGCCGCGATGCGCTCCACCTTGTCCCGGTGCCGCGCCTCGGCCGCCGCGCGCGAGGCCGCGCCGTCCGGCACCGCCCGGCGCCGCGCCCGGTCCCTGGCCGCGCGCAGGCCGAACGCCGCCGCGCCGCCCGCCACCAGCACCGCCGAACCGGCCCCCGCCGCCGCCCAACGCTCGCCGCGATTCATCCGTCCCCCTGGTTTCGGGGGGCAATGTGGGGCCGCTCCACCAGGCGGGAAGGGAAGTGCCCGTCGCGCGCTTCCCCAGCAGGCGGGGCTACGGGGCGCTGGACGCCTGGGGGATGGGCATCGCCACGCGGGCGGGGCCCAGCTCCAGCGTCGCCACGTCCGCGTGGGGCGGCCCCAGCGCGGGGAGAACGAACCACGCCCCGCCGGCCAGCTTCCACCGCGGGAGGAGCGTCGCCTCGGGCGGGACGATCAGCGTCTCCACGGGCCCGTCCCGGAGGTGGAACGCCACGCGCAGCTCGGCCGGGGGGCGGCCGCCCCTGGCGCGCGCGTAGAACGCCCAACGGTCGCGGTCACCCGACGCGCGGCCAGCGGCGACGCCGATCACCTCCAACGCTCCCGTGTCCACCGGCGTGAGGTGCGACACGCCCTCCGGCAGATCAGGGAGCGGTGCCGGCGCCTCCAGGTCATACGCGCGCAGCCAGGCGTTCGCGGGCACGCCGGCCACCGGCTGGAACGGCTGCGACAGCGCGGAGACCAGGTACGAGTGGTCGCCCCGCGCCCGGGCCAGCGGCACCTCGGGGAGGAGTTGGTACGTCGTCCGGCCGGACCAGAACATGAGGTTGTAGCGCTCGAATTGGTTGGGCGGGTCGAAGTCGATCGGCATCCACAGCACGCTCTTCTCGGGCAGCACCCGGTCCAGCGCCTGCCCCAGGTCCTGGGTGTAGGAGACGTAGCCGTCCTTCCGCAGGCGCGCCCGGCCCATCTCCAGCTGCGTCGCGGTGGTGTTCCACAGGAGCGCCCAGAGCAGCCACGCGCCGGCCACCAGCGCCATCGCGACCGCCGGGACGCGGGACCGCCGGAACAGCGGCGCCGCGGCCCAGGCCAGCAGCGCGCCCGCGCCCACCGCCAGCGCGCCCTCGAACAGGCCCGGGCCCGTCCGGGTCTGGAAGAACACGGCCGGCGGCAGCGACTCGCGGAGGCGGGCCAGGACGGGCAGATGCTCGATCAGCCACGGCGTCCCCAGCATTCCCACCGCCACGAACGCCGCAGCGCGGGAACGCCACAGCTCGGAGCCCAGCAGCGCCAGGCCCGCCAACGCCGCCGGGATGGCGCTCCAGACGTGTGCCGGGCACTTGGCGGCCACCACCGAGTGCGCCACCTCCGTCGACGTCAGCCACAGCGCCAGCGCCACCGCGCGCGCGTCGCGCGTGCGCAGCGCCACCCGCCACAGCCACAGCATCGCCACCACCACCGAGATGACCGGGAGCGGCTTGATCTCCCACAGGTTCACCTCGTTCAGGATGGCGTCCCAGGGGCGGCGCCAGATGGCCAGGATGCTGCCGGGCTCGGCGGTGATGGACTCCAGCGCCAGCTTCGTGCTCACCCGCGCCAGGTCCGGCCAGCGCGCGTTCGCGTAGAAGGACCAGGGCAGCGCCACCAGCGCGAACGCGCCGTACATGGCGCCCAGCTCCTTCCACCGCGGCCCATCGCACAGGCGCGCCGAGCGCGCGGCGAACAGCACGCCCGCCACGCCCACGGGGACGAGCGACATCATCGACTTGCACAGGTACGCCGCGCCCACCGCGGCGCCAGCGGCCGCCATCCAGCGCCAGGACTGCCGCTCCACGCCGCGCACCAGCAGCAGGATCGACACCGTGACCCACCCCACCAGGGTGCAGTCGGTGACGTCCCCGAAGAAGAAGCCCTGCGCCAGGATCCACCCGGACGGCAGCGCCAGGAACCCCAGCCCCGCCACCAGCGCCCAGGCCCGGCCGGCCAGGCCCTTCACCAGCAGGTACAGCGCCACCGCCGCCGCCAGCTCGCCCACCAGCGACCCCAGCCGGAGCGCCATCGTGCGCACGCCGATCAGCTTCATCATCGCCGCGCCGAACCAGGCGGTGCCGGGCGGCTTGTGCAGCCAGACCCCGGCCTCGTACCAGCGCATCGGGTCGATGGGGTAGAGCGGATCGCGGTACATTCGCGGGACCGGTGGCTCGTCGTAGGTGCCGCGGGTCACCACCTGGTGGAAGGACTCGTCCCAGTCGTAGATGGTGGGGTGATCCAGGCCCGGCGCCAGGGCCCAGAGGCCGAAGGCGGTGATGGCGGCCGCCGCGAGGAGGTCTTGGCGCACGGGAGCGGTCAACTGGCGGCACCGTAGCAAAGATGGTGGAGTGCCCGGCCCCGGAGGTCCTTGAACATCGTGCTCACCACCGCCCTGCTCCTGATCGCCGCCGCCGCGCCCGCCGAGGGCGCTCCCCACCCGTTCTCCGCGCAGGACATGGTGTCCTTCCAGCGCATCTCCGATCCGCAGATCTCCCCGGACGGCAAGCAGGTGGTCTTCGCCGTGAGCGAGCTGAACCTGGAGGAGAACAAGCGCCGCTCCGACCTGTGGATGGTAGGCGGGGACGGCCGCGGCCCGAAGCGCCTCACCACCAGCCCGGCGAGCGACAACTCGGGGCGCTGGTCGCCGGACGGGCGCGCCATCTTCTTCCTCTCCACCCGCCAGGGCGGGAGCAGCCAGGTGTGGCGGCTGCCGGTGGACGGCGGCGAAGCGGAGCAGGTCACGAAGCTGCCGGCGGACGTGAATTCCTTCGCCGTGTTCCCGGACGGCAAGCGGCTGCTGGTGGCCATGGACGTCTTCGCGGACGCGCCGGGGGCGAACGCGCTGGCCGCCACCGCCAAGCGGGACGAGGAGGAGAAGAAGAACAAGTCCAAGGTGCGCGCCTACGACAAGCTGCTCTTCCGCCACTGGGACGAGTGGGAGGACGGCAAGCGCAGCCACCTCTTCGTGGTGACCCTGGGCCCGGATGCCCCCGCGCCCGTGGACCTGATGGCCGGGATGGACGCGGACTCGCCGCCGAGGCCGTTCGGCGGGTCGGAGATGTTCTCCATCTCGCCGGACGGGGCCGAGGTGGCCTTCGCCGCGCAGGTGTTCACCCACGAGGCCGCCTGGTCCACCGACCTCAACGTCTACGTGGTGCCGTCCAGCGGCAAGGGCGCGCCGAAGTCCATCACCTCCGACAACCGCGCCGCCGACGAGGCGCCGCTGTACTCGCCGGACGGGGCGGTGCTCGTGTACCTGGCGATGAAGCGGCCCGGCTTCGAGGCGGACCGGCGCCGCATCATGGTGGTGGACCGCAAGACGATGAAGGCGCGCGCGCTGACCGAGGGCTGGGACCGGTCCCCGGACGAGATGGCCTTCTCGCCGGACTCGAAGGCGCTCTACACCACCGCCGAGCACGTGGGGAACCACGGGCTGTTCGCCGTGGACGTCCAGAGCGGCCAGGTGACGGCGCTGGTGGAGAAGGGCAACGTGGGCGAGCCGCGCGCCGCCGGCGACCGGGTGCTCTTCGCGCTGGACACGCTCAAGTCGCCGGTCGAGCTGCGCACCATCCCGAAGGCGGGCGGGTCGATGGAGGCGATCACCACCCTGAACGCAGAGCGGCTGAAGTCGATCCAGATGGGCGACTACGAGCAGTTCTCGTTCAAGGGCGCGAAGGACGAGACGGTGCACGGCTACGTGGTGAAGCCCGCCAACTTCCGCGCCGGCCAGAAGTACCCGGTGGCGTTCCTCATCCACGGCGGGCCGGAGGGCTCGTTCGGCGACCACTTCCACTACCGCTGGAACCCGCAGGCGTACGCGGGCGCGGGCTACGCGGTGGTGTTCATCGACTTCCACGGGTCCACCGGGTACGGGCAGGCGTTCACGGACGCCATCGCGAAGGACTGGGGCGGCGCGCCGTACGAGGACCTCATGAAGGGCCTGGACGCGGCGCTGGCGAAGTACCCCTTCCTCGACGGCGGCCGGGTGGGCGCGCTGGGTGCTTCCTACGGCGGGTACATGATCAACTGGATCGCCGGGCACACGGACCGCTTCAAGGCGCTGGTGTGCCACGACGGCATCTTCGACACCCGCGCCTCGTACTTCGAGACCGAGGAGCTGTGGTTCGCGGAGTGGGACATGGGCGGGACGCCGTGGGATCAGCCGGAGGCCTTCGACCGCTTCAACCCGGTGAACCACGTGAAGAACTGGAAGACGCCCATGCTGGTCGTCCACGGCTCGTTGGACTACCGGCTGCCGGAGACGCAGGGCTTCGCCGCCTTCACCGCGCTCCAGCGCCGCGGCATCCCCTCGCGCTACGTCTCCTTCCCGGACGAGAACCACTGGGTCCTCAAGCCGCAGAACAGCCTCCGCTGGCACAGCGAGGTGCTGGGCTGGCTGGACCAGTGGGTGAAGGCGCCCAAGCGGGCACCGCTGGCCAGTCCGCGCTGAAGCCCTGGCCCGGCTACGGGCAGGCGTGGTTGCAGACCACCGAGCTGTTGCCGCCGTCGCCGCAGGAGATGGCCGGCCCTCCGGGGCAATTCATGGTGCAGAGGCCGCCCTCGCAGTGGGTGGCGACGCATCCCTGGGACGCGTTGCACACGACGAAGCAGGGCCCGGCGCAGTCCACCAGGCACTCGCCGGAGTTGCGGCAGGTGACGTTGGCGCTTTGCGCCACCACGGAGAGGCAGTCGCCCTGGTTGTGGCAGTCCACCGTGCAGTTGCGGGCGCAGCTCTGCGTGCAGGTCGTGGCGCCGCTGCACGTGAGCGAGCACCCGGTGGCGCACTGCTGACTGCACGTGCCGCCGCTGCCGCCGTCGCTCCCGTCGCAGGCGCAGTTCCGGTCGCCGCACGCGCAGGTTGTACCGCCGCTGGCATTGCATTCCGGCGGGCCGCCGCGGGCCGGGCCGCAGTCGCACCCGCCGCCCGCGAGCGCCAGCGCGCCGCACAGGCCCAGCATCAGCGTCCGCATGTCTGTCCCCTCCGGTGAGTCAGAGGCGGTATAGCCGGTCCATGTACCGCTTGAGCAGGTCCGAGACGACTCCACGTAGGGGGAGGCTCGCGGCCATGCCGTAGGCCGGTGCCATCCCGCCCTTGGACGGAGGATGGCTGCGGACCTCGTCGATGGTGGCGCGGAGGTCGGCCAGGAAGCGGTCGGCGACGCCGGGCTGTGCATGGCGAAGCGTTACGCAGAGGTGCAGCGCGGACGGCTTGTGGAGGCCGTTGAGGTTCCAGCGGCGCTCGGACATGGCGTCCAGAAGCCGGTAGACGTCCAGCACCTCGGAGCGGAAGGCGATCACGAACAGCGGGTCGCCCATCAGCTGCAACTCCGGGAGGCGGCGGATGCCGTCCTTGATCTGCTGAGCGGTCTCCAGGATCCGCTTCGCCGCCTCCAGGTAGCCGCGCTCGCCCACCGAGACCAGCGCGGCCCAGCAGGCGGCGATCAGCGCGCCCGGCCGGCTCCCGGCGAAGGTGGGCGAGAAGTAGAGACCGCCGGGCCATTCGGTGGCCGTGTAGAACTGGTGGTGGCGGAGCGCCTCGGTCCGGTAGAGCACCACCGACGTCCCCTTCGCCGCGTACCCGTACTTGTGGGTGTCGCAGGAGATGGAGGTCACGCCGGGGAGCGTGAAGTCGAACGCCGGCACCGGGTAGCCCAGCTTCCGCGCGAAGGGGAGGAGGAAGCCGCCCAGGCAGGCGTCGGTGTGGAAGCCGGCGCCGTGGGCGCGCGCCAGCTCGGAGAGCTCCGGGATGGGATCCACCGCGCCGTGCGGGAAGCTGGGCGCGGAACCGACCACCACCGCGGTGTTGCGGGTGAGCGCGCGGCGGGTGGCCGCCACGTCGGCGCGGAGGTCCTCCCCCACCGGGACCTTGATCTGCTTGAGGCCGAAGTACTGGGCCGCCTTGTCGAAGGCGGCGTGCGCGCTGGAGGGCACCACCATCTCCGGCTCGCGCACCCCGCGCTCCCGCGCCTGGTCGCGGTAGGCCTTCATCGCCAGCAGGATGCTCTCCGTCCCGCCCGAGCTGACCGACCCGCAGGCGCCGGGCGCCGAGTCCTCGCCCAGCATCCGGCAGGTCATGGAGATCACCTCCGCCTCGAACTTGGTGGCGGAGGGCCAGAGGTCGGAGTGGAGCGGGTTGGACTGCGAGGTGAGCGCGTAGACCTGGTTGAGGAAGGCGATGTGGTCCGGGTCGCCGTGGTAGACGGCGCCGGAGACGAAGCCCTCCTTCCAGCGGGGCTCCTCCGCCTGCCGCATCCGGTCCACCAGGTCGAGCACCTCCTCGCGCGGCCGCCCCTCCTCCGGCAGCCGCGGGTAGGCGGGGAAGGTCCCGCGGTACGGCTTCAGCTTCGGCTCGATCTCCGACAGCAGCTCGTCCGTCTCCCGGTCGATCCGGTCGCGCACCAGCGGCACCTTGCGGAGCAGCTTCTCGGCGGCGGAGAGCAATCTCGGATCGACGCGGGAGAGCGCGTCCTTCAGGCGGTCGGCGAGGGCCATGGCGGTCCGGTCCTAGCACCAGCCGGGGCCGCTCAGGCGCGCCGGTTGAGCCGCGCATGCGCCGACTTCTCGGCGCCGTACAGTCGGACGAACTCCGCGAACAGCTCGTCGTACAGCGCCCGACGTTCCGGGACGGGCTGGAAGGTGCGCGCCACCGGGACCTTCCCGGCGATCTCCTCGAAGGTGCCGAAGCCCATGGCCACCGCGGCGAGGATGGCGGCGCCTCGCGCGTTGGCCTGGATGGGGTCCGCCATCTGCCGGATCGGCTTGCCCAGCACGTCCGCCTGGATCTGGCACCACACGCCGGACTTCGCGCCGCCGCCGATGACGTTGATCGCCCCCAGCGGCTGCTTGATGAAGCCCTCCACCGCATTGAGCAGCCAGCGCGCGTTGAAGGCCACGCCCTCGTACACCGCGCGCACCAGCTCGCCGCGGGTGGTGCCCAGCGACACGTTGTGCCAGCCGCCGCGGATGGTGGGGTCCTCCACCGGCGTGCGCTCCCCGTAGAGCCAGGGCGTGAAGAGCACCTTCCGCGCGCCGGGCGGCGCCTTCTCCACCAGCTCGTCGAAGCGGCGGTAGGCGCCCTCCGGAAGGGTGGTGCCCAGCTCGTCCTGGGCGAAGAACACCTGGTCGCGCAGGAAGGCGAGGCAGGCGCCCGCGCACTCCTGCTCGTTGCCGATGAAGTAGCGCCCCGGGATGGGCGAGGGCAGCGACGCCATGTTGTGGAAGACGTCCGTCTTCTGGAAGGGCACGTGGCAGGTCAGCCAGGAGGAGGTGCCCAGGTAGAGGTGCGGCTCGTAGTCGCGCACCGCGCCGGAACCCACCGCCGCCGACTGCACGTCCGGCGTCCCCAGGACCACCGGGGTGCCCTCCGGCGCGCCCAGCTCGCGCGCGGCCTCCGCCTGGAGCGGCCCCAGCACGTCCACCGCCCGCTTCAGATCCGGCAGCTTCGCCCGGTCCAGGCCCAGCACCTTCAACAGATCAGGCCGGTAGTCGATGCGGTCCGCCCGCCGGTTGTCGGTCACCCAGTGCAGCGTGATGGAGTCGAACGAGGCGGCGGCCCGGCCGGTGAGCCGCAGGTTCAGGTAGTCCTTCGGCTCCAGCAGCTTGGCGGCGCGGGCGTAGACGTCCGGTCGCTCGGCCATCAGGAACAGGATGTGGGCGATGGAGTCCTTCCCGGAGTGGCCGGGCACGCCGCCGGTGAGGCGGAGCCACTTGAGCAGCTTTCCCGCGCCGTACCCCATCACGCCGGGAAAGCCGCCGAACGCGCGCTTCACGTGCTTCCCGCCGCGCGAGTCCATCCAGATGATGGCGTTGCCAAGCGCGCGGCCGCCCGCGTCCACCGGCACCGTGCCGGACCACTGGGCGGTGCAGC
The DNA here is from genome assembly GCA_036559665.1 of Myxococcaceae bacterium. Classification (GTDB taxonomy): domain Bacteria; phylum Myxococcota; class Myxococcia; order Myxococcales; family Myxococcaceae; genus DASRBA01. Next base: position 12,527 of record DATBSS010000591.1, read on the forward strand.
CCACCGCGGCGATGCGCCGGGCCTGCTCCGGGTGGCGCTCCAGCAGCCTCCGCGAGGCGGCGCAGATCGCGCGCCACCAGTCCTCCGGGTCCTGCTCGGCGCCGCCGCCCGGCTCGAGGATGAGCCGGGTGGGCTCCACCTCGGAGCCGATCACCGTCTGGCAGTCGGCGGTGAAGAGCGCCACCTTCGGGCCCGAGGTCCCCAGGTCGATCGCCAGCAGGGTGCGTTCGCCGCCGCTCATCCGGCGCCGCAGTGTACGCTGCCCCCCTCACGATGACCGACCGAACTATCCTCGTCACCGGAGCGACCGGACGCCAGGGCGGCGCCGTCGCGCGCGGGTTGCTGGCGGCCGGACTGCGCGTCCGCGCGCTCACCCGCAACCCCGGCTCCGGGAACGCCGTCGCGCTCGCGGGCCTGGGGGCGGAGCTGGTCCAGGGGGACCTGGATGACCGCGCCTCGCTCGCGCGCGCCGCCGCCGGCACGCAGGGCGTGTTCAGCGTGCAGGACCCGTGGGCCCACGGCGTGGAAGCAGAGATCCGCCAGGGAAAAGCGCTGGCGGACGTCGCCGCCGAAGCTCGCGTGGAGCACGTCGTCTACGCGTCGGTGTCGACAGCGAACGAGCCGACCGGCGTCCCCCACTTCGAGAGCAAGGGCGCCATCGAGCGTCACCTCACCTCCCTGGGCGTGCCGTCCACCTTCCTCCGCCCGGCGTTCTTCATGGACATGCTGACGCGGCGGGGGGAGCGGCGGTACGGCGCGATGTGGGGCGCGCTCCGGCAGGGGCTGGGGCTGACCGGCCGGGTGCAGCTGGTGGCGGTGGCGGACATCGCCCGGGCGGCGGTGGAGGCGTTCCGGGACCCGGCGGCCTACGCAGGTCAGGCAGTCGAGCTGGCTGCCGAGGCACTCACCATCCCCGAGGCGGCTCAGCAGTACGCGGAGGTGATGGGCCGGCGCCCCAGCATGATCCGCATCCCGTTCTTCCTGTTGCGGTGGATCAACCGGGAGGCGGAGGTCAACTTCCGGTGGATCGGAGCAGGCGGCTGGACCATCGACCTGGGGAAGGTGAAGGCCCGCTTCCCCTGGTTGTCCTCGTTCCGTTCCTTTCTGCAGGCGTCTCGCTAGGGTTTCCTCCGGGGGAGGGCATGCCGTGATCTGGACACTCGTGGTGGCAGCGGCGCTGGCGGCCAAGCCGGCGGCGCCCGTGAAGCTGGCAGCGCCGGGGCTCTCGGGGTTCAACGTCAGCCCGGCGGAGTTGGAGTTCTTCAGCGAGCACTTCGCCCAGCAGCTCACGCTGTCCGGGCTCCAGGTCACCACTGCCAAGCAGATCTCCACGCTGCTGGGGATGGAGCGGCAGAAGGAGATCATGGGGTGCAAGGACGCTGCGAGCTCCTGCATGGCGGAGCTGGCGGCCGCGCTCGGCGTGGACGGCGTGCTCACCGGGAGCGTGGGCAAGTTCGAGACGTCCTACCGGGTGAACGTGAGCATCGTGGCGGCGTCCGACGGGCACACGCTGTCCGCCTACAGCGCGCGCGCCGGCACCAGCGAGGAGGTGCTGGAGACCCTCACCACCGCGGCGCGCCAGATGGCGGCCGAGGCGACGCGCGCCATCCGGGGCGAGGCGGCGGAAGCCCCTTCGCTGGACCTGCGCGCCCCCGGAGTGCGCTCGGTCCACCCCAAGCCGGAGGCCTCGCCGGCGCCGGGCTGGGGACTGCGGCGATACGCGTGGATGCCAGCCGCCGGCGCGGCCGTGCTGGCGGTAGCGGGGTCGGTGTTCGCGGCACAGGCCCACTCCCGCTATGCCGACGTGGCTTCATGGCAGATGACGGGAGCCGATCCGCGCCTCTTCGACGACGTGGCGAAGGTCGCGGATGAAGGGAAGGCCTGGCAGGGCGCGGCGGGGATCACCTACGGAGTGGCGGGCCTGAGCCTGGCCGTGGCGGCCGTCTTCTTCTTCACCGGAGATCCACCGCCGGCGCCCGTCGCCGGTTCGTTCCGCGTCGCGCCCTCCGCCGGAGGCGTGGCGCTCACCTGGAGCTGGCCATGAACGCGCGCTTCCCCTTCGCCGCGGCGCTGGGCGCCTGCCTCGCCACCGCCGGCTGCGACTACGACAAGCAGCTGGAGGAATGCGCCAAGCACGAGTTGTGCGTCCTCAAAGACTCGGATGCGCCCAAGCCGATGCTCCGCTTCCCGCACAACGGCTTCGGGCTGGGCAGCGAGAGCGCGACGACGACGCAGCTCGCGTGGGGTCCGAAGCGGCCGTACCTCACCTGGGAATTCAACGGCGACGACAGCTGGCACTTCCGGGTCCAGCTCAACAAGTGCGCGCCGGGCCAGAGCCTGGCGCAGTGCCCGTTCCCCCCCAACGCCATCTCCAGCGGCAAGCCGGACACGGCCGCCACCAGCTACCAGTGGGAACAAGACCTGGTGATCGGCAGCCGGTACTGGTGGCGGGTCCGGGCCTGCACGACCGCGGGGCTGGGCTTCCCGTGCGGGCAGTGGTCGGATCCGCGGTACTTCGATGTCGGCCGGCCGGAGCCTCTGCCCAACGACCTGGCCGGCAACGGCCTGGGCGCGCTGGCGGTGGCGCAGGCCGCTCCGCTGAACGGCGGCACCACCGACAAGGTGTACCTGTACCTCGGCAACAACACCGGCCCCACCCCGTGGATCGGCCGGCCCACCCTGGACGTCGGGCCACCCGGGGTCGCCGTGCTGGACTACACGGCCATCCCCGCCGGGGCCGGAGATCTGAACGGCGACGGGTTCAGCGACCTCGCGGTGGGGTACCGGATCGGGGGCGGCGCCACCGCCCAGATGCTCCCGGTGCACGTGTACTTGAGCACCGCCGCCGGACCCGGCGCGACCGTCATCGAGCTGGGTCCCTCCCCAGAGCTCTTCGGCCAGGCGCTGGGGCGGGCGGGGGACGTCAACGGCGACGGCGTCTCAGACCTGGCGGTCTGCCAGCCGGGCAACAAGCGCGTGCTGGTCTACTTCGGCAAGTCTGGGGGCCCCGCCAACGTTTCGAATGGTGACGCGCAGCTCGAGCTCACAGACGCCACCGGCCCGGGGTGCGCCTTCGCCGCGCTGGCGGACGTGGACGCGGACGGCAACGACGACATCGCCGTGTCCGCCCCGGGACAGATCCGCATCTTCCACGGACACCCCGGGCCGGGCGCATGGGTCGACGCGTTCGACGTCTCCCCCGCCAACGCGGGGTTTGGCGCGTCCATGGCGGGCGGCGACTTCAACGGCGACGGGCACGGCGACCTGGTGGTGGAGGGCAACGACGGGAAGGCCTACCTCTACCTGGGCAGCCCGCTGTGGTTCGGGGGCGGATTTCCCCCGGCCATCCCCTTCACCGTCGAGCCCGGCCTGATCGTCCCGGCGGGGGACCTGAACAACGACGGCTTCGCCGACCTGGCGATCGGCGGGCGCGGCACCGGGCAGGTCCGGCTCTACCTCGGCCGGGCCACCGGCGCGCCGGGCCCAGGGCCCACCCTCACCGACTCCCTCCCGGGCTTCGGGACCACCTTCGCGGGCGTGGGCGACGTCACCAACGACTCGTTCGACGACCTGCTGGTGGGCGGAACCAACGGGGCGATCCTCTTCCGCGGCGTGGCCTCGGACAACGACCTCGGCACCCTGACGAACGTCCTCCTCCCGCCCGCGGGCTCGGAGAACTTCGGGGCGGGCGCCGCCTCCGGGTACTGACCCCCGCAACGCCGAACTGACCCCCGCAACGCCGAAGGGGCGTCCCCGCGGTTGGGAACGCCCCTCCGATCAACGGCCCACTGCGGGAGTGACTACTTCATCCCGCCCTTGGTCGGGCCGCCGGTGCCGGCGGTGGACTTCATCTCGGTCGGCTTGGCCATGTCCGACTTCTTCATCTCCTCCATCTGCTTCTTGGCCATGTCGCCCCAGCCGCCCTCCATCTGGCCCTTCACCATCCACTTCCCGCCCTTGTTGATGAGGATCTCGGAGCTACGGACCTCCATCTTCTCCTTGCCCATGGGCATCTGCATCTTGTTCATGACGAGCACCATGGAGTCGGTCAGGTAGAAGATCTCGGTCTTCGGCTTCGGCATCTTCGCCATCTGGGCGGCCATGTCCTTGTTCTCGGCCATGCCCTTGATCATCGGCTCCATCATCTTCTTCCAGGAGGCGCCGTCCGCCATGTTGGTCATGACGTTGCCGTCCTTGTCGTCGGTCATCATGAAGATGGGGTAGTCATAGTTGGCCATGACCTCCTCCATGTTCCCGCCCATCATGGTCTTGTGCATCGCGTCCATGGAGTCGGTGATGGCCTTCTTGTCCTCCTTGGTCACCTTCCGGGGCGTCCAGCCCTCCATCATCCCCCCCATCGGCTTGTCCATCGGGGGAGCGGCCGGCTTGTCCGCCGCAAAGGCGATCGCCGAGACCAGACAGCCAACCAGAGCGAGCTTCTTCATGTGTGTGAGTCTCCTGAGTTGTTGCCAGAAAGCGCGCGCAACCTAGAGATCAGGACGTGACGCGTCAACGCGAGGGCGGCGCCTCCAATATGGCGGATGAGGATCCCTACTCGCGGCGAGAACGCGCAGCGCGTTTCCGCCGCGGAGGTCTGGAGCTCACTGCTGAACGGCGCGCACCCGCCTCACCGGCGTAGCATCCGGGGACGCGTGGAGCCGCGCTGCCCCGTTCATCC
>DATBSS010000592.1:0-9102 GCA_036559665.1 Myxococcaceae bacterium
CGCTGGAACCGGACGCGGGCGCCATCGAGCGCGCCACCGCCGTCCCCGAGGTGCAGGCCCAGCTCCGCGCCATCGGCCTGCTCCCCCCGGTCACCGCAGCCGGCCTCGCGAAGAGCGCGCTCCATCCGGAGGACCTGCCGGAGCTGTTCGGCGCCCGGGAGATCGCCACCGACGACCACCCGCTGCTGGAGTTCTCCTCGCGCGGCGCGGGCGGGATGCCGTTCTCGAACGAGTGACCGCTCGAGGTCATTCTGCGATCTCGCACACGGTGCGGAGACCGTTGTCACTCAGGACCGTCACGCACGTTTCATCGGGCGCACAGGTCCTTGGCCCGTTCTCGTCGCAGAGTCGAGCGCAGGACTCGTTGTGGCAGTACCATCCGGTTGGGCAGAGCTGACCTTCTCCCCTGCCGCACGGGAGCGCGCACCACATTTTGATCGCCTGCGGCGACCATCGGTACCCCAACTCGCGCCGGCATACTTCTCCCCGAGGGCAAGGCTGCTGGTCACAGTCCCGCCCGCGCAACGTGGCGCAGACCGCGAATTCACCTTCGAGCCGGATGCACCGGGTCTCCGGTGGACAGCCGCTGCGGAGGCAGGTGGGGACGCAGGACGCCTCCCCATACCAGTCACGGCACACAAGTCCGTCCGGACAGGACGATGGCTTTGTCGGATCGCAAGCGCGACCGCAATACCCGCCATTGCAGATCAGCCCAGGCTGACACCCGCGGCCCTTCTTCAGGTGAAAGCGTTCGCACCGCCCGCCCTCTTTCTGCGTTCCCTCGACCAAGCAAAGGCGAATCGAGAGCTCCGTATGTATACGGTAGGGCGTGCACACGAAGCCGGGCTCGCACGGATGCTCGGAGTCGCACTCGCTGCCAAGACAGATCCGATCTTGCAGTTTCATGTCATCCACGCAGCCGAGTGGACGCTCACAGTCGGCTTGCCCTCGACATCTGCGCTGGTAGGTACGTAGCAACCGGAGCTGACCCTTACCCACCATGGGCAGCATGGTGGGCGCTCCGCCGGCCCGTGTCCGTGACCACCACCACCAGGTGATGGGGCCTCCAAGGGCGACCATCGCGATCAGCGCGAGCGTCGCGGACAAGGCGATCTTGATGCGCGAGCTCAAGGGCCCGCGTCCGGATCGTCATCGACGCAGTCCGTGTTGCAGGCGTTGCCAACGCAAGGATCGGGGAGAACCATCCGATGCTTGCCCGCCGGGCAGGGCTCAAGTGGCTGTCTCATGTCTTCCCCCATCGCCTGGTCGACGCGTCCAGCTCTTCCATACTCGGACGGGCATCCCAAGGACGCCAGGAGCACTCCGACTGCGAAGGGAAGCTGCCTTTTCACGAAGGACTCCGCGAGCTTCGGCAAGCATGTCCTGGAAACCCAGCAAGCCGCCGCGCCGCCTCCAGGACGAATCGGACATCACTTTCGTGCCCGAACTCCACTCCCGAGGAACTCGGAGCCGTTGATGCGGCCGCACCGCCAGACCGCCGGTGCGGTGCGCACAGGCGAGGACGTTCACGTCAGGTGCGAGCACGGAGCGACCGGATGTCCTCTTCCTGCAGAATGCGCTTGAAGTCCTCCGGATCGTGATGGATGGGCTTCGGTCCCCCAAACGTGATCATCTTGAATGCAGAGCGCCGCCGGAGCGGCTTGGAGACCGTCTCCCTGAGGGCCGCTCGCTTCTTGGCCTTCTTCACCAGTTCATCATCCAGCACCACGGTAGTACGCACAAAGGCTTGTAGGGCACCGCCTGCTTTTCCCCCGCGTCACCTGCGGCCGAGGCGGTCAGGCCGGGGCCTTCCCTTCGAACAGGAACGCGGACGTCTCGCGCCGCGCGCCCTTGTCGTCGGCGACGGCGAACTCCGCGGGCTTGCCGCTGTTGCGGGTCCCGTACATGGAGGCGCCCGCGTAGGCCCCGTCCTTGTTGACGGCGTAGAAGTTGATGCCGAACGCCGGCCGGCCCTTCGCGTCCAGCAGCCGCCGGTCCTTCGTGGTCCGCGCGATCCGGTCCAGGACCTGCAGGCACGCCTCCCTGGGGCTCTTGCCCTGCCGCATCAGCTCCACCACGGTGTGGGCGCCGCAGACTAGGATGTTCGCCTCGCCCCGCCCGGTGGACCCGGCGCTGCCCACGTCGTTGTCGGTGAAGCAGCCCGCACCGACGATCGGTGAGTCCCCCACCCGCCCCGGCATCTTGAAGAACAACCCGGAGGTGCTGGTGCAGCCGGCCAGGTTCCCGCGCCCGTCGTTCGCCGAGATGTGGACGGTCCCATGGCTGCGCGGGTCGCGGAACGGGTCCGCCCCGTACTCCTTGATGAAGTCGCGCACCTCCGGGTCGAGCTGCGACGGATCCGGCTCGACCCACTTGTCGCGCGCGGACAGGTTCTGCTTCCAGTACAGCCAGACCTTGCGCGCCTTGTCGGTGAGCAGGTTCTGGATGGGGAAGCCGTTCATCTCGGCGAAGCGCCTGGCGCCGGGCCCCACCAGCAGCACGTGGTCCGTCGTCTCCATCACCTTCTTCGCCACCCGCGACGGATTCTTCACGCCCTCCAGCGACGCCACCGCCCCCGCGCGCGCGGTCGGCCCGTGCATCACGCACGCGTCCAGCTGCACCGCGCCGTCCTCGTTGGGGACGCCGCCGTAGCCCACCGTCATGTCCGCCGGGTCGTCCTCGAGCACGGCGACGCCCTCGATCGCCGCGTCCAGCGGATCGCTCCCCGCTTTCATCCGCTCCACCACCTTCGCCAGCGCCTTCAGTCCGTTCAGGCTCGAGACGGCCACCGGGCCTTTCGACGGGGTAGCCACCGGTGCCGGCCCCTGGGCGCGGGCGGCGGCGGCGGTCATGGCGGCGGCGGCGATCAGCTCTCGGCGGGTCAACATGCGCCGGATTCTGGTCCACGGCGCGCCTGAGCCGCCAGCGAGGGAGCGTCACTGCAGCGTCAGGCCAGAGCGTGATAGGCGAAGGCTCGAGTACACCTTCGCCGGGTCGAATGCCTCCATGGCCTGGAACGTGATTTCGGTGAACACAGGGCCGAAATCGATTGGCGGCTGATTCTCGAACTGGCGCTTGATCTTGCGGACGCGCTTCGCCCACGTGTTCAGCCGCCTCCGGTGGTCTTCGTCTGGTGGCTCCATACCGGTCGCCACGGCCGTGACCATGAGCTCCGTCGCCCCGAACGGCGGTACTTTGCGAGCCTGGGCATAGGTGAAGGCGAACTCCGCTATCCCTTCTTCGAGGGGCAATCGCGAGATCCGGCTCAGGCCTCGCCGGAAATTCTGGGTCTCGAAGAGGTCGAGGAACGGGCGTGCCTCTGCCGCCAGGGCCTTGGCGTGGTCAATCGCCAACGCCAGTTTCATGGCCGCGAAGGAGGGGCGAGCTTTGGGGGGGGCTGGTTTCCATGAAGGGTCCGCCAGCAGCTTGGTCAGCCACGGAGGGGCCTTCCGGATCCGCTGGAGGGCCTGGCGGGTCTCGCTCAGCCACTCGACGGCTTCCCGAAAATGACCGAACCCCGGTCGTAGCAGCATCATCATCCAAACCGATGCGTGCAGCGCGTTCACCTGCGCCGGTGGTCTGAGCTGGGCGAGGTGCTCCCGGGCTCTCGCCACCGACTCGATTGGATTGGCTCCTCCCGGCATGCGTCGTTTCATGGGTGCTCCGCCTCCCTCGATGCTGAATATGGCGGGGTGGCACTTTTGGAGGGTGCCACCGGCCTTCGCGGGCAAGCTCTCCACCGGTTTGGACCCGGCGGAGGCGACGCCTGGACCACGAGAGGCCGTTCGCCACGCACGCAACGGTAATCGCGGGCCCATCGACTTCGGGTGGACCAGGCCAAGATTTTCCCCAGCCCCGGTCCACCGCCGCGCGCGCCATCGAGGCCGCGGCTACGCCTTCTCGGCCGGCCCCTCGTCCGCCGAGGCCAGCCCGTGCTTGGCCAGCCGGTACCGGAAGCTCCGGAACGACAACCCCAGCAGCTCCGCCGCGCGCGTCTTCACCCTGTCCGCCTTCTTGAGCGCGTGGGTGAGGTACTGCCGCTCCAGGTGGTCCAGGTGCTTCTCCAGCGAGAAGCCGCCGCCCACCGGCAGCTCCTGGACCTCTTCGACCCGTTCAACCTGGGCTACCACAAGAACCCGCGCGTCCGGGTGGTGGTGGACGACGGGCGGCACTTCCTCGCCCGCTCCCCGGACCGCTACGACATCATCTCCATCAACGTCTCCGACCCGCGGCTGCCGGGCGGCTCGGCGCTCTTCCACGCGGACTTCTACGAGGTGGTCAAGCGCCACCTCCAGCCGGGCGGGGTGGTGGTGCAGCACGCCTTCGGCACCGAGACCGCGCTGGTGCTCACCACACTGTCGCGCTCCTTCAAGTACCTGGCGCTCTTCCCCGCCTACGCCAACGGCTACAACGTGGTGGCGGCGGACCACCCGCTGGAGCCGGACGCCGGCGCCATCGAGCGCGCCACCGCCGTCCCCGAGGTGCAGGCCCAGCTCCGCGCCATCGGCCTGCTCCCGCCGGTCACCGCCGCCGGCCTCGCGAAGAACGCGCTCCATCCCGAGGACCTGCCGGAGCTGTTCGGCGCCCGGGAGATCGCCACCGACGACCACCCGCTCCTGGAGTTCTCCTCGCGCGGCGCGGGCGGGATGCTGTTCTCCAACGAGTAGTCAGCCCTTCAGCAGCAGGAAGTTACTTCTGAGTACCTCCGGCGGAAGGGGAAGCTGGAGGAGGTACTGCAAGGTGAGGACGCGCTCGACTTCCTCCGGGCCGAGGCCACGCGTACACCTCGCCTCCCGCTGTCGCCGGACGAGGTGCCCTCACCCCGGTGCCGGGCGCTGCGCCTTCCTGGAGGGCTTCTCCCTGCACGCCAACGCCTGGGTGCATGAGAACAACCGCGAGGGCCTGGAGCGGCTCGGCGCCCGTGACCCACTCTCCCTGCAGCGCCTCTCCGTCCTCCCGGACGGCCAGCTCTGCTACCGGATGAAGCGCCCCTCGTCCTCCGGCGCCACCCAGCTCGTCCTCACCCCCACCGCCTTCCTCCGCCGGTTGGCCTCCATCGTCCCTCCCCCAAGCACCAACCTGGTGCGCTCTCCGGTGTCCTCGCCCCCGGCGCTCGCCTTCGCCCGCTGGGGGGTGCCCCGCAAGCCCGCTGCTGCACAGGAGGTGAGCGGGTCCGGGCCAGCCGTCCCTGCCCGGCCGTCGCCGCCAGCATCCAAAGAGCACCTCCGCCTCCCCCTCCAGGCCCCTCCCCTGCGCTCGCGCCCAGGACTCTCCCCAGCTTGCGCTGTCCGCCTGACGCTCCAGGTACACCCCAACCTCACCCACGCTGGCCCAGCTCCTCGACGAGCATGGACTCCTCCACCCTCAGCCCGGTGCGCCGACACCAGACGGGGGCCGCACCCGCCCTCCCGGCCCTCCTCTCTACCCCCACCACCTCTGCTCCTTCCCCTCCCCTCTCCTCCAAAGGCCGCCCATCGGTCCTTGGACCCCCACCTTCATTCCCCGCGGCGCCTGCTCCTGGCTGCCGTCCGGGAGGGTCACGGTCACTTGATCCGACATCGTCTGCCTTCCCTGTTGCGCGCACGCATCCCGCCGACAGCGCGGGGCAGCCGGCAAGCCTCGATCGAACGGGCGGCGGCGGGTGGAAGTTCCTGAGCCTGTCGGGCGGTAGCATCGGGGCATGGGGCCGGCGCTTCGACGGACGTGGGCAGCGGTGCTGTACCTCTCGCTGGCGGGCACCGCCCCGGACGCAGGGGTGGACCCGCGGCGAGGGGAGGCCGCGAGCGCCTACGGCGAGGCAGTGAAGCTCAAGGACGCCGGCAAGATCGCCGACGCCATTCCGAAGGCGGAGCGCGCGCTCGCGCTCTGGGAGGGGCTCCCGGGAGGCGCGCCGGAGGAGACCGCCCGGTGCTTGACCACCCTGGGCGACCTGTATCGGAGGACAAGTGACCTGGCGCGCGCAGAGGCCGCACTCCAGCGGGCGCTCGCCATCCGTGAGAAGACGTTCGGGAAGGACCACGTCGACGTCGCGACGACCCTCACCAACCTCGCCATCGTGCGCGCCGTGCAGGGGCGCTTCGACCAGTCGGCGGCGCTGTTCCAGCGCGGGCTGGAGATCCGGGAGAAGGCCCTGGGTCCGTCCCACCCGGACGTCGCCGCCTCCCTCAACGGCCTGGCGAACATCCACAACCTCCTGGCTGAATACGGCCTGGCCGCCCCCTTGTACGAGCGTGCGCTCGCGATCGACGAGGCGGCGCTCGGCCCGACCCATGCCACGGTCGGGCTCATCGTCAACAACCTGGCCGTCGTGTACATGGAGCTGGGCGAGTACAGCCGGGCCGAGCCCCTGTATCAGCGCGCGCTGGAGGTCCGCGAGACGAGCCTGGGCAAGGTCCACCCGGACGTCGCCCAGTCTCTCAACAACCTAGCCGTCCTCTACAAGCGGCAGGGGCAGTACGCCCGCGCCGAGGCCCTGTACCAGCGCGCCATTGCGATCAAGGAGGAGACGCTCGGCAAGTCGAGCGAAGGGGTCGCCGGAGAGCTGAACAACCTGGGCATCTGCTACGAGGAGCAGGGGCGTTACGACCTCGCCGAGCCCCTGTACCAGCGCGCGCTCGCCATCCGCGAGGCAGTCCTGGACCCGGCCAGCTCCGACATCGGCACCACGCTCGTCAACCTGGGCAACCTGTACCTGGCGCAAGGCCGATATGCGCTCGCCGGGCCGCTGTACCAGCGCGCCCTGGCCAGCTTCGAGTCAGGCGTGGGCAAGACCCACCCGCTCGTCGCGCATGCGCTCAACGACCTGGCCATCCTGCACATGGAGCAGGGCGACTTCGATCGCGCCAACCAGGAGGAGGAGCATGCGCTCGCCATCCGGGAGGCGGTGCTGGGCAAGGCGCACCCGGTGGTCGCCGAGTCCCTCAATAACCTGGGGCGGCTCCGCCTCCGGCAGCGCCGGCCCACCGAGGCCACTCCGCTCTTCGCGCGCGCGCTCGCCATCTCCGAGGAGCGCCTGCGCCGGGAGGCGCTCGATTTCTCCGAGTCGCGCCTGGAGACGTTCCTCCGATACCTGGCCGAGGACGAGCAACGCCTGGACGCCCTGGCCCACGCCCATCCGGACGATCCGGACGTGCGACGTCTGGCGCTCGCCGCTGCGCTGCTGTTCAAGGGCCGCTCGGTCGAGGAGGCATCCGGGACGTCGCGGGCCATCAATCGCGCGCTGGGCCCGCAAGAGCAGGAGCGCTTCGAGCAGCTCCGAGGCCTCCGCACCCGGCTGGCCAAGCTCTCGCTGCAGGGTCCTGGCCGGGCCGATCCGGAGACCTACCAGCGGAACCTCAAGGCCCTCACGGACGAGGGCGATGCCCTTGAGGCCGAGCTGGCGAAGCGTTCGGCGCCGCTGCGCGCGTTGACCGCGCTTCCCAGGCCGGATGCGATCGTGGAGCGCGTCGCGTCCGCGCTCCCGCCGGACGCCGTGCTCGTCGAGGTGGTGCTTTACGGGGACCGGCCCCTGGTTCCCCGGCCGGGCATCCCCGAGGAGAAGCTCCCCGTCGAGGCCCGTTACCTGGCGCTGGTGCTCCACCCGGATGGACGCACCGGCGCCGTCGACCTGGGCCCGGCCAAGCCCATCAACGCGGCGGCTTCGCGCCTTCGGGATGCGCTCGCGAGCCAGGACGCGGCGTATCGGGCGGCGGCCCGCAGGCTGCACGGGCTCGCCTTCAAGCCGCTGGCGCCGCTGATCGGCGGTGCCCGGAAGCTCCTCCTCGCGCTGGACGGCCAGCTGGCGCTCGTCCCTTTCGCCGCGCTCCACGACGGACGCCGGTTCCTCACCGACGCCTACGACTTCACCTACCTCACCAGTGGGCGGGACCTCCTCCCCCGATCCGCCGACGAGGCCCGCCCATCGGCGATCGTCGTCTTCGCGGACCCCGACTACACCGGCGCCGGCGCCGCGCCCGCCGCGGCGAGGGAGCGTTCCGCCCCGGTCGAGCGCTTCTTCACCCAGCGCCGCGACCTCCGCGAGCGGCGCTGGACGCCGCTGCCCGGCACGCGCGCGGAAGCCGGAGGCATCCAGAAGCTCTTTCCGCAGGCGCAGGTCTTCGCCGGCCCCGAGGCATCCAAGGACCGGCTCCTCAAGCTGGCGGCCCCCGACATCCTCCATGTCGCCACGCATGGGTTCTTCCTGGAGGACGCGCCCACGCCGACGGGCGGTCGCGGACTGGGAGTGGTCGGACCCGCCGGCGCGGTCGCGCCCCGCCCCGCCGATCCGCTGTTGCGCTCCGGCCTCGTCCTGGCCGGAGACCCGGAGGATCCCCCCAGCGCCATGGCCACCGCGCTGGAGCTGGCCGGCCTCGACCTGTGGGGCACGGAGCTGGTGGTGCTCTCGGCGTGCGACACCGGCCGGGGCGAGGTCCGGCGCGGACAGGGCGTCTACGGGTTGCGGCGCGCGCTGGTCGTCGCCGGCGCGGAGACGGTGGTGGTCAGCCTGTGGAGGGTGGACGACGAGACCACCCGGACGATGATGGAGCAGTACTACCGCAACCTCCTCGCGGGTTAGGGCCGCGTCCGGGCGCTCGAGGAGGCCATGCGCTCCCTCCGCGCCACCCATCCCCACCCACACTTCTGGGCCCCGTTCATCGCCATCGGCCGGGATGCGCCGCTTCGAGCGCTGCCGGACGCCAAGCGGCCTGAATAGCCTGGCGGCGGGGACGCACCCACGAGCGCGAAGGCCGCGACCCCGAGCGAGGGCTCCTCCTCGCCGACTTCCCGCGGCCAGCGCCTCGAATGAGATCAGCGATCCTGGCTTCACTCCTGGTGGCCCTCGGAGCGGCGTGTGGGCCGTCCGGGGATCCTCCCGCGGTCCACCCGATGGCCCTCACCTCGTTGCCGCCCCCGCCGCAGCCGGCGCACGTTTCGCTCCGGAAGCGCGCGCCCTTGACGGACACCTCGGTCCAACCGCTCCAGACCACCGCGGCGGGGAAGATGGCGCTGGGGCCGACGCTCGCCTGGTCGGAGTACCTGGTCGCAGGGACCGGCAGGGACATTGCCACGGACGCCCAGGGGAACACCTACCTCATCGGCGACACCAGATATACGAACTACAGG
>DATBSS010000593.1:0-4664 GCA_036559665.1 Myxococcaceae bacterium
AAGGTGGCCTTGCTCGCCTCGATGCGGAAGCTCATCACCGCCATCTACAGCGTCGCCAAGAACCGGAAGCCCTTCATCTCCCGCCCGCTGGAGGGCACTGCATGAAACCGCTTGACGGACGTCACGGAATCTCATGCGCCCAAGGTAGGTGACGCGTCTTAAGAAGTTCTTAACGGGTCCGGCGCACCGTGCGGGACCATGGGCGCCGCAAGGGAGATGGACGTGAGCGAGCGGATCCTCCTCCTCGAGGACGACCGGGAGCTGGGCCGGCAGATCGCCGATCACCTCCGCAAGGCCGGCTTCGAGGTCGACTGGTGGACCGAGGGCCGGCCCGTCGAGCCGGACGAAGCGTCCCGCTACAGCCTCCTCGTCCTCGACCTCATGCTCCCCGGGACCTACGGCCTGGACGTCCTCAAGGCCCTGCGCGGGGAGCCCGGCAACTCCGATCTCCCGGTCCTCATCCTGAGCGCCCGCAACGACACCGCCGACAAGGTGCGTGCGCTCAAGCTGGGCGCGGACGACTACATGACCAAGCCCTTCTGGCCGGAGGAGCTGGTGGAGCGGGTCCGTGCCCGCCTCCGCCGCCCCACCATGCAGCGGCGCGACGGCGGCATCGCCGTGGGCGCGCTGCTGCTCGACCCGACCTCGCGCGCGGCGACGCTGGCCGGCGCCCCGGTGGAGCTCACCCGCGCGGAGTTCGACCTGCTCGCCGCCCTCGCCCGCCGCCCCGGCGAGGCGGTCACGCGCCAGTGGCTGGTGGAGCACGTGCTCTCCCCCGAGCGCGACGGCACCGAGCGCACCCTCGACGTCCACGTCTCGCGCTTGCGCAAGAAGCTGGGGCGGGATGGCCTCATCGAGACTGTCTGGGGCATCGGCTACCGGCTCAACCCGGGGGCCGTCGCGTGAAGCTCCGCCCCAGGCTGCTGCTCACCGCCCTCGCCGCCGGCCTGCCGCTGATGCTGACGCTGGGCTGGGTGCAGTCCCGCACCGAGGAGCGCGCCTCCCTGGAAGCGCTCTCGCAGTACCTCGTCACCACCATGGAGAGTGGGGGCCGCGCGGCCTGCGAGCGGTCGCCCGCGGACTGGGCAGGCGCGTTCCGACTGCCGATCCGGGGCCCGCCCCGGCCTGGACCTCCGCTGCCGGCCCCCCGGGTGTTCGCCTACGACCGGCAGGGCCGGTCTTCGGACCCGGCCGCGCCGCCGATGACCGACGCCCTCCTGCGCCAGCTTTCGGAGCAGAAGCCCCTGGCGCGCACTCCCGGCGAAGGCCCGCGCGGACCGGTGGACGACGTCCTGTTTCCGATGCCTTGGTCGGACGGCCCCTGCTCCCTGGTGCTGGTGCGGAGATCCAGGCCGCCGCTGGACGGCGTGGCGCGCGCTTTCGTGCCGGCGGTGGAGCTGTGGCTTCCGGTAGCCGCGGTGATGCTCCTCGGCCTCCTCGTCGCCATGGGCCCGGTGGTGCGAAGGCTGCGCGCGCTGCGTTCGAGGGTCCTGGAGTCCGCGCGCGCGGGGTACCAGGGTGAGATCGGCGTGGGCGGCGCGGACGAGATCGGCGACCTGGCCCGCGCCTTCGAGGAGGCCGGCCGCGAGGTCCGCGCGCAGATGGAGGCGCAGCGGCAACGCGAGCAGACGCTGCGCGACTTCCTGGCGAACACCACCCACGACGTGATGATCCCCCTCACCGTGCTGCAGGGGCACCTGGCGGCGCTGGCCGAGCGCGCCGCCAGGGCCGAGCCACCCGACCCCACCGCCATGAACGGGGCGGTGCAGGAGGCGCACTACATGGCCTCTCTGGTGCACAACCTGGCGGCGGCGGCGAAGCTGGAGGCGGGCGAGCCGGCCTTGCAGCGGCACCCCGTGGACCTGGGCGGGGTGCTCCAGCGCGCGGTGTCGCGGCACCAGCCGGTCGCCCGGCGGAGCGACGTCTCGCTGGAGATGGCAGTCCCGCCGGAGCCGGTCACCGCGCAGGGCGACGTCACGCTCATCGAGCAGGCGCTCAGCAACGTCATCTACAACGCCGTCCGCTACAACCGGCCCGGCGGCCACGTGGCGGCGGTGCTGGAGCAGAGCCCGCAGGGGTTCGCTGTCCGCGTCATCGACGATGGCCCGGGCATCCCGGACGAGGAGCGCTCGCGGCTCAAGGAGAGGCACTTCCGCGGCAACGCCGCGCGCACGCGGGCACCGGAGGGGCGCGGCCTGGGTCTCGCCATCGCTTTCCGCGTGGCGGAGCTGCACGGGTGGACGCTGAAGCTGGAGCGCTCGGAGCCTGGCGGGCTCCAGGTGGAGCTGGCTGGCGCGCTCGAGAGAGAAAAAAGTGGGCCTGCGGCGTGAGAGGCCCCCCGTACGCCGCAGGCCCGAACCCGGAGAGTCGCCCCCATTCCAGGTGAGCCTCTCCATGTGCAGCGCGTGTGCCGGCGCCGCTCCAGAGGGAAGTTGCCCTCCAGGGCAGGGTCATTTCGTGCGAAACGAGTCCCGGTTGACCCTGGTGCTACAGTCAGCCACCTGCCGTCCGAATTCGAGCTGATCGATCACTTCGCCCGCGCCTTCCGCCCACCGCCGCCACCGGAAGGGCCGGGTGACGACTGCGCGGTGCTCGCGCCGGGACGCGGCAAGCTCTGCGTCACCACCGACGCCATGGTGCAGGACGTTCACTTCCGGATACCGCCGTTCACCCTCGAGGACGTGGGCCACAAGGCGCTGGCGGTCAACCTCTCCGACCTCGCCGCCATGGGCGCTTCGCCCCGCTGGTTCCTCTGCGCCATCGCCATGCCTCGCCACTTCGGTGCGCGCGAGGTCGCCCGCCTGGCCCGCGGGATGAGCGCGCTCGCCCGCCGCGCCCGCATCGCGCTCGCCGGCGGCAACTTCACCTCCGCCCGCGACCTCTCCATCACCATCACCTGCGCCGGGGAATCCGCCCACCCCCTCCTCCGCAGCGGCGGCCGCCCGGGCGACCTCCTCTACGTGAGCGGGACCCTCGGCGACGCCCGGCTCGGGCTGCACCCCCGCGCCCCCGCGCCCGCCAGGCGGAGGCAGCGCCGCCCCGAACCGCGCCTCCGCCTTGGCCTGCTCGCCTCCCGGTTCGCCGGCGCGGCGATCGACCTCTCCGATGGGCTGGCGCAGGACCTGCGCCACCTCTGCCGCGCGTCCGGCGTAGGCGCAGAAATCCACGTGGACCGGCTCCCCCGCTCCGCCGCCACCGAGGACATGGCACTGGCGGGCGGGGAGGACTACGAGCTGCTCCTGGCGATCCGGCCTTCGCGCCGCGCCGCGTTCGAGCGTGCCTGCGCGCGGGCAGGAGAGCGGGTCACCCGGATCGGCCGGCTGGGAGGCGATGGGCTCCGCTTCCTCCGCGGCACCCACCCCATCCCCCCCCCGCCGGGCTTTGATCATTTCCGGCGCGAGGTCCACTCCAAAGCGGGCAAGCGAGCGCGACCGCGCATTTGACGGGGCGCAGGTTCGAGGCCAATGATTTTCGCTCTCCTCCTGGACCGCCTGGACCTTCCGACCCCGTGCGACGCCCCGTCCGCGACGACATCCCCACGCTGAGCGCCCGCCGCGCGGACGTCCTGCCGCGGATTGTGCGCCCGGTGGAGGACCGCGGCGCCCGGGCGGACCTGTCGCTGCACTCGAAGATCCTGATCGGCTACGCCCTGCAGGGCGCGGCGCTCGCCGCCGCCTTCATCCTCACCCACGGCTGGCCGGACCTGACCCGCCTGGCCGTCGCCGGGACGGTGACGCTGGGCTCCGCCGTCCTCCTCCCCACCATCATCGCCCGGGTGGCGCGGGTGCGCATCCTCTCCCGCGGCGCCCTGGAGATCTCCCGCGGAGACCTCTCCAAGCCGGTGACGCTGGCCGCCCCGGGCTGGGGAAAGGACGAGATCGACGAGCTCGCCCTGGCCATCAGCAACATGCAGGAGAACCTGCGCGAGCTGGTGGGCCACATCCAGCACACCGCGCAGTCCGTCTCCGACTCCGCCACCGACCTCCAGCGCTCCGCGGAGAACGTGAACGCCTCCACCGAGGAGGTGGGGTCGTCCATGGAGAAGATCTCCGCCGGCGCCGAATCCCAGTCCGAGCTGGTGGGCCGCGCCTCCACCGTCATCACGGAGATCGCCCGCTCCATCCAGAAGACCGCCACCTCCGCCGAGGACGCGGCCCGCGCCGCCGCCGACACCTCCGGCGCCGCCGAGGAGGGCTCCAATGCCGCCCGGCTGGCGGGCGAGAAGGTGAAGAAGGTCTTCTCCCGCATCGAATCCGCCAGCCAGGAGGTCTTCGCCTTCGGGGAGAAGACGCAGGAGATCTCGAAGATCGTCGACGTCATCACCCAGGTGGCGCAACAGACGAACCTCTTGGCCCTCAACGCCACCATCGAGGCGGCGCGCGCCGGCGAGTACGGCCGCGGGTTCGCGGTGGTCGCCGACGAGGTGCGCAAGCTGGCCGAGAGCGCGGGCCGCTCCGCCGAGCAGATCTCCAAGCTCGCGCGGGACATCTCCGGCCAGTCGGTGGCGGTCGTCTCCGCGATGAAGGAGGGCATCGAAGAGCTCTCCGAGGGCCGCGAAGACCTCACCACCATCGTGAAGTCGATGGGCGCCATCACCGACACCGCCCGCGCCGGCGCGGACAAGGTCCATCTCATTTCGGACAGTGCGCGCGACCAGTTGAAGG
>DATBSS010000594.1:0-9728 GCA_036559665.1 Myxococcaceae bacterium
CTGGAGCGCATCTCCGACACCGACGTGCCGGTGCTGCTGCTGGGCGAGTCCGGCACCGGCAAGGAGGTGTTCGCGCGCGAGATCCACCACCGCAGCCGCCGCCGCCCCCAGCCCTTCATCAAGGTGAACTGCGCCGCCCTCCCGGCGGAGCTGCTGGAGTCGGAGCTGTTCGGCCACGAGAAGGGCGCCTTCACCGGCGCCACCGCCGAGAAGCCCGGCAAGTTCGAGCTGGCCGACCAGGGCACCATCTTCCTCGACGAGATCGGGGAGATGGCCATCCGGCTCCAGGCCAAGCTCCTCCAGGTCCTCCAGGACGAGGAGTTCTTCCGGGTCGGCGGCAAGAAGAGCGTGCGGGTGGACTCGCGCGTGGTGGTGGCCACCAACCGGGACCTCGAGAAGGAGATCCAGCAGGGCAGCTTTCGCGAGGACCTCTTCTACCGGCTCAACGTGGTGGCCATCCGCCTCCCCGCGCTGCGCGAGCGCAAGGAGGACATCGTCCCGCTGGTGGAGCACTTCCTCCGCAAGTACG
Organism: Myxococcaceae bacterium; assembly: GCA_036559665.1. Taxonomy (GTDB): domain Bacteria; phylum Myxococcota; class Myxococcia; order Myxococcales; family Myxococcaceae; genus DASRBA01. The sequence continues at coordinate 530 of DATBSS010000594.1, forward strand.
GCAAGCGCTACCGGCGCGCGCAGGCGGAGCTGCCGCCGGACGTGCTCGCCGCCTTCCTGGAGCACTCCTGGCCCGGCAACGTGCGCGAGCTGGAGAACATGGTGCGCCGCCTGGTGGTGCTCAAGGACCCGGTGATGGTCCTGGACGAGCTGCGCGCCGCCGCCCGCCCCGCCGCGGCCCCGGGGAAGGGCGAGCCGAACCAGCTCGCCGCCCCGCCGCCCCCCCTCGCCGCGCCCGATCCACAGGCGCCGCGCCCGCCCGAGCCGGAGCTGTCGCTCAAGGACATCGGCAAGCGGGCGGCGATGGTGGCCGAACGCGAGGCCATCCTGGCCATGCTCCACCGCACCGGGTGGAACAAGCGCCGCGCCGCCGCCAAGCTGCGGATCAGCTACAAGGCGCTGCTCTACAAGATCAAGGACACCGGCATCGTCGACCCGCGCGCCACCGCGGAGCTGTAGGTCTGTAGCGAAGCGTGCCAGGTGTGCCATCGTCGCGCCCGGGAGGGGATGATGGCCGACGATCGCCAGCGCGAGGAGGACGCCGCTCAACTCAAGCGGATGGGCTACGCGCAGCAGCTGTTGCGCGACATGGGCGGGTTCTCCAACTTCGCCGTCTCGTTCTCCATCATCTCCATCCTCACCGGGGCGGTGACGCTCTACGGGCAGGGGCTGCTCAACGGCGGGCCGCTGGTGATGGGGCTGGGCTGGCCGCTGGTGTCGGTGATGACGCTGCTGGTGGCGTGCGGCCTGGCGGAGCTGGCCTCCGCCTACCCGACCGCGGGCGCGCTCTACCACTGGTCCTCCATCCTGGGCGGCCGCGGCTGGGGCTTCTTCACCGCCTGGCTCAACACCCTGGGCCAGTTCTCCATCACCGCCGGCATCGACTACGGGCTCTCGCAGTTCCTGGCGCCGATGTTCGGTTGGGAGGCGGACCGGGCCCACGTGCTGCCCATCTACGCGGCGGTGCTGGTCTCGCACGCGGTGCTCAACCACGTGGGCGTGAAGGTGGTGGCGCGGCTGAACGACTTCTCCGCCTGGTACCACCTGGTCGGGGTGGCGCTGCTGGTGGGCGCGCTGGCGTTCCTGGCGCCGCACCAGGACGCCGGCTTCCTCTTCCAGCGCTTCGTGGCGGACCCGGAGCAGGGACCCTACTGGGGCGTCTTCCTGCTGGGCCTCCTCCAGGCGCAGTGGACCTTCACCGGGTACGACGCCAGCGCGCACGTCACCGAGGAGACGTTGGACCCGCGCCGGAACGCGCCCTGGGGCATCGTCCTCTCCGTGGCGGTGAGCGCGGTGGCCGGGTACGCGATGCTCGCCGCGGTCACGCTGGCCATCCAGGACCTGCCCGCCACCACCGCCGCCTCCAATCCCTTCATCCACATCCTCACCCATTCGCTGGGCGGGCGGCTGGGGAGCGCGCTGGTGTGGATGGTGATCGGCGCGATGTGGTTCTGCGGGCTGTCCTCCGTCACCTCCAACTCGCGGATGCTGTTCGCCTTCGCGCGCGACGGCGGCCTCCCGTTCTCCTCCGCGGTGTGCCGCGTCTCCCCGCGCTTCCGCAGCCCGCACGTGGCGGTCTGGGTCTCCGCGGGGGCCGCCGGGTTGGTGGCGGTCTGGTCCAGCGCCTACGACGCCATCGTCGCGCTCTCCACCATCACGCTCTACGCCTCCTACGCGCTGCCCATCGCCGCCGGCCTGCGCGCGCGGCGGACCGGGAAGTGGACCGAGCGGGGCCCGTGGAACCTGGGCCGGTGGTCCAGCCCGGTCAACGTCGCCGCGCTGATCTGGGTGGCCGCGATCTCCTTGAACTTCATCCGGCCGCTGAAGACGGTGGAGCGCTGGTCGTTCGCGGGGGCGCTGGTGGCGCTGCTGGGCTACTGGTTCCTCTACATGCGCCAGCGGTTCAAGGGTCCGCCGCAGATCGCCGCTGCGGCGTCCGTGCCCTCGCCGTCGCCCGCCCCCGCCGCCGTGCCGCCCGCAGGGTGACGGCCGCCAGCGCCAGGGCCAGCGCCAGCGTGCCTCGCGCGCCGTTCGGCCCCTCCGCGCAGCCGCCGCAGCCCACGCCCACCACGGCGGGGGCGCACTGCGGCACGATGGTGAGGGTGCGCGGGTTGCCGGCCTCGTCCACCACGGGCTGATTGGCGGCGACTGCCCGGACGGAGAGGTTCACCGCCGCGGGCGGGCAGGCGTCCAGCTGGATCGGCGTGTCGAGCGCGCCCGCTTCGAAGTCCGGGGTGCTCGGCCCGACCAGCAACTCGCCCGGGAGGACCAGGACGGTCTCCGACGACCGCGCCAGCGCCGAGAAGCCGCACTCGTCGCGCGGGATGGCGCGCACCACCTGGACGCCCCGGCCCACCTGCATGGTCATCGGGTCGGGCCCGTCCCGCCACATCAAGTCCGTGTTCCGCGGAGAGGTCGGCCCGGCGACCCACCTCACCCCGAGGACGGCGTCGCCGTCGGGCACGTCGGACGACGCCGCGCCCAGCGTCACGCCGACGGGGAAGGTGGGGGACACGTCCACCAGGGCGCTCCCGTCCGGGCCGAGCGTCCCGTTCACGCAGGCCTCGGTCCGAGACTCGTTGGCGAACGTGGACGACCCGATCACCAGGCCCGCGTCGGTGGGCGCGCAGAAGCTGGCCGGGGAAGGGGAGGCGAGCGGGTTGCCGGCGTCGTCCTCCATCTGCACCCGGAAGGTCTGCGGGCCGCAGCCCTCCAGGATGTAGTTGGTGCCCCCGTCCGCCAGGCCCAGCGAGAGGTGGTCCGGAAACGCGAACACCACCGGCGTGCACAGCTCCGTCGCCGGCGCGGAGGTGATGGACCCGCAGACCTGGAGCGTCTCCGCCCGGTTGTCGCGGACCGTGAGCATGGCGGCGCCGGTGGCGGCCACGCCTGTCGCCTGGTTGGTTCCCAGCCCGCCGATGTTCGAGGCGGTGAAGGCCGCCGTGGACGCCAGGCCGCCGTCGGCCCTCAAGAGCCGCGCGCTCAGGGACAGCGGCGAGGTGACGTCCGCGGAGTCCATGGCCTGGAAGGCGACCTGCACCCGATCGCCCACCGGGTACGCCCCGGGTGCCGCGGCGGACACCCGCACCGTCCGGACGCTCTGGACCTGCTGCGCCGGCTGCCAGGGGATGCCGGCGGACACCAGGACCGAAGGCCTCCCCGCGCTCAGGTCCCGCATCCAGAACGGATTGCTGGTGGAGGCGCCGGCCGGGAAGGAGACCGTCACCAAGGGGAGCCAGGTGGAGGCGCCCGCGTCGCCCGCGAACCCGCCCGTGGGGCTGGAGGAGGTCACGGTCACCGACAGCACCGGGGCGCCGGAAGCGATGGCCACCCCGTCCAGCCGGCGCCGCTCCAGCGTGATCGGCCCCTGCGCCGTGCCCGCCCCGCCCGCGGTGGCGGTGCTCCCGACGCCCAGCTGGCCCTCCAGGTAGACGACGAGGAAGCCGGGCCGCTCGGAGACGGTGCTCTCCTCGCGCGCGTGGCACATGATGCCGTCGCTCCCCGGACCGTACTCGACGATCTCGAACCCGTTGTTCGGCGCCAGCCCGCGGATCCAGTCCTGCACCACCTGCACGCCGGACGCGTTGAGCGCCACCGGGAGGGGCGCCCCGATGCCGGTCAGGGTGCCCAGGACGGTCGAGCCGTGATCGCCGGGCCCGTCCGCCCCCGGCAGGCCCCACGGCGAGCCGAGGGCCCAGGTGTTCCAGCACGCCTCGGTCTCCACCCAGGGGCGGGAGGAGGCGTAGATGGAGTACGGCTGCACGGTGCCGTCGCTCGCGCAGTCGAGCAGGAGCGTGGCGGAGGTGACGGTGGACCAGGGCGGGATGGAGGACAGGTCGAACGCCAGGAACGCCGCCGCCTTCGGGCGGGTGTCCGCGTTGAGGTGATCCGTGTTGTCGTTCACCGTCTGCGGATCGCGCGCGTTGGCGATGGTGGTGTCCTCGCCCGCGTCGACGACCTGCATGCCGCCGTCCGGCAGCCCCAGCAGCAGCTGCGGCCAGTCGACGAACGAGCCGCTGTTGAACCGGTCCATCTCCACGGTGCCGATGGCCGCGTAGTTCTGGAGGGCGAAGCCGTGGTTGGGGGTGGTCCCGGCGATCCACTCCTGCACCAGCGCCACCCCGGCGTCGCTCAGCGAGACCTGCACCGTGCCGCCGCTGCCGGTCGGGAGCGTCCCCAGCGCCTGGCCCGCGAGGTCGCCCGCGCCGCTGGCCCCCGCTCCCGCCCAGGTGGTCACGCCGTCGTACCGGTCCCAGTCGGCGCCGGTCGCGGTCCATGGCTGGAGGCACTGGTAGATGGGGAAGCTCTGGCCCGGGGCGTCCGCGCCGAGGTGGACCTGGAGCGTGGCGCTCTGGATGATGGTGGAGGGCGGGACCGCCGAGAAGTCGAACCGGAGCAGCGTGGACGCGTTGTCCGGCGCGCCGCCCAGGAAGTCGTCGAGGCCGTCGTAGTTCACCCCCGGCTGCCAGGGCGTCTCCGCGCCGTCGTGGATGGTGGCGTCGCGCGTGCCGGCGTACGCGGGCGTGGGCGACTGCCCGTCGCGGAAGAGCGTCGGGACCTGCCCCAGCGCGAGCGAGCTGGCCAGCACGTGCCACGTCACCAGGAGCGACATGATGGCGCAGCTTACTGCTTACTTCTTCCGCGGCGCGCGGCGTGGCGTCGACGGGGGCTTCGGCTTCGCCTTCCCCTGGGCCAGGAGGTGCCGGAAGTGCTCCGGGCTGACCGGCATGACCGACAGGCGCCCCCGCGTCAGCAGCGGCAGCCCTTTGAGCACCCGGTCCGCCTTCATCGCCGCCAGCGTCACCGGCGCGCGGAGCGCCTGCTTCGGGGCAACCTCCACCGCGTCCCATTCTTCGCCCTTCGGCGCGGTGGGATCCGGGAACGCGGCGCGGGTGACGGTGGCCAGGCCCACCACGGCCCGCTCGGTACCCGTGTGGTAGTAGAGCGCGAGATCGCCGGGCCGCATGGCTCGAAGGTGCTTGCGCGCCTCGAAGCTGCGGATGCCGGTCCAGGCGGCGCGGCCGTCCGCCTCGAGCTGGGCATAGGCGTACTCGGACGGCTCACTCTTGATCAGCCAGTGCTGGGTGGGGGCCATGACGGGCCGTCACCGTAGCAGGAGCGGGGCGCTGCACGGCCTCGCGTCGCGGCGTAAGGTCGCCCCCGTGAGCGACCGGTACGACATGGTGGTCGTGGGCGGTGGTCCAGCCGGTGAAAAGGCGGCGACCCAGGCGGCGTATTTCGGCAAGCGGGTGGCGGTGGTGGAGCGCAAGCCCCACCCCGGCGGCATCGCCGTGAGCGACGCCGGGGTGCCCACCAAGACGCTGCGCGAGACGGCGCAGTACCTCACCGGGTTCCGCCACCGGGACGTCTACGGCATCAGCCTCCAGCTCGATGCCTCGCTGAAGCTGGAGCGGCTCAAGTCGCGCACCCAGGCGGTGACCGCGGTGATGACGGCGGCGGTGCGCGGGAACCTGGACCGGATGAAGGTGGAGCTGATCCAGGGTGAAGGCCGGCTGACCCGGGACCGCGCGGTGCAGGTGGCGCTGGCGGGAGGCGGCGAGCGCACGCTCACCGCGGAGGCCATCCTGATCGCCACGGGCTCACGGCCGCTGCGCCCGAAGTCCATTCCCTTCGACGACCAGACCATCTTCGACTCGGAGCGCATCCTCCAGCTCCAGACGCTGCCCCGCAGCCTGGCGGTGATCGGCGCCGGCGCGGTGGGCTGCGAGTACGCCTCCATCTTCACCGCGCTCGGGGTGGAGGTGACGCTGCTGGAGGCCACGGACCGGCTGCTCTCCTTCATCGACCCGGAGCTCGCGGCGCTCCTCGCCGACGCCTTCCGCGCGCAGGGGATGCGGATCGAGCTTTCGACCGGGCTGGCCACCATCTCCCGCGAGGACGGCCGCCCCGCGCTCCGTTGGAAGGACCAGTCGCTGCACCCGCAGCACGTCCTCTTCGCCGGTGGGCGCGCCAGCAACGTGGAGGGCCTGGGGCTGGAGGAGGCCGGCGTGGCGCTGGACGAGCGCGGGCGGATCCGGGTGGACCCGGTCACCTTCCAGACCACCGCGCCCGGCCTCTACGCCGCCGGCGACGTCATCGGCCCTCCGGCCCTGGCGTCGGTCTCCCAGGAGCAGGGGCGGGTGGCCGCGTGCCACGCCTTCCACCTCCCGTTCAAGGACCACGTCGACGCGCTGCCGCCCTTCGGCGTCTACTCGATGCCGGAGGTGGCGATGGTGGGCCTCACCGAGGACGCCGCCCGGGCCAAGGGCATGGACGTCCTCTCGGGCCGGGGCCACTTCGCGCGCAACACCCGCGCGCGCATCGCCGGCGCGACGGACGGGCTGGTGAAGCTGGTGTTCCGGCGGGCGGACCGCGTCCTGGTGGGCGTCCACATCCTGGGGGACATCGCCGCGGAGCTCATCCACCTGGGACAGATGGCGGTCAGCCAGGGCCGGCCCATTGACGATTTCATCCACGCCACCTTCAACGTGCCGACCTACAGTGAAGCCTACAAGTACGCCGCGTATGACGGGCTGCAGGCCCTGGCCCGGGGTTGAGCGGGAGTGTTCACCAGGCGGCAGATCCGGCGGCGCCCGCCCTCACGCCGGGGAGGGCGCATTTTCTATCCTCGCCTGCGTCCATGAGCCCACCGCCTGAAGGCGGCGTCCCTTCCACGCTTCCGGGCGCGCTGGTCCGCATCATGGGCCTGCTGCAACCCCGGCTGATCCTGGCCGAAGCCTGCCGCCAGGCGATCATGCTGTGCGCCGGCGAGGCCGCCCTGGCGGTGGCCGCCGCCGCGGGGGACCGCTGGACCGAGGACTGCTACGCCTGCTCGCAGGCCGCCGACGACCCGGGCCACCTGCCTCCGCCCGCCGCCCGCGCTGCGCTGACGGAGCTCCAGTACCAGCTCGCCGGTGCCCCCGGGCCCCGGTCCGCCGAGCCCGCGGACCCGGCGCTGGCGGCCCTGGTCCAGCAGGCCGGGCGCGAGGCCGTCCGGCTCTGGGCGGTTCCGCTGCGGGATCGCGACGGGGCGGCCTGTGGCGCGCTGGCGGTGCTCTCCAGCGCTCCGGACGCGGCGGAGCGGGTGTGCCCGGTGGCGCTGGCGGCGCTCGGGAACGCCGCGGAGACGGCCCTGGCCAACGCCGCGGAGCTGGGCGCGGCGCGGCGGCACCAGGAACGGCTGCTGCTGTTCTCCGACGCCGTGGACGAGGCAATCTGGGACTGGAACCCGGTCACCCAGCAGGTCTGGTGGGCCGCCGGCATCCACACCCTGCTGGGGCCGGCGGCGCCGGCGGTCGAGCCGGCGCACGCCTGGAAGCTGGGGCGGATCCACCCCGAGGACGCGGACCGCGTGCGGCGCGAGCTGGAGGCGGCAGCGGGCGCTCCGGACGTCTCCACCTGGCGGGCGGAGTACCGCTTCTTGCGCGCCAACGGCTCCTGGGCCCACGTGGAGGACCGCGCGCACTTCCTCCGCGACCGGGAAGGGCACGCGCTCCGGGCAGTGGGCGCGATGCGGGACGTCTCCGCGCTCCGGGAGTCGGCGGAGCGGCTGCAAGTCGTGGCGGAGGTCTCGCGCACGCTCGGCCACGCCGCGCTCGCCCCGGAGCACCTGTACGAGGCGGTGGCCCGCGTAGTGGCGGAGCGGATGGGGGACTCCTGTTCGGTGCGCGTCCTCTCGCCGGACGGCACCCAGGTGCAGACGGCGGGCTTCTTCCACCGCGACCCGGAGCTGAACGAGCGGCTCCGCGAGGCGGTGAAGGTCCCGGGCAGCGCCCTCGAGGGCATCACCGGCCAGGTGATCGGTTCCCGCCGCCGGGTGCTGATCTCCCGCGCGGGAGCGGAGGAGATGAAGCGGCAGATGCGCCCGTCCGCGCTCCGGGACGTCCTCCCGGCCGACACCGCCATCAGCCTGCTGGCGACGCCCATCGCGCTGCGCGGGCGGGCGCTGGGCGTGCTGATCTGCACCCGCCGCGGCCCGGACGGCTACACCGAGGACGACGCCACGCTCCTCCAGGCCCTGGCGGACCGGGTGGCCCTGGCGATGGCCAGCGCGCAGCAGCAGGACGCGCTGCGGGAAAGTGAGGAGCGGCTCCGGCTGGCGGCGGAGGCCACCCGGCTGGGGACGTGGGAGCTTTCGGCGGAGAGCCGCCTGATCACGTGCGACGCGCGCTGCCGCGAGCTGCTCTGGCTCCACGACGGCGGGGCCGTCCCGTACGACCGCCTGCTCCAGCGCATCCATCCCGACCACCGGGCCCGGGCGGCGGCGCTGCTGGAGGCGGCGGAGGGTGGTGGCGGCGGCGAGATGCGCGTGGAGCTGCGCACCCACCGCGAGGGCCCGGAGCACTGGATCGAGGTGCACGCCCGGCGGACGGTGAGCGAGGTGGCCCCGCTCCACCGCCTGATCGGCACCATGCTGGACATCACCGAGCGCAAGCGCATCGAGCGCCAGCTCACCGAGGCGGTCCGCGCGCGCGACGAGTTCCTCTCCATCGCCTCGCACGAGCTGCGCACGCCGCTCACCCCGATGCGCCTCCAGCTGGAGACGCTGAGGCGCAGCCTGGAGCGGGCGGCGCCGGACGAACGGGTGCTGGAGCGCCTGGACGTGGCGCTGCGGCAGGCGCAGCGGCTCTCCAAGCTGGTGGAGAACCTGCTGGACGTGTCGCGCATCGCCAGCGGCCGGATGAGCCTGGAGCTGGAGCAGTGCGACCTGGCGGCGGTGGCGCGGGACGTGGCGGAGCGGTTCCAGGACGAGGCAATCCGGGCCGGCTGCCCCATCGAGCTGCGCCTGTCGGAGGGCGCCACCGGCCTGTGGGACCGGTCCCGGCTGGAGCAGGTGGCCACCAACCTCCTCTCCAACGCCATCAAGTACGGGATGGGCCGGCCCATCGAGGTGGCGGTGAGCGGCGAGGCGCGGTCCGCCACCGTCTCCGTCTCCGACCGGGGCATCGGCGTGGAGCCGGAGGACGCGGCGCGCATCTTCCGCCGCTTCGAGCGCGCGGTGCCCGCCCGCCACTACGGGGGCCTGGGCCTGGGCCTCTACATCGCCCGGCAGATCGCCGAGGCCCACGGCGGGCAGATCTCCGTCGCCGGGCGGCCGGGCGGTGGGTCCATCTTCACGGTGACGCTGCCGCGGCGGCCGGTGGACGTGCTGGTGGAGGTCTCGGCGACCAGCGTCATCTCGGCGGGGAACTGAACGCCTC
>DATBSS010000595.1:0-7245 GCA_036559665.1 Myxococcaceae bacterium
CGGGTGATCCGGAGGCGGATCGGTTCGCCCTTCTTCACCTTTACGGGGGTGGGTTCGAACCCCTTGTCGGTGACCTTGAGCTCCACGGTGCGGGCGGCGGGAGCGGCCTTCTCCGGGGCCGGCGCCTTGGCGGGTTCCTTCTTCTCGTCGCCCGCCGACGCCCGGACGCCGAGGCCGATGATGGCGGCCAGGGCCACCGAGGCGAGGATCTTCAGCAGCTTGTCGAAGTTCATGCGGTCTCCTACCCCGTTGATTACGCGAAACCGGGCCCCGGGTTCAAACCCCGCCGAGGCCCTTGGAATTCTGGTCTTGGCCGGAGGACAATGCGTGTTCCGCCGCGCCCGCAGCACGCCAAAGGGAGAAGTCGGATGAACTGGACGGCATGGGGCTTGGAGACCACCGGAGAGACGGAGCGGGAGGGCCACATCCTCGTCCGCGCCGAAGCCGAATCGGACGGCTCCCGCACCCCCGTGGTGATCAACCTCCTCCTGGACCGCTCCGGCTCCATGAAGGGCGCGCCCATGGCCGCCGCGGTGGAGGCCGCTCAGCAGCTGGTGGACCAGGCCGGCCCGGAGGACTTCCTCGGCCTGGTGGTGTTCGACGCCGTGGCCGAACAGCGCGTCCCCGTCACCGCGATGAACGAACGCGGCAAGCGCCAGATGACCCAGGCGCTGGGGGAGATCATCACCGGCCGCGGCACGGCGCTGCACCAGGCGGTGGACCTGGGCACCAAGGCGCTCTCGCGGCTGCTGGTGCCCGGCCGCCGCCCCAAGCTGCTGCTGCTGACCGACGGCGAACCCTCCGTGGGCCCGGAGACGGAGAGCGCCTTCCAGGAGCTGGGCCAGCGGGTGGCGCAGGCGGGCGTGGGCGTGCACGCGCTGGGGCTGGGCCGCCACTACCTGCCGGAGATCCTGGCCGCGCTCACGCTCCCCTCGGAGAACAGCTACGAGCACGTGGACGGCCCGGACGGCCTCCCGGTGGCGATGGGCGCGGTGTTCGCGGTGCTCTTCGGCGAGGCGGCGCAGGGCGCCCAGGTGACGGTGCGGCCGGATGGCTTCCTCGCCCTCGGCTGCCGCCACGGCTTCCCCACCCGCGTGGACCGCGACTCGCTGGTGATCAGCCTGGGCGGCATCTCCCGCGGGCTGCCGCGGCGCGTGCTCCTCACCGGCACCCTCTCCGAGCCCGCCTGGAACGCGGAGATCACCGGCAGCTGCCAGGAGCGGGGCGACTCCCGGCGCCAGGGCGTGCCGCTGCGCAAGGTCTCGCTCGAGTCGCGCGAGGGCAAGCTGGTCCGCGCGGTGGGCCTGGAGCTGGAGCTGGTCGGCTCCGAGACGGTGGCCTGGCTCTCGCTCGCCCAGCGCGACCCGGACCGCGCCGGCGCGGTGTTGCTGTCGGCCGAACAGACGCTGCGCGAGCTCACCGCCCTGGGCGTGGAGGAGATCGCCATCGACCGGCACCACGAGCGCGTCACCGACCTGCGCGCCGCGGTGGAGCGCGGCGAGGGCGACATCCCGATGATGGTCCGGCGCGCCAAGGCGGCGAAGGCCGGGACGCACGTCAGCCAGGTCATCCCGCTCGAGCCGCACCTGGCGAAGAAGGGCCCGTAGCCCCTCCCGGAAGCTACGACTCGGGGGCCTCGCCGCCGGCTGGAGCCTCGCCGCCGGCCGGGGGCTCCTGCTCCGCCCGCCGGGCGATGCCGTGGAGCGGGATGAAGATCTCGTTCCCGGTCTGGCCGACCAGCAGGTCGAAGGGGCCTACCGCCACCAGCAGCTGCTTGAGCCGGATGCCGTTGCGCAGGGTGATGCCGATCTCCTGGCCTATCTGCGGCATGAAGGCACGCGGGTCGGAGAAGGGCCGGCGTTCGGGCTGGCGGACGATGGGGAGCGGCTTCTGGGCCAGCTTCTGGTCCCGGTCCAGCGTGGGGCTGAGCGGGTCCCAGAGCGTGCGCCGCGCCAGCAGCACCACCTGGAGCTTCTCCAGCCGCCCGGACCGCTCCAGCTTGAAGGCGATGGGCTCGCTCTGCACCAGCACGTCCACCAGGGTGCGGTCGCCCAGCACCACCGCCACCTCCGCCTTCTCGGCGATCAGCGCGGCCAGGTAGGCGTCCACCGCGCTCCCGGGCACCGAGCCGCGAGCCTCCTTCACCGCCGCCTTCTTCTGCGTGCGGACGCGGCGCTGCTGCAGGTCTTCGATGCTCATCCCGCTCTGCACCAGCGCGAAGGCGTCCGGCAGGCCCAGCTCCGGGTGCTTCTCCATCAGGAGGTAGGCCTGGTCGAAGCGCTTGGCCTCCTCGGCGTGCAGCTTCCGCCACACGCGGCACTTCATCTTCCCATCGAGGTCGCCGCGGGCGATGCGGTAGGGGACTTTCTCGCGCTTGGCCAGCGCCACCACCTCTTCCTCGGTGGGCGGGCGCAAAGGCTTGGGCCCGGAACGGAAGCCGCCGGGGCGGCCGCCGCCGGGACGTCCTCCAGCCCGGTCGAAACCGCGGCCGGGCGGCGCGCCGGGGCCGGCGGGACCAGCGGACGGACCAGCGCCAGCGCTGGCGCCGGGCGGAGGGCCGGAGGGCCTGGGCCCGCGGTCGAACGGGCGCGGCGGGCCGGACGGGCGCGGTGGACCCGAGGGGCGCGGCGCCACCCCGGCTGCCCTGGGCGCCGCGCCGGGCGCGCCCGGCGCCACCGGGCGAGGGGCCACCGGGGGCCCCGGCGCCCTGGGAGCGGCGGGCGGGCTCGCCGGCGTGCGCGGCACGACCGGCGCGGACGCGGTGGGAGCCGGAGAAGGAGAGGGGGACGGTGCCAAGGGCGTCGAGCCCGGGGGCCCCTTGCGGATCACCTCGACCTGAGGCGTGGGGCCCCGGCGGGGCGGCTTGCGGTCATTCATGGAGGGCCCCCGTGAGGTCGAGCTTCCAGCCCGACTCCTCTTTCACCATCACCACCTCGCGCTCGCCCTTCGAGGTGCGGATGCGGAGGACGGCCCGGCCTTCGTCCGAAGACACCAGGCGTACGTCCTGGGGCTCGGGGGCCTGGCCGTTGGCGGAGACAAAGAGCGAGGCGGGGTCGTCGCGGACGCCGCCGTCCGAATCTGCGTGGAGCTTCCTGGCACGCGCCTCCAGGATCTGCTTGGTCGGGGCCGAGAGCGCTTCGTACGCTTTCGGATACTCGCCCTTGTCCACCGACGTCGCGAGCGCGCTGTATGCGGTCACGGGATCATCCTTCTTGCTGCAGCCACCCCACAGCGCTCCTCCGAGGAGGGCCAAGGCGATGGCGGGGGCCTTCCGGCTCACGATCCCGTTGTCTAGACCGTTTCCGGCTTTTCCGCACCGATTCTTCGGTGCGAGGGCCATCCACCGGCCATTTGGCTGGGCGGCCCTCGCGCGGGCGGTGAAAAGGACGCTATGCCGGTTGCCCGGCGGCCCGGGAGCCTGATCGGTCAAGCGGGCTTGCGGAGGCGGGCGCGGTACACGGGCTGTCCGGAGATGAGGTAGCGCTTCTCGCGGGTGGAGGGGGCCTCCTCCGGGTCGTGGGGATGGAAGGCCCCGGGCCCCAGCGGGTTCTGGAAGCCGGCCGCCTCCAGGGTGGCGAGCATCCGCCGGGCGCGGTCCTCCACGTCGGTGCGCAGGTCGAACGCCGCGCCGGGGGCGCACAGCTCGTAGAGCAGCCGGGTGAAGTCCGGGCTGAGGATGGCGCGCTTCTGGTGGGCGCGCTTCCACCAGGGGTCGGGGAACTGGACGTGGACGGCGGAGAGGGAGCCCCTGGTGAACAGCCGGGGGATCTCCTCGCGGGCGTCCGCCTCGATCACCTTGAGGTTCGACAGGCCGCGGGCGGAGGAGCGGTGCTGCACCTCGCGGGCGAACTTCTTGCGCCACTCGAAGGCCACGTACCGGACGCGCGGGTGCCGGCTGGCGTACTCCAGCGCGAACCCGCCGGCCCCGCAGCCGATCTCCAGCTCCAGCGGGCCCGCGAAGCCGAACACCTGGTCCCAGTCCGGCGGCGCCTCCAGTCCGACCAGCTCCGGGCCGGCCGGGTCGGGCCGCATCAGCGAGCGGCTCATGACGCCGAATTGAGCATCGCCGGTGCGCGCCGGGCAAGGTGCATCTGGGCGCACCGTTCTGCTATTCCCGCCTGAAGGAGCTCCATGCGCGTCTTCCACTCCATCTCCGAGGCCCAGGGGGCGCTGGCCGGCGCCGCGGTGGCGCTGGGCAACTTCGACGGCGTCCACCTGGGCCACCAGGCCCTCTTCGCCGAGGCGCGCCGCCACGGGCCGGCCTGGGCGCTCACCTTCGACCCGCACCCCGGCAAGGTGCTCCAGCCGGACCTGGCGCCCAAGCTGATCAACATGCTCCCGCGCAAGCTGGAGCTGATGGGGGAGCACGGCCTGAACGGCGTGGTGGTGCAGCCCTTCACCACCGAGTACGCGCACACCAGCCCGGAGGCGTTCGAGGCGCAGATCCTGGACCAGCTGGGCGCCCGGCACCTGGTCATCGGCACCGACTTCACCTACGGCCAGGCGCGGGGTGGGACCCAGGCCACGCTGGAGGCGGCGGCGAAGCGGCGCGGCGGGTCCGTGCACGTGGTTACGCCGGTCACGGTGGACGGCGTGGTGGCCTCCTCCAGCAAGATCCGCGAGTACATCCTGGAGGGCCGCGTCTCCGCCGCGCGCCGGCTGCTCGGCCGCTGGTTCGACCTGGACGGCACCGTCATCCCGGGCCAGGGGCGCGGGCGCGGCATCGGCTTCCCCACCGCCAACGTGGACACCCAGAACGAGCTGCGCCCCGGCGCCGGCGTGTACGCGGTCCGGGTGCGCCAGCTGGGCGAGGAAGCCCCATCTCCCTGGTGGAGCGGGGCGGCGAACATCGGGGTGAAGCCGACCTTCGGAGGCCACGAGGTGACCATCGAGGTGCATCTCTTGGCGTTCCAGGGCGACCTCTACGGCAAGCGGCTCCGGGTGCAGTTCCTGGATCGGCTGCGCGCGGAGCAGCGCTTCGCCTCTCCCGCCGAGCTGGCCGGGCAGATCAAGCGCGACGTCGAGTCCGCCCGGACGGTGTGCGCGCGGGCCACCGACTGACTACATGACCGGCCGCTCAACTCGCGTGGATTGGTCTATCCTCGCTTCTTCCCACACCTGATCGAGGGAGACGCATGTCCGGCCGGCTTGGTGAGCTGCTCGTCCGCGAAAACCTGATTTCGGTCCAGCAGCTCCGCAAGGCCCAGGAGGAGCAGCAGAAGAGCGGGACCCGCATCGGGACCGCGCTCATCAAGACCGGCGCGATCGAGGAGTCGAAGCTGACCGACTTCCTCTCCAAGCAGTACGGCGTGCCCGCCATCAACCTGAAGGACTTCGACATCGACCCCGAGATCATCAAGCTCGTGCCGAAAGACGTGGCCGAGAAGCACCTGGTGATCCCGGTGAACCGCGCCGGCCCGTCGCTGATCGTGGCCATGTGCGACCCGTCCAACATCTACGCGGTCGACGACCTCAAGTTCCTCACCGGCTACAACATCGAGGCGGTGGTCGCCTCGGAGCCCTCCATCCGCGACGCCATCGAGCGCTACTACGCGGAGAAGGGCCCCTCCCTGGAGGAGATCGTCGGCCAGGTGGAGGAGGACGTCGAGGTCGCCAAGGAGGAGGTCGAGTCCATCGAGGACGCGGCCAAGGCGGCGGACGACGCGCCGGTGGTCAAGCTGGTGAACCTGGTCCTCCTGGACGCGATCAAGAAGCACGCCTCCGACATCCACGTGGAGCCGTACGAGAAGGACTTCCGCGTCCGCTTCCGCATCGACGGCGTGCTCTACGACGTGATGAAGCCGCCGATAAAGCTCAAGAGCGCCATCACCTCCCGCCTGAAGATCATGGCGGAGCTGGACATCTCCGAACGCCGGCTCCCCCAGGACGGCCGCATCAAGATCAAGGTGGGCGGCGGCAAGGAGATGGACTTCCGCGTCAGCGTCTGCCCGACGCTGTACGGCGAGAAGGTGGTCTTGCGCCTCCTCGACAAGTCGAACCTCCAGCTGGACATGACCAAGCTGGGCTTCGACGCGGAGCCCCTGAAGTGGTTCAAGGAGGCCATCGAGCGGCCCTACGGGATGGTGCTGGTCACCGGCCCCACCGGCTCCGGGAAGACCACCACGCTCTACTCGGCGCTCTCCTCGCTCAACACGGTGGACGTGAACATCTCCACCGCCGAGGACCCGGTGGAGTACAACTTCGGCGGCATCAACCAGGTCCAGATGCACGACGACATCGGCCTGAACTTCGCCTCCGCCCTGAGGAGCTTCCTCCGCCAGGACCCGGACATCATCATGATCGGCGAGATCCGCGACTTCGAGACCGCGGAGATCGCGGTCAAGGCCGCGCTCACCGGCCACCTGGTGCTCTCCACCCTCCACACCAACGACGCGCCGGGCACGGTGAGCCGCCTGCTCAACATGGGCATCGAACCCTTCCTGGTCACCGCGTCCCTGAACCTCATCCTGGCCCAGCGCCTGTGCCGCAAGCTGTGCAACTCCTGCAAGAAGCCGATGCAGATGGAGGA
Organism: Myxococcaceae bacterium; assembly: GCA_036559665.1. Taxonomy (GTDB): domain Bacteria; phylum Myxococcota; class Myxococcia; order Myxococcales; family Myxococcaceae; genus DASRBA01. The sequence continues at coordinate 6,530 of DATBSS010000595.1, forward strand.
CCAGTCGCTGATCGACGCCGGCGTGCCGCCGGACCGGATCGGCACCTTCAGTCCCTTCGGCCCCCAGGGCTGCCGCGAGTGCAACGACCGCGGCTACCGGGGCCGCGTGGCGGTCTACGAGGTGATGCCCTTCTGGGACGGCCTCAAGGAACTGGTGATCAACGGCGCCTCCGCCGCCGAGCTCAAGCAGGAGGCGATCCGCCTGGGGATGCAGACGCTGCGCGCCGCCGGACTGTTGAAGATGATGAACGGCGTCACCACGCTGGAGGAAGTGGTGGCCAACACCGCTCCCGACCGCTTCTAGATTCTACGGATAGAGAGGGTTATGGCGAACCTGCACCAGCTGTTGAAGGCAATGGTCGAGAAGGGCGCGTCCGACCTCCACATCACCACCGGCTCTCCGCCGCAGCTGCGGATCGACGGCGACCTCGTCCCGCTGAAGACGCCGCCGCTCACCCCGGTGGAGACCAAGCAACTCTGCTACTCCATCCTCACCGACGCCCAGAAGCACAAGTTCGAAGAGGACAACGAGCTCGACCTCTCGTTCGGCGTGAAGGGGCTCTCGCGTTTCCGGGCGAACATCTTCATGCAGCGCGGTGCGGTGAGCGGCGCGTTCCGCACGATCCCGTTCAAGATCCCGTCGCTCGAGGAGCTCGGGCTGCCGCCGGTCGTCGGCGAGCTCACGAAGAAGCCGCGCGGCCTCGTGCTCGTGACGG
>DATBSS010000596.1:0-6960 GCA_036559665.1 Myxococcaceae bacterium
CGCCGGCTTCACGTCAGCCGCCGGCTTCACGTCAGCCGCCGGCTTCACGTCGGCCGCCGGCGCCTCGGCGGGCTTCGTGGTCAGCTGAACTGCAGCGGCGTCGGCGCTGGTGGTCGTCGGCTTGATCGCAGCGGCGTCAGCGCTGGTGGTCGGCTTGACCGGAGCGGCCTCGAAGGTGTCGCCCTGCGCCTGGGCCGTCGGGCGGGCCGTGCTGCGCGGCTGAGCCTCGAACCCGTCCTGCTTGCTGTATCCGGTCTGGGTGACCGGCTTCGGGGCGACCTTGGCGGCGTCCTGTGCCGGGCCCTGGGCCTGGGTCTGCTGCCCCTGCGCTGGCGCGGTGGGCTGGGCAGCCGGCTGCTTCGGCGGCGGCGGGGGCGACTGGGGCTTCTGCGCGGTGTTCTGAACCATTGGGGGACCTTCGCCCTGGGACCTGGGAGAAAGACAGCTCTGGGACCACTTTCGTTGTCTCGATTTCTAAGGGTCCCGTTTCGCAATAAAACGCGCCCGCACTTTACCCCCCGGAAGGCTCTTCTCGCCGGCTGATAAGGCCCACAGGCGACGCCATCGCACCCATGTCGCCACAAAGGAGACATGAGCCCACAGATCGCCTCTCACCCGGTAAGAACCAGTGCCGAAACTTTGACAGTTCGGCGCCTCCGAGCGGCGCTCAACATACAATCCCGCGCCGATGTGCCCGTCGGACAACGAGCTGGTGGCTCTGGCCCAGGGTGAGCTTCCGCCCCCGGACGTCGAACGGGTGACCTCCCACGCGCGGGGTTGCGCCGCCTGCCGCTCCACGCTCTCCAAGCTGAGCGGCCCGGGCGAAGACGACGACGAGAGGGACGACTCCGGCGAGGTACCCAGCGGCGCCGGCAACGGCAAGGTCACGCCGGCGGCCACCGGGGACATCCGCGGCGGGCACACCCTGCCCGTCCTCCCCGACGGCACGCCGTCCGGGAGCGACGACGACGAGGCGGAGCCGCTGGAGCGCGGCGCGGCGGTGGGGCGCTACGACATCCTCCAGCACCTGGCCTCGGGCGGGATGGGGGCCGTCTACGCCGCCTACGACCCGCAGCTCGACCGCCGCGTGGCGCTCAAGGTGCTGGCCCAGCGCGGCCGATCAGAGGTGAGCCGGGAGCGCTTGCAGCTCAGGCTCCAGCGCGAGGCGCAGGCCATGGCCCGCCTCACCCACCCCAACGTGGTGGCGGTGCACGACGTGGGCACCTTCCAGGGCCGGGTCTTCCTGGCCATGGAATTCGTGGACGGGGTGAACCTCAAGGACTGGCTGCGCGAGCGCAAGCGGAGCTGGCAGGAGGTGCGCGACCTGTTTGTGCAGGCCGGCCGCGGGCTGGCGGCGGCGCACGCGGTGGGCCTCATCCACCGCGACTTCAAACCGGACAACGTCCTCATCGGCAAGGACGGGCGCGCGCGGGTGGCGGACTTCGGGCTGGCGCGGCCCATGGGCGAGTCCCGCCACGAGGACACCGAGGAACGCACCGGCTCCGTCGAGCTGGCCCTGCTGGACACGCCGCTCACCCTGGCCGGCACCATCATGGGCACGCCGCGCTACATGGCGCCGGAGCAGATGCGCGCCGAGACGACCGACGAGCGCACGGACCAGTTCAGCATGGCGGTGGCGCTCTACGACGCGCTCTACGGCGTCCGCCCCTTCGAGCCCAAGACGCTGGCGGAGCGCCTGGTCGCCATCGAGGACGGGAAGATCCAGGCGCCGCCGGCCGGGCACGGCGTGCCGGAGTGGCTGGGGCAGGCGGTGCGGCGGGCGCTCTCCGCCGAGCCGCCGAAGCGCTTCCCCACCATGGACGCCTTCCTGGACGCGCTCCAGCAGGACGCGCGCAAGGGGAAGGTCAACGCCCGGCTGGCGGGCGCGGTGCTGGGGGTGGGCGCGCTGGCGGCGGCGGGGATGTTCGCGCTCCGGCCGGACCTGCGCTGCAAGGGCTCCGAGCGGAGGCTGGAGGGCGCCTGGGACGCGGACCGCCGGGCGGCGATGCGGCGGGCGTTCTCCGCGCTGCCGGACGGCGAGGCCCAGTTCCAGCGCGCGACGGGCGTGCTGGACGACTACGGGCGCCGGTGGGCGGCGATGCGCGACGACGCCTGCGCCGCCACCCGCATCCGCGGTGACCAGCCGGAGTCGGTGATGGCGCTGCGGATGGAGTGCCTGGACCTGCGCCTGCACGAGCTGCAGTACCTCACCGCGCTGATGGCCACCGCGGACCAGAAGCTGGTGGACCGCGCGGTGGACGCGGCGTCCGGCCTGTCCAGCGTGCGCTCCTGCGCGGACACCTCCTCGCTCGGCCAGGGCGTGCCGCTGCCGGACGACCCGCAGGCGCGGGAGGCCATCCAGAAGCTGAAACAGACGCTGGCGGAGGTAAACGCGCTGCTGGACGCGGGCCGCTACAAGGTGGCGCTGGAGAAGGTGGCCGCGGTGGTCGACCGGGCGCGGGACCTCAAGTACAAGCCGGTGGAGGCGGAGGCGCTGCTGGTGCAGGGCACGCTGCTGAACAAGACCGGGGAGACGGCGCGCGGCGCGGAGGTCCTGCGGGCAGCCGCGCTGGCGGCGGACGCGGGGCGGGTGGACCGGGTGCGGGCGCGCGCCGCCACCGAGGCGGTGTTCTCGCTGGCGCTGGGCCAGGACTACGCGCGGGGCGAGGAGTGGGCCGCCCAGGCGCAGGCGGTGCTGGACCGCACCGGCGGCAACGCCGAAGGCCAGGCGGATCTCCTGGTCAACCTGGGCACGCTCCACGCGCGCGAGGGCCAGAACGCGATGGCCGCCACGGTGCTGGAGAGCGGCCGCAGGTTCCTCACCTCGGAGTTGGGGCGCGACGACCCGCGGACGCTCAACGCCACCGGCAACCTGGCCATGGTCTACCAGCGGCTGGGCCGGCTGGAAGAGGCGATCACGCTCCTGGACGAGACCATCGCCTCCACGCGCCGCCGGCTGGGCCCGGACCACCCCGACCTGAGGCCGCGCTACTACGCCACCGCCCTGGTGCAGATCGAGCGCCACGACTTCGGGTCGGCGCACAAGAACATCGACGAGGCGCTCCGCATCGCGCGCAAGCACATGGGCGAGCAGAACGTCACGGTGGCCAACACGCTGGACATCAAGGCCACCATCTACCAGGAGGAGCACCGCTACCAGGACGCGCTGGCCACCTACCAGCGCTCGCTGGAGATCAAGCAGCAGGTCTTGGCCCCGGACGACCAGATCGTCTCGTACTCCTTCGACGGGATCGGCCAGTCGCTGCTGGGGCTGGGGAGGCCGGAGGAGGCGCGGCCCATGCTGGAGAAGGCGCTCGCCATCCGCGGCAAGGACCCGGTGGACCTGGCCGACACCCAGTACGCCCTGGCGCGGGCGCTCTGGCAGCTGGGGCAGCAGAAGGCGGCGGCGCTCAAGTACGGCGAGCAGGCGCTCAAGAACTACCAGAGCGCCGGTAAGGCCGAGCGCGCCGTCGAGGTGGAGGGCTGGCTGGCGAAGCGGAGGTGAACGCTACTGGCCGCCGCGGCCGCCGCTGCCGCCGCCGCTGCTGCCGAAGCCTCCGCCCGAGGAGCCGCCGCCACCGGGCTGGCCCCAGGCGGTGTTGTGCATGAAGTCGGGGGGCGGGTTCTGCTCCGCGTTCTTCGCCTGGTAGACCACCGAGTTGAGCCCGTTGGTGAGGTCTTCCATGGAGACCTTCCGCACGTCGGTGCCCATGGGGTCCTTCACCCAGAAGTTCCCGTCGCGGTCGTGGCCGAGCACGGTCACCCAGTGGTTGTTGACATTGACCATGATCGGCGCGTCGGGCTTGGCGCCGTTGATCATGTCCTCGGCCGCCTTCTGCGCCTGGGCGCGCTGCTCGTCGGTGACGACCTGGGGCTTGCCCTCCTCGTTGGCGGGCGGCATGTAGACCGCGTCCCAGCCGCCGCCGAGGATGCCCTTGTCGTTGAGGCCGTTCTTGAGCTGGTCGCCGTTGATGCCGGCCACCGCCGCCTGCGTGGCCTGGCCGGGAGCGGTGACCGGCGCCTGGCCGTTGACCGCCTCCTGGTCGAACGTCTTGGCGAACAGCTGCTGGGTGACGGAGCGGGAGGTGTCGTTCGGGTCGAACGTCCCGTTCACCTTCATCACGTTGCTCTTGGCGCCGAACCACTGGGCCCACTCGGGGGTGAGCTCCACCTGCCCCTTCTCGCCCAGGCCCTGGATCATCCGCGCGTACTCGGCCGGCGAGGTGAGCGCCATCACGAACGCCGCGGTGGTGCCGCCGCAGTCCTTGTTGCCGGTGCCCTGGCGGATCTGCTCCGGGTGGTTGAGGTCGTGGGCCAGCTGGCCGAGCAGCTTGGTGCGGTCCACGCCGATCTCCGTGGTGCCGCCCTTGGCCAGGTCCGCCATCGCGCTCAGCGTGCTCTGGAAGTCGCGGTTCACGTTGCCGTCGGTGAGCTTGCCGGTGAAGAGCAGCTCGCGGACGTCGTTGCGGTGCGAGAGCTGGTCCGGTCCCTTCAGCGCGTCCTCCACCTTGAGGTAGTCGCCCAGCTGGCCTGAGGTGAGGAGCTGGCGGAGGTGGTCCACCGAGGAGCTGGGCGTGGCGATGACCGCCTCCGGGCCCACGGTGCGGTAGCGCCAGGTGTCCGTCGCCTGCGCGTGCAGCTCGTCGTATTGCGCCTTCTGGTCCGGCGGGAGCGCGTCGTACGCCTTCTGCTGGTCCGCCGTCATCCCCTCGGCCGGCTTGGCCGGGTCGGGCGGGTTGGCGGCGTCCTGCGCCACGCCCGGCTGGCCGATGTCCGCCAGCTTGGCGATGACGGCGTTGTCGCCCCAGAGGTCGTCGATGCGGCCGGCGAACTTGCCGATCGCCGATCCGACCGCCTGCCCGATGGAGCCCACGGCGTTGGCGACGGGCGCCACCACCGGCGCGACCGCGTCCACGATCGGCTTCACCACCGGCGCCACCGCGTCGGCCACCGGCTTCACCACCGACTTCGCCGCGTCCAGCAGCGTGTCGCCCAGGCCGCCGCCGGACTTCTGGTCGAACGTGTCGCCCTGCGCGCGCTGGGTGGGCTGCGCCGGCTTGGCCTGCGCGTCGAACGCGTCCTTGGGAGTCTGCTGCGCCGCGGGGGCCTGGGCCTGCTCGGCGGGCTTTGCTTCGGCTGGCTTGGCTTCAGCGGGCTTTGCTTCGGCCGGCTTGGCTTCAGCCTTCGGCGCCGGGGGCGGCTGGGGCTTCGGCGCGGCAGCGTTCGTCGACGGAACCATGGGGTAGGACCTCGCTAAGGAGGAACCGGGGGTACCTCGTTGTCTCGCTTTCTGAGGACCTAGTTTCGCTGTGATCTGACTTGGTCCTTTACCAGGGAGAAGATTCTTCTTGGCGCTGATAGAAGTGGATCGGCGCGAAAATCCTACATTGGCGCCATGATATCTTGACCATTCCAATGCCGGACGCAGGCGCGGTGGGGTTTCTGGGGTACGGGCGCTTCGGGCAGGCCTTGGCCGGGCTGTTCCGGGCCGCGGGGGTGCCGGTGCGCGCGTTCGACCCCGTGGCGCCGCCGCCCGGGGACGTGGCGGCCGGTTCGGTCCAGGCGCTGGCGGCGGAGGCCGGGGCGATCTTCGTGGCGGCGCCGCTGGACGCCATGGCGGGCGCGCTGGAAGGGCTGGCGCCGCACGTGGGGCCGGATCACCTGGTGGCGGACGTGGGGAGCGTGAAGGTCGGCCCGGCGGCGGCGATGGAGCGGGCGCTGGGCGATCGCGTCCCGTGGGTGGCCACGCATCCGCTGTTCGGGCCCGCCAGCCTGCTGCTGGGCGAGCGCCCGCTGCGCGTGGTGGTCTGCCCGGACGCGCGCCACCCGGGCGCCGCTGCGCGCGTCTCGGCGCTGTACCGCCGCATCGGCTGCGCGGTGCTGGAGCGGACGCCGGAGGCGCACGACCGGGAGATGGCGCAGACGCACGCGCTGGTGTTCTTCGTCGCCAAGGGGATGCTGGACGCGGGCGTGCCGCTGGACGCCGCGCTGGCGCCGCCGTCCTTCCAGCGCATGGCGCGGGTGGTGGAGTCCATCCGCCAGGACGCCGGGCACCTGTACTCGGCGCTGCACCGCCACAACCCGTTCGCCGCCGAGGCGCGGCACCGGCTGATCGACGCGCTCTCCGCCGCCGACCGCGGGCTGGAGGCGTCCGGCCAGGCGCCGGGAACCGAGGCGCCGTCCATCCCGGACCTGGGCGCCCAGTCGCCGGAGCTGCGCGAGACGCGCGCGCTGATCGACGAGGCGGACGGGGAGATCCTGGAGCTGCTCTCGCGCCGCGCCGCGCTCGCGCAGCAGATCGGCCGCGCCAAGGCCGAGCGCGGCTGGACGGTGGCGGACCCCGCCCGCGAGCGCCAACTGCTGGAATCCCGCCGCGCCCGCGCCGCCGAGCTGGGGCTGGACGCGGACCGGGTGGCTGACATCTTCTCCGCCATCCTCGCCTTCTCGCGCTCGCTGCAGAAACCCCCATGATCGTCACGCTCGACCCCGAAGCCCCCAAGTCCGCCGTGGACGCCGTCGTCTCGCAGGCGGAGCGCTACCAGGGCGTCACCACCAAGCTCTACGAGTTCGTCGGCGCCGGGGCCACCGTGCGCGAGGTGCACCTCATCGGCTCCACCCGCGCCGTGCCCACCGAGCCGTTCGAGGCGCTGGCCGGCGTGCGCGCGGTGAGCCGCGTCTCGGTGAAGTACCGGCTGATCGGCCGGCACGGAAAGGACGCCCAGACCAACGCCTTCGACTACAACGGCGTCACCTTCGGCGGCGACCAGGCGCAGCTCATCGCCGGGCTGTGCGCGGTGGACACCCGCGAGCACGTGGACCAGATGCTGGCCGCGCTGGCGAAGGAGGGCATCCGCACCACCCGCATGGGCGCGTACAAGCCGCGCACCAGCCCGTACGACTTCCAGGGGCTGGGCAAGCAGTGCCTGCCCTGGGTGTTCGAGCTGTGCGGCAAGCACGGCA
>DATBSS010000597.1:0-12594 GCA_036559665.1 Myxococcaceae bacterium
GGGAGGAATACCAATGCTACGAAAGCGAATCATTCTCGAGCAGGCGGCGAGGATGAGCCCCAACGACACCGCCACCGCGGGAATGATTCGCTTTCGTAGCATTGGTATTCCTCCCTGAAGGCGCGCACCTGGTGCGTGCACTCTTCAACGATATTCACTGCCACCCCGGACGCTTCCCGGATGCCTGGCGAGGGAGCCCTGGCGCACCGGACAATTGCCGCGGTGATGCGGCCCATCGACCTTCGCCGCATGGGAACCGGAACAGCACGGCGAATCGCATTCCTGGTGATGGTGGCGTCGGCGGCGGCGCGCTCGGGCACGGCCACGCCGGAGGCCTCGACCTCGAAGATCGACCCCAAGGCCACGGGCATCCTCAAGGAGATGACCGGGTTCCTGGGACGCCAGCAGAACCTCTCGGTGCAGACCGAAGGCGTGATGGTGGTGGTGACCCAGGACGGGCAGAAGCTCGACGTCCCCTACTCCAGCCGGGTGGCGGTCAGGCGTCCCGACAGGCTGCGCGCGGAGCGGACGCGCGAGGCCAAGGAGCGGGCCTTCTTCTACGACGGCAAGACCTTCACGATCTTCGGGAAGGACGGCAACCTCTTCGCCCAGGCACCCGCGCCGCCGACCCTGGACCAGGCGCTCGACGCGGCGCGGGACAAGCTGGGCATCGAGGCACCCGGGGCCGACTTCCTGTACTCCGACGCGTACGCGGGCCTGATGGACTGCGTCACCTCGGGGACGTACGTCGGCCAGGAGATGGTGAACGGCACGCCCGTGCATCACCTGGCTTTCCGGAGCAAGGACGTGGACTGGCAGGTGTGGATCGAGACCGGCGCTCGCCCGGTGCCGCGGCGCTACGTCATCACGACCAAGGACGTGCCGGGTACGCCCGACTTCCGCGTCGAGCTGTCGAACTGGGACTTCCAGACCAAGCTCCCCGATGACCGGTTCGCGTTCAAGCCGCCTCCGGGAGCGCAGAAGATCGACTTCTTGAAGAGACCCCAGGCGACGGGCACCGGTGGGGCCGGCGAGGCTGGAAAGGGTGGTGGGCAATGAACTGGAAGAGACGAGTCGCGGCGGCCCTCCTGGCGCTGGGCGCCGTGGCGGGTGACGCCTGGGCGGTGGTCGGGAGGCCGATGACCCCGGTGAGCTACGCCGGCGTCGCGCGGCGCACGACGCGCCGGACCACGGGGATGCCCGCCTACCCGGGGGCGGCGGTCGCCGGGGTGGCCGTCGCGGGGGCGGCGGTGGTGGCCGGCGCGACCGTGGCCTCCTTGCCCGCCGGGTGCAACTACTCGGGCACGGTCTACCACTGCGGTAGCGCCGCGTACCGCCCGGTCTACGACGGCCCCGAAGTCGTCTACGTCGCCCAGTGAGGCAGGGTGGCGGCCCCGGTGCGCGTTCAGCGTCGTGCGGTGCTTCCGGCGCTCGCCCTGGTGGCGATCGCCGGCTGCGGCACCACCGCCAAGGACCTCGGATCGAAGGCGGCGGAGGGGGCGCTCGACACGTTCCAGCGGAAGCGGGCGGAACAGCCTGAATCCGAGAAGGGCGCCATCGCGGAGCACACGGGGTATGGAGCCGGGCGGGGCGCCGTCGAGGAGATCACCCGGCCGGAGAACGTGGACCGGCTGTCGGAGGCCTTCGCGCGGGGCGCCGCCTCCGCGCTGGAGCGGCTGGCCGCGCCGCGCGTTCCCGAGGGCGGCGGCGGCTCCGGATCGCCCATGGCCGCGCTGACGGGCGAGATGGGGACGGGCGCCAGCCGCGCCATGCTCGACGAGCTGAGCGCCCGCATCGCGGCGTCTTGCCCGGCCGCCGATCCCGCCGCCTGCCTCGACCTCCGGGCGCAGGCGCTGGGACGCTCCGTCTCCGCGGGCATGGTCCAGGAGCTCGGGTCCAGGCTGCGCTGGCCGCTGATGGCCGCGGTGTTCGCCGCCGGCGTGCTCCTGGGCGCCGCCGTCCGGCAAATGGCCAGGCTGGCCGGGGTCACCTTCCGGCGCGCCCGGGGCCGGCGGTGAGTCACAGCAGGTGCTGGCGCTTGATCAGCTGCCACTCCAGCCAGGCCAGCACGGCGAGGGCGGCAAAGGTCAGGAAGAACGCGCGCGTGCTCTCCATCCAGCGGTAGCTCGCTCCCTGGATCCCCACGTTGATGCCCATCAGGCCGGTGAGGAAGGTGAGCGGGAGCATGATCGCGGAGAGGATGGTCAGCACGTAGAGGACCTGGTTCGTCCGGCGCGCCAGCCGCTCCTGGATGCTGTCGCGGACCGCGCCCACGCGCTCCTGGAGCGCCTGGAGGACGTCGTCCGTATCCTGGGTCTCGTCGGAGAGGTGGGTCCAGCCGGCCGCGTAGTCCTTCACCAGCCACGTGTCGGACACCGCCAACAGCCGCGCCACGAAGATCTTCATGGGCGCCACGTGCTGCCGCAACCGGGTGATGCGGCGCTGGAGCACCCGGAGGGCCTCCGCGAGCCCCTGGCGGTCGCCCAGGGCGAGGTTCTCCAGCTCGGCCATGGAATCCTCCATGTCCAGGGCCTCCTCGTGGAGCGAGGTGCTGAGCCGGGAGGCCAGCCAGAGGATGAGGGCGGGGAGGTCGCGAGGGCCCTGCCCGGCGCGATACGCCTCCGCCGCCCGCTGGACGCCCGGGAGCACCTGCTGGGACAGCGAGACCGACCGCTCCGGCTCGATCCACATCCGGACCATGGCGAGCGCGCTGGAGTCCTCGTCCAGGCTCGGCGCGAGGCCGCGGAGGGACGCGATGAACCCGTTCCCCTCCAGCGCCCGCAGCCGGGGCCGCTCCGCCGTCTGCAAGAGCGCGCTCCGCTGCTCGGCCGTCAGGCCGCTCTGCTCGTCCAGCCACTCGACCGCGCTCGGGTGCCTCGGATCGAGGTGGATCCAGAGCGCGCCCTGCCCCGGCCGCCAGGCGCGGACGCCCGCCCAGCCAAGCTCGCGGGCGCCGCCCCGGCCGTCGAGCACCAGCGCCAGCCAGAGGCCGTCCGGCGGGCCCGGCGTGGAGCCTTCACCCGTCGACCCGGGAAGGTCCATCACGCCTCCGCGTGACGCCTCACGGAGCGGCGCGACAGCCGGTTGGTCAACCCGCGCACGGCCGAGTAGGGCAAGGCGACGAAGAAGGCCGCGTAGATCACGGACGCCCCTGGCCTCCAGGTCCCCCGGATGACCAGCTGGAAGATGAAGTCCATCGCCAGGGCCAGCACCAGCGGGATCGCCAACCGCTTGACGAGCTCACCCATGCGGTTCTTCCGAAGCGCGCGGTCCGTGAGCAACGCGAACAGGTACGGCGGGCGGCCTGCCTTGGCGTCGTTCCTCCCGTCTCGGAGGGCCAGCAGCATGGCCAGGATCGGCTGCAGGTAGAAGCGGAGGTGCCCGGGCCCGCCCCACATGTCGCGAATGTAATCCTCCATGGTCGATCCCCCGCTCTTTCGACGAAAGGTGCGGCCCGGGCCCGCGACCGCGCAAGGCGCGGGGCCCCATGGCGGCATCGCACGCGAGCGGGTTGAAGCTCGTCCGGCCGTCCATTGTCGATCCACCTCGCGTGCCCACCCTCAAGAGCCGTGTCCGCGATCGGTTGGCGAAAGCGTTACCCTGAGCGAACCGTCGCGCTGACGGTGGCCGCGGTGTTCGCGGCGCTGGGGACCGCCTGGGTCCTCCTGACCGACACGCTCCTGTATGCGCTCACCACGGACCAGGTCCTCATCGCCCGGTTCGAGACCGCCAAGGGATGGCTCTTCGTCGGCGTGACGACGCTCATCCTGTACGCCGTCACCCGGGTGAGCGCGACCGGGCTCACCCGCGCCCGGGCGACGTTCGCGGCGGTGGTGGACAGCATCGCCGACGGCGTCCTGCTGCTCGGGCCGGACCGGATCATCGCCTACGCCAACCCGGCGGCGCTGGAGATGCTGCGCTGCGAGCCCAGGGAATTGATCGGGATGGGGGCCCAGGAGTTCTCGCGCCGCTTCCGCGTGTCCTATCCCGACGGAGCGCTGGTGCCGCCGGACGAATTCGTCTCCCAGCGCGTCTTCACCGAGGGCGGCCCGCTCACGTACAAGGCCTCCCTGCACCCGCCGGGGGGACGGGAGCTCGTCATCCTGGCCACGGCCGCGGCGGTGCGGGAGCGCGCGGGCGATCCGGCGGAGCTGGTCGTCAGCGTGATGCACGACATCACCGCCACCGAGCACCTGGAGCGCCACCGCAACCGGCTCTTCATGGCCGCCGCCCATTCGTTCAAGACCCCCATCGCGGTCATCAAGACCTGCGCGCAGCTCCTCGGACGCGGCAAGGGCGACGCGCCGGCCCTCATCGCCTCGATCGAGCGGCAGTGCGGCCGGATCGACCGGCTGGTCCAGAACGTGCTCGTGTTCGCCCGGGCGCGCACGGCGACGCTCCAGCTCCACCCGCACGAGGTCCGCCTGGAGTCGCTGGTCGAGGCAATCGCCTCCGAGATGAGCGTGGCTTCGACCGAGCACCGCGTGCGCACCCAGGTCGCCGCCTCGCCGCGCATCTACGCCGACTCCGAGCGCCTCGCCATGGTGGTCCGCAACCTCGTGGACCAGGCCCTCCGCCTGTCCACGTCCGGAGCGCCGCTGACGCTGCGGCTGAGACAGCGCGCGCAGGACGCGGAGATCGGCGTCGGCTACCAGCCGCTCGCCCCGGAGGCGCAGGCCTTCAAGGGCCTCGAGGACGAGGGTGAGGAGGAGCTCGACGGCCTGGGCATCAGCCGCTGGGTGGACACGATGATCGTCAAGGCACACGGCGGGACGCTCTGGGAGGAGACGGCCGGCGAGGAGCGGATCTCGTGGGTTCGCCTCCCGGCGATCGAAGGAGCAAGCGCGCATGCATGAGGAAGTGCTGATCGTCGACGACGACTCGGACATGCGCGCGGTGCTCGTGCTGGCGCTCCAGGACGCCGGCTACACCACCCGGGTCGCGCAGGACGGAAGGCAGGCGCTCGACGCGGTCGCGGCGCGGATGCCGGCCCTCGTCCTGCTGGACATGCTGATGCCGGTGATGGACGGCTGGCAGTGCGCGCGGGAGCTCCACGCGCGGTACGGACAGGCCGTCCGCATCGTGGTCATCACCGCCGCCGAGCACGCGTGGGCGCGCGCCCAGGAGGTCGCGGCCGACGACGTGCTGCCCAAGCCGTTCGACGTGGACGACCTCCTGCGGGTGGTGGCCGACCACGTCTCGACCGGACCCGAGCACCACCCGCCGCCGTGAGCGGGCTTACGGCGCGGTGCAGGCCGAGGCGGGCGCGCCGTAGGTGCCGCCGTCCACCGTCAAGGGCCCGTAGATCGCGCAGGCGTTCGGCGCCGGGGCCGGCCAGTTGAGCAGGCCGGTGCCGTCCACGGTGTTGGAGATGGTGAGGATGGCGGTCTGGGGGCCGCACCCCAGCGGGTGCTTGTTGAAGCCGAGCGTGGTGCCGGCCGACCTCGGCAGGCGCTCCGCCGCGCAACCCTGGAAGTAGAGGACCACCGCGGCGGTGGGGGCGTTCATCACGTTGTCGTCGAAGGCGATCGCGGTGGAGAAGCCCTTGCCCAGGAGGTTGTAGCCGGTGCCGAGCACCAGGATGGTGAACTCGTTGGAGACGGTGTCCTCGTAGAAGATGTTTCGCCGGAAGGTGAGGTTGGAGGAGTCGTCGTCGACCAGCACCGGGAGCCCCGTCACCTGCCCCGCCGGGGGCAGGGGCTCCGAACCGTTCTGCACCACCGTGTTGTTCTCGATCAGCACCGTGTTCACGCCCTGGGAGCCGTCGTAGGTGCCGGAGCCGCCGAGCTTGATCGCGAAGCCCTTGGGGGAGCTGACGAACAGGTTGTTCCGGATCGCCCCGTGCATCGGCACCGAAGGGTTCCCGATCCCGTAGATGAGGTGGTTCTGGACGCCGGTCTGGTTGACGCCGATGGTGCAGAAGGGCTGGCCCACGCAGCCCGGGTTGTCGTGGAGCCAGTTGTCGCTGATCTCCCAGTTCGCCGGGGTCGGGTACTCCGGCGTGAACCCGAACGACAGCGCGGCGAAGTCCCCGCAGTCCTGGCAGCTGGGGAAGAAGAGCTCCGACCTCGTCACCTTCCAGCCGTTCCCGCCCACGAACTTGAGCAGGCCGCCGGTCCGGCCGGCGTCCGGGAGGAACTGGGTGAAGTCGACGTTGTCGAAGACCCAGCCGTTCGCGCCGTAGAGCACCAGGAAGCCCTGGAGGAGTGGGTTGGCGCCCGGCGCCGCCCGCACCGTCACGTTCGCGACGGTGGGGGCGAGGATGCACGTGTGACCACCCGTGCCGCCGGCGCCCAGGTCGTAGGGCGTCTCATGGGTGCCGGGGATCTCGTACGTGGTGTCCGGTTGCGCGGCGGCGAGGAAGCCACAGATGCCGGCGTCGAGCCCGCCGTCCGGCGGTGGAGGTGGCGGTGGCGGCGGTCCTGGCGGTGGGCAGGCGATCGCCGCCAGCGCGATGGCGGCGCAGGTCATCCAGGGCTTCATCGCGGCAACGTAGCATCGATGCGCTCCTCCGCTCCCTTGGCCTGGCATCGAGGCCTGCGCGACCCAAAGTTTGAATCACTTTGGCACCGACACCCTCGACGCCCCGCGTCCTGACCCTGACCCTGAACCCCTCCATCGACGTCTCCACCACGACGGAGAAGGTCCGTCCCGAGCACAAGCTCCGCTGCTCGTCCGCGTTGCTGGACGCCGGGGGCGGTGGAATCAACGTCTCCCGCGTGGTGCGCGAGCTGGGCGCCATGACGCTCGCCATCTATCCAGAGGGCGGAATCACCGGCTCCCTGCTGACGCAGCGGCTGGCGGCCCGCGGCATTCCCTCGGCCGCCGTGTCCTGCCGCGCGCGCACCCGGGTCTGCTTCAACGCCAGCGATACCTCGGCGGGCCACGAGTACCGCTTCATCCTCCCCGGCGTGCGCCTGGAGCCGGACGAGCTCGCCTCCTGCCTGGACCGGGTGGACGCCGAGCTGACGGACGCGGACGTGCTGGTGGCCAGCGGCAGCCTCCCTCCGGGAGTCCCCGAGGACCTCTACGCCCAGCTGACCCGGCGCGTGCGCGCGCGCGGGGTCAAGGTCGTCCTCGACACGTCCGGGCCCGCGCTGCGGACCGCGCTGGGGTCCGGGCTGTTGCTGGTGAAGCCCAGCCGGCGGGAGATGGCGGAGGCCATGGGAGAGCCGCTCCAGGACCTGCGCTCGCTGGCGGCGGCCTGCCGGAAGGTCCAGCGATCCGGCGCCGCGGAGGTGCTGGCGGTCTCCATGGGGTCCGAAGGGGCCATCCTCACCTCCTCCTCCGGCCAGTGGCTGGGCGTCCCTCCGAAGGTGGAGGCCCGGAGCGCGGTGGGGGCCGGCGACAGCTTCGTGGGGGCGATGACGCTCTCGCTGCTGCGCGGGGAGCCCCACGACGTGGCCCTGGCGTGGGCCTCGGCCGCGGGCGCGGCGGCGCTCCTGGCTCCCGGCACCGAGCTGTGCAGCCGCGCGGACGCCGAACGGCTCCGGTCCCAGGTGAAGGTCACCCCGGTTGAGTAGCGGCGGCGCCCCGCTCGCCGGTGCTCACGAACTCGATGCGGTAGCTCGACTCCGGTTCGCCCTTCGAGGGACCCGTGACGAGCATCGCCACCGGCCCGGCGACCTGCTCGCGGCGGACCCAGTCCACCGAGAACCTTCGCCAGTCCGGAGGCTCGCCCGGCGGCGGGACGGCCAGCACCCCGTAGGAGAACGCCAGGCCGCGGCCGACGGCCGGGTCGCTGCTCGCCGCGACGATCCACGCCGGGGGCTTGAACCGGGAGATCATCCGGGGCGCGGTCCCGTTCCGCGTCGGCACCACCACCGCCGCGCACGGAACGGTCTGCAGCGCGTGCTCCACGAGCGACGCGACGGCCTCCGCCGGCGACGCCGACCGGCGGCCCATGAAGTCCGCTCTCAGATCCGCCAGCCGCCTGGCCAGGCGCTTCCCCTCGGTCGCGGCGGCGATGCTGGCCAGCATCGCCACGGACTCCACCGGGAAGCGGCCCATGGCGGATTCGGCGGACAGCATGACGCAGTCGGTGCCGTCGAGGATGGCGTTGGCCACGTCGGAGGCCTCGGCGCGCGTCGGGATGCGGCTGGACACCATCGACTCCAGCATCTGCGTCGCGGTGATGACCGGCTTGCCGGCGAGGTTCGAAAGGGCGATCAGCCGCTTCTGGATCAGGGTGACCTCCTGGACGGGCACCTCGACGCCCATGTCCCCGCGGGCCACCATGATCCCGTCGGCCGCGGCCAGGATCTCCTCGAAGTGCTCGACGGCGCCGGCTCGCTCGATCTTGGCGACGATGAAGGGCCGCTTGCCGCGCGCGGCGGCCGCCTCGCGCACCACCTGGATGTCCGCCGCCTTCTCCACGAAGGACTGGCTGACGGCGTCCACGCCCTGCTCCAGGGCAAACTCGAGGCAGGCGCGGTCCCGCTCGGTGAAGGCGCTGATCCCCAGGTTGATCCCGGGGAGGTTCAGCCCCTTGCGGGAGCGCAGCTCACCGCCCACCGCGACCACGCACTGCACGTCGTTGCCGGCCACCTTGTCGACGACGAGCTGGACCAGCCCGTCGTTCAAGAACAAGCGGTCGCCGGGCTTGACCACCCTGGGGAGCGCCTGGAAGGTCATCGAGACGCGCTTGGCGTTGCCGGTGATCGGCTCGGTCGTCAGGGTGAAGCGATCGTTGGCCACCAGGTTGATCGGCTCCGGGTCGATCTTCCCCAGCCGCATCTTGGGCCCGGGCAGGTCGGCCATGATGGTCACCGGGCGGCCCGCGGCCTTCTCGGCCTCCCGCACGCGGGCGATGGTCGCGGCGTGCGTCTTGAAATCGCCATGGGAGAAGTTCAGCCGCGCGACGTTCAGCCCGGCGGCGATCATCTGCTTCAGCACCTCGGTCGAGTCGGACGCCGGCCCGATGGTGGCGACGATCTTGGTCTTGTGGTCCGGGAGTGACATGGGGATTGCCTCCACCAGCTAGCGGTACATCTGTTCCGGGGTCAGCACGGATCCGGCGACGAAGGGCTTGCCCGCGGCCAGCGCCTCCAGGTTCGCCACCGTGGTCCGGGCGATGTCGCCCAGCGCTTCCCGGGTGAGGAACGCCTGGTGCGCGGTGACCAGGACCTTGGGGAAGGTCAACAGGCGCGACAGCTCGTCGTCCTGGAGCACCTGGGCGGACAGGTCCTCGAAGAAGACGCCTTCCTCCTCCTCGTAGACGTCCAGGCCCACCCCGCCCAGCTTGTCGGCCTTCAGCGCCGCGATCAGCGCGGTGGTGTCGATCAGCTTGCCGCGGCTCACGTTGATCAGGATCGCGCCCGGCTTCATCAGCTCCAGCGTCTCGGCGCGGACGATGTGCTTCGTCTCCGGCGTCAGGGGGACGTGGATCGAGATGACGTCGCTCTCCTTCGCCAGGGTGCGGGCGTCCACGTATTCCACGCCGGCCTTCTTCGCCCATTCGGCGTTCGGGAACGCGTCGAAGGCCAGCACGCGCATGCCGAAGCCGCGGAGGATCTCGGCGGCGATGCGGCCGATCTTCCCGGTGCCGAGGATGCCGGCGGTCTTGCCGTGCAGGTCGGTCCCGACCAGGCCGTTCAGCGAGAAGTTCTGCTCGCGCACGCGGTTGAAGGCGCGGTGGATCTTCCGGTTGATCGTCAGCAGCAGGGCCACCGCGTGCTCGGCCACGGCGTAGGGGGAATACCCGGCGACGCGCGTGACGGCGATGCCGGCGTCTCGCGCGGCCTCGAGGTCGACGTTGTTGTGCCCCGTGCTGCGGAGGGCCACCAGCTTGACGCCCAGCCCACCGAGCTTCTGCAGGCACGGCCGATCCACCGGGTCGTTCACGAAGACGCAGGCGGCCTGCGCCCCCTTCGCGGTCTCCGCGGTCTCCGCGCTGAGCCGGAAGTCCCAGAACTGCCACTGGATGGAGCTTTTGGGGCCCGCCGCCGCCTGGAGCTGCTCCCGGTCATATGGCTTCGTGTCGTAGACGGCTGCGATCATGGCCGGTGAATATGCGGCCGGCCGTCTCGGGCGGTGACTGGCGCCCGCGCCCATTGCCGCGTCCGCGGCAGTCCTCAGTCTCAAACCATGGCGTCAGCAATCCCCAGGGAAGAAATGATGCGGGCCGCGGTCCTGCCCGGCAACAGCACGGTGGAGCTCCGGGATTTCCCCGTTCCCCGGCTGCAGTACGGGCAGGTGCTGGTGAAGGTGATGGCGTCCGGCATCTGCGGCAGCGACATCCGCGCCATCTACCGGGGCCACAC
This sequence comes from Myxococcaceae bacterium, assembly GCA_036559665.1. Lineage (GTDB taxonomy): Bacteria > Myxococcota > Myxococcia > Myxococcales > Myxococcaceae > DASRBA01. Next base: position 10,263 of record DATBSS010000597.1, read on the forward strand.
TGGCCAGGGGGCCGAGGCGTACGTCCCCGGCACCATCGCGGGACATGAACCGTGCGGGAAGGTCGCGGCGGTCGGGCACGGATGCCGGGCGCTGAAGGCCGGCGACCGCGTGGTCGTCTACCACATCAGTGGATGTGGGGTCTGCGACGACTGCCGGGACGGCTACCAGATCAGCTGCACCAATCCGTTCCGGGCCGCGTACGGCTGGCAGCGGCACGGCGGCCACTCGGCGTGGCTGCTGGCGGAGGAGCGCGACTGCATCCCGCTGCCCGCGAGCCTGTCCTACGCCGACGGCGCCATGTGCGCGTGCGGCGTGGGCACCGCGTGGGAGGTCCTCACCCGGATGGGCGTCAGTGGCCGCGACCGCCTGCTGGTGACGGGACTGGGGCCGGTCGGCCTGGGCGTGGCGATGCTGGGCAAGGCGATGGGGGCCAGGGTCATCGGGGCGGAGCCGTCGGAGGCGCGGCGGAAGCGGGCCGCGGAGCTGGGCGTCGTCGACGAGGCCGTGGAGTCGAACGACCAGGCGCTGGCCCGGATCAAGGAGCTCACGGGCGGCCGGGGGTGCGAGGCCAGCGTCGACTGCTCGGGGGCGGCCTCGGGCAGACTGCTGGCCCTGGAGGGCACGCGGCGCTGGGGGCGGTGCGGGTTCGTCGGCGAGGGCGGCGCGATCCAGTTCGCCGTCTCGGAGGCGCTGATCCACCCGCAGCGCACCCTGTTCGGGTCCTGGGTGACCTCGCTCAAGCACCTGAGCGACCTGCTGGAGCACCTCGACCGGTGGGGCGTGCACCCGGAGAAGATCGTCACCGATCGCCTGCCGCTGTCCGAGGCCGGGCGGGCCTACGAGCTGGCCGCCGGGGGCCAGGCCGGCAAGGTGTGCATCATCTTCTGAGCAGGTAGAGCGCTACCACCGCCGCGATCAAGACCTGGAGAACCACCGTCATGGCGGCGAACTGCCGGTGCGAGAAGAGGAACGCCATCTCGCCGGGCTCGGCCTGCGCGCGCAGCTGCCGGCCCTTCTTCAGCGCCGCCCACATGAGCCAGTAGCCGAGGATGACGAAGGCGCTGGAGAGCGCGATCACCACCCAGCTTGGCCAACCCTGGACGAGCAGCTTGGTCACCAGCGCGCCGCCGCCCGCGATGGACGCGCCGGTCCTCACCATCGCGAGCAGGGTCCGCGACGCGGCCATGTACGTGCGGTCGAGTTGGGCAACCATGGCGGGTGGGTTTCAGAGGGTCAGGCTGGACGCCAGCGTCGCGGCGCCGAGCAACCCGGCTTCGGGGTTGAGCACGACCTTCACCGGCGTCGCCTCGAGCATGGGGCTGAGCCGGCCCTTGGCGACGAACGCGGCGCGGAAGCTGCCGTCCAGCAACTTGGGCAGGATCTTCGGGGCGATCCCGCCCGCCACGAAGACCCCGCCGCGCGCCACCACCTTGAGCGCCAGGTTCCCCGCCTCCGCGCCGTAGATGGAGACGAACAGCGACAGCGCCTGGTCGCAGAGCGCGTCGTCGCCGGCCAGCGCGTGGCGGGAGACGACCGACGCGGCGTCCGCGGGCGAAGCGGCCATCTCGTCGCGCACCAGGGCGGATTCGGCCTGGGGCGAACGGCTGCGCACGAACTCGTAGATCGCCACCAGCCCGGGCCCGGCGACGACCCGCTCGTAGGAGACGCGCGCGTGCCGCTTGAGCAGGAACCGCAGCAGATCGATCTCCAGCTCGTTGCGCGGCGCGAAGTCCGCGTGCCCCCCTTCGGACTGGATCACCTCGGGGCCGCTCCCGGCGCGGACCACCACCGCCTCGCCCAGCCCGGTCCCCGCGCCGATCAGCACCCACGGGCCCCGCGGCTCCGACGGCGCGTCGTTCAGCACGGCGAAGTCCGACGCGGGCAGGACGGTGATCCCCGTGGCCAGGGCGTGGAAGTCGTTGACCAGCCGGACGCGGGGCATCCCCAGGGTGCGCTCCAGGTTCCTCGCGTCGACCGTCCAGCGCAGGTTCGTGGTCCGGCAGACGTCGTCGACCACGGGCCCGGCGACACCGAAACACGCTCGGGAGATCTCCTTGGCCCGGGGGCCCAGGAAGTCGCCCACCAGCGCCTCCAGGCTGGGGAAGGCGGCGCTCGGGTACTTCCGCCGCTCGACGATGGTCCCGCCCTGCACCAGGGCGAGCGCGGTCTTGGTCCCGCCGACGTCTCCGCCGAGCAGCATCATTTGGTCACCGCGATGGACTTCCGGAAGAGCGACAGGCTGTAGACGAAGAACCCCAGCCCCATCGCGGTCACCATCAGGAACTGGCGCCACACCGCGCCCAGGCCACCGCCGCGGTAGACGATGACCTG
>DATBSS010000598.1:0-14816 GCA_036559665.1 Myxococcaceae bacterium
ACGGGGAGTTGAGGACCAGGTAGATGCCGTCGTAGTACGTGTGGTACGCCCACAGCATCACCTCGATCACGTTCATCCGGTTGTTCGAGTTGGGGAAGGGGCTGGGGACCATCTTCAGCGAGCTGCCGATCATCAGCGAGATGACCAGCAGGGCGTTGATCATCGAGTACTCGATCATCGCTTGCCCACGGCGGCGCCGCGCGCGGCGGTCCTTCCGGGAGCGGCGGAGTTGGAGAGCGGGAGCCATGGTTCCGGGCTGGCGGCGCATAGTACCCCTCGAACGGCGGAAGTGAATCGGACGATTGGCCGTGGACCCTGGGCACCGCGTCATGGCCCACCGCCCACACCTCCAGCGAAGCCCCCACCGCCGGCACCTCCAGCTTCACCAGGGGCACCACGGGCACCTCGTCGCTGAGCCAGAGGCGCTCCACCACCGTCCCGCCCCGGCGCAGCTCGATCCGGCGAGTGCGGAAAACTCCGGCGGGCGTATGTAGGCGCTCCGGCTGGACGGAGATGTCCGGCGGCGGCTCGCCGGGCTCCGGCGCGGCCCCGGGGGGTCGGGCGGCGCGCAGGAGCGCGGTGCTGGCCTCGGCCGGCGGCAGCGGCCCACCGCCCAGGATGAGCCGTTCGATGGAGTCCGCCCCGAGTGGCTTCGAGGGGTCGGTCAGCGCGGCCACCTGCCCCAGGGGTGCCCGCAGGGTGGGCTCCGCGCCAAGCTCCAGCTCCACCCACTGGCGGCCGCGTTCCTCGGCGACCACCGCGATGCGCAGGTAGACGGCCGGCTCCGAGCCGCGGCGGAGCGCGAAGGTCGACCAGTCTCCGACCCGCGGCGGGGCGGCCATGGCCATGGGAAGCAGGAGCAGCAGCGCGGTCATCGCGGTCCCTCCCGCCCGCTCCCGAGGGATCGGACCACCACGAATACCAGCGTGCGGCCGGGCGCGAACCGGTCCGCGATGACGGCCACCAGCGTCCCCTCCCGGGTCGCGAGCGCGGCGGCCATGACGGTCCCCCGCGACGGCTCGCGCTGGGTGATGGCCGGGAAGCCCTCCGCCCGCCAGCGGCGCGCGTAGAAGCCGGCCACCGCCTCTGGAGCGTCGGCGGTGGTGAAGAAGGCCAGCCGCTGCGGCTGTCCCAGGACGGTCGCCTCGCCGCCGACGGGTACCAGGCGCGCACCGGGGTACACCCCTCGCCAGGGCGCGGCCGCCAGCGACAGGCAGAGCGCGAGGGCGATCACGGGTGGTCCTCCGGCGAGCTCCGCATCCGGTACATCTGCGCGCTCCGGGAGGCGGCATACTCCTGCGTGTCCCGGAAGGGGGCCGTGTCGAAGCAGCGCGGCTGCGGCGCGTCCAGCCGGTCGCCCAGGTCCTCCAGGCCGCCCAGCGCGCCGGCCGGGTAACCGGGGATGCCGCGGCACGCGGTCCGGCGCTCCGGCCGGTAGCCGCGGCTGACCACGAATGGGCCCCGGCTCTCGGGTCTCGGCAATCCGAGCGACCGGAGGTCGGGCACGGCGCGCCCGCGGTGCGCCATGCGATCGACCTGGAGCCAGATCCCGCTGGGCCCGGACCCGTCGCGGTGGTCACCGGTGCGGACGGCCGAGACCACCGCGTCCGCGCCGTCCGGCAGGTTCCATGAATCGGCGATCACGCTCGCTCGCGCCTCCAGGGCCACGCCCTCAGACCCGAGCCACGGCGCCATCGCGCTGGCCACGCGCGCCCGCGCCACCGCATCCGCCCGGCCATCCACCGAGAGGCGCCAGGCCGCGGGCGGCGAACCACCGGCGCGGGCGTTCCGGACCTCCAGCTCCACACCGGCCCTGGAGAGGAACGGCCCCTGGAGTGGGTACCGGCGGGCGACTTCACGCGCCACGCGATGTGAGGCGGCCAGGAAGCGCCCACGCGGATCGCCACGGCCGATGTCCGCCACCTGGTAGCTCGTCAGCTCCCAGGCACCGAAGCGCGCGGCCTCCTGAACCTGGAGGCGGGCCAGCAGGCCACCGGTGACCACCAGGCCGCCCATCACCAGGGCCACCATCACCGGGAACAGCAGCGCGGCCTCGGCCAGCGCGGCCCCTCGCTCCGAGCGCCGCATCAGTGCACCAGCCCCTGCTCCCGGAGCGAGCCGGGCAAGTCATCCCACAGCGAGCCGATGGCCGCCGCGCGGTCCCGGTGCTCGGCGATGGGCGCCAGCCGCGCGCGCCAGTACGGGTTGAAGAAGCTGGGCGGTTCGGCCCGGTCGCCGGGGCGGTGGTAGTACGCCTGTGCCCGCGCCGCGGCGCGCGCCCGCCCCTTCCGCCGGCCAAACAGGGACTCCGCGGGCCGCGAGAGCACGACCCAGGTCGACGGCTGGTTGAAGCCGTCCTCCGGACCGGCCGCTCGATCCAGCTCCGCCGCCCTTCCCCGGTCCGCGGAGCCCGAGCACGCCTCCCGGAACTGGCCAGGTTCGAAATGGGAGAACGAGGCGAGCCCCTTCCACGGATGGTTCCCGTCCTCGATCGGGCGGACGTTCGCCACGTAGACCGGCACCTGGACGCCGGGCGCGACGGCGCGGCGCACCTCGTTGAGCCCCAGCGCACGCGCGAACGCGTCGTCCCCGCGCGGCGGCCGCCACCCCTGACCGGCCGGGTAGCCGTCGTCGAACGCGACGCGCCAGTGGATGCCGCCGCCTGCCCCGTGGGACTCGCGCTCGTTCAGCGCCCAGACGGACGGCTTCATCGCGAAGCGGAACGGCAGGTCCGCGCGCCGGCCAATCCGCGGCTCTCCCCAGCACTCGAAAGGGTCATCCTCCGGCCCGCATGAGAGCGGGTTCCGGAACGTCCCCACGCGCGGCGGGCCGACATTCATCTGGTACGCGTCGTCCGCGCCCAGGTCGTCCCCCTGGGCCAGCATCGACGCGGTGGCGTCCGGCGTGTCCTCCGGCTCCCGGATGTAGTTGCCGCCCTGGGGGTCGTCCCAGCCCTTCGCCAGCCCATGGGTGAGCAGGCGCGTCTGTCCCCACTTCGGCTGCGCCTCCAGCATCGCCTTCAGCGGCCCCAGCCAGTCCGGCAGCGGCAGCGCCTCGCGGCTCCGCGAGGTGACGAAGCCGGGCCGGGCCGCGTTCGCTACCTGCCCCATCGCCCGCTTGGCGCGCGCCACGCGGTCGTCCTCGGCGCGGGCGGTTGGGTCGAGGAACGCGGGCGCCCGCGGCGAGAGCGGGCTCCCGTTCACCTCCCGCGCGTAGGCCCGATCGAACAGGCAGACCGAGAGGCCGGCCGCGGTGCGGCCCAGCTCATCCACCCCGGCGCGCGGGTCGTTGGCTTCGATGACCGTTCGGGAGGACCCGGCCACGGCCTCCAGCGCCTCCTGCATCACCCGCCTCGATTCACCGGCGAGCGCGGCGTTCGCGTCCAGGAGCTCGGGGATCAGCTCCCGGCCCACCACGGCGTCGAGGTCGGACGCCCGGAGCGCAGCCTGGTATCCAGACACCAGCGCATCCATGAGTGCCAGCGCGCCTCGCAGGAACGCCAGCACCGCCCCGACCCCGGGCACCGCCGAGAGGACCGGGCAGGCGGCGAGCCAGAACGGCGAGCCCGGGCTCGAGGTGCACGGCGCGAGCGTGCGCATCAATCCATCCGCGTCCGTCAGCCAGGCCTCTCCGAAGGTGGCGAACGAGAGGAAGGACTGGAGCACCATCGCCGAGACGTAGTGCGACGCCTGCGTCCGGTTCGCATACGCCGCCAGGTTGAAGGCCCGCGCCTCCATCGCCGCGCTCGAGTACGCGGCGGCATCGGCCGCGTTCTGCAGCCGGATCCGGTCATGGATGCCGAAGCCGAGATCGAGCGTGGCCACCGTCACGGCCGCCGCCAGGAGCAACAGCACGCACCCCAGCACGAGGGACTGACCGCGCGCCGCCCTCATGGCTGCCTCGCGCTGGACTGCATCCGGAGGGTGTAGGTCGCCGGCAGCGGCAGGAAGTACCGGTGCTCCTCACGCGCCAGCCGTTGCAGCGCCTCCGCCTCCGCATTGGCCGGATGGGACGCCAGCCAACCGGTGAACACCGCCCAGTTGGCAAGCGGCACCACCAGCTCATGGAGGTAGCGGACGCGGACGGTGAGCAGGGTCGCCGCGCGGAGTGCCTCCTGGTCCGCCTCGTCTCCCAGTGGCTGCGTGAAGCGGGCGAACGAGGCGCCCTCGGCGTGCGAATACGGCGCGTCGAAGTCCACCGGCTCCTGCCCACCCTCAACCTTCGGACTGACCACGTCCACGCGGATCAGGCCGCCCAGCCGGGCCGGCAGCTTCAGCTCCTCGCGCTGCACCGAGGGCCAGGACGCAGCCACCGCCTCCCACGAATCCGCGCGCCCGAGCAGCGGCAGCAACACCAGCATCGCCGCGTCGTGCATCCGGGCGTTCCTGGCGCCCCACACCACGCCGGCGCGCGCGGCCGCGAACGCCGCGTACTGCGCCAGCAGCCGCGCCTGCTGCACCAGCCCGAGCTGCACGATGCCCAGGCCGAGCATCACGACCACCGGCACCGCGAGCGCCGCCTCCACCGCCACTTGTCCCCGCCCGTTCCCCATCGCGAGCGGCAGAAGCAAGAGGTGCGCCAATGACGCACAGAGGGCGCGCTCGGTCGCCACCGTCCACGAAACGGAACGGGGCTCCTCAGCGCGAGACGGTCACCACCTGAACCTCAGCCCCCGAGCCCAGGGGGCGCTGATGCGGCGGCCTTCAGGCTCAGTACGTGGTGGCCTTCTGCGGTTCCGCCTTCGCCGGCTCCTCCAGCGAATCGGCCGCCGCCGCCGGGGGCTTCGCCGCCTTGGCCTTCCGCGACGCGCTCCAGCGGAGCTCCGCATTGCGGGCGCGCTTGGTCGCCACGGCCGAGCCCGGATCGGCGGTCGCCCACGAGGAGCAGTAGCTGTAGTCCCGCTCGTCACCCTGGTCCTGCAGCCGCGTGCAGAGGCGCTGCAGGGCGTCGATGCGGTCCTGCCCGCTGAGTCCGGGGAGGGCCTGCATCAGCCCGTTGATCTCCTCGGAACTCCCCGGCCGAGCGCGCATGGCGGCCATGAACAGCTCCTGCGCGTCCTGGGAGCGGACCTTCGCCTTCGGAGGCGGAGGCGCTTCGGCGGCCTTCCGGGAGGAGGACGGCGCGGCGCTCTCGAATACCCCTTGAGCCTGCGGAGGGGCCGGCTCGGCGGCCGGGGCCCTGGCCGGGGCAGCAGCCGGCGGCGGAGCGTTCATCGCCACCTTGTCCGCGCCTCGATCCTTGGAGGGACCCGCCGCAGGTGCCGGCGCGGCGGCCGCCGGAGTGGGCGCGGGCGCCGAGCGGGTCTCCCGCGTCGCCACGGACTTCTTCCCCAGGTCGTCGTACCGGGCGCCGTCCTCGTCCGTCTGCGCGGCCTTGGAGCGCTCCGCCTTCTGCAGCTCCAGGTCGCGCCGCGTGGACTCCGCCTGGGCATGGCGCTCGGACTCCTCCTCGGCGCGCTGCTTCGCCTGGACCTCGGCCTCGAGCGCCGCCCGGTTCCTGGTGTCCAGCGACTGGCCTACCGACTGCGCCGGCGGGGACGACGGAGCCGCCGGCCGGGCCGCGCCCGAGGGCACGTTCTTGTTCCCGCCGGAGGTCGAACCCGTAGAACCCATCCCGATCGAGAAGGAATCATCCGCGTCCTTCGTCGTCGCCCCGCCCCGGCCGCGGCCGAGGCTGCTGGACAAGTCGTCTCCCAGCCCGCCGCCCGACCCCGACAGCGGGGCCGACTTCTTCCTCGACGGCGCGGTCGCGGCCACGGGCGCGGGCTTCTTGGCGGGCTTGTAGTCCCCACCCTTCCCCTTCCCGCCCTCCGGGAACACCATCTCGCCATCAGAGGGCGCCGTCGCGGTCTTCTGGGCGTAGCCCTGGGTGCGACTGGTGGGCAGCGGCGGGATCGACCCGAGGCCCGGCACCGCGTTCTGCATCCGGTCGGGACTGTCGGTGCCCTTCTCGCGGTACTTCGCGTCGAGCTTGGCCGCGGCCTTCTCGTCGGCCGTGGTCACGTCCACCCGCTGGACGTACTCGTTCTCGTTGCCGACGGCCTTCCCGATCTTCGGCTCCGGCGTCGCGGCGGCGACGGGATCGGAGGCGGGGGATTCCGTGCTGGGCTCCCACTCCCGGCTCCGGCCCTCGTCATTCGCCTGGCCATCCACCTCCGCGAGCTTCGCGTTCCGTTCGCCCGCCTGCTTCAGCGCGACCTGCTCTTTCGGCTGTTCCAGGGGGGCGGCCGCGGAAGCGACGGCCGGCGGCGGCGCGGCGGCCTGGTCCGCCTCGATCTGCCGTCTCGCCTCGTCCTGCTGGATCGTAGCGGGCGAGGCGGGCGCGAGGTCCTTGCGGTTGACCACCACACCCACCACCACCAGCACCGCGGCGAGCGAGGCCGCGCCGACGGCACCGAAGAGCCACCGGCGGAACCCGCGAGCGGGCGCAGGGCCGGCCTGGGTGCGGCGCGCCGCCTGCTCCGCGTAGGCCAGCAGCGACTCCAGCCCCGCCTCCGGGGCGGGCTCCGGCGCCAGCTGGGCCATCTGGTGGCGCACGCCATGGATCTCCTGGAGGGCGCCGGTGCACCGGGCGCAGCCCTTGACGTGGGCCTCGATGCTCCGCGCTTCCGCGGCGGGCAGCTCGCCGTAGGCGAACTCGAGGAGCCGGTCCTCGTAGCGATGTGCGCCTTGCTGGTTCATACCGCTGCCGTCCTGTCCTCTGCCAGGTCGCCGTCCACGCCGAGCTCGGTGAGCCGCTTGCGCAGCCCTTCCAGGGCATAGCGCATCCGGCTCTTCACCGTGTTCTCCGACGTCTGGGTGACCTGGGCAATCTCCTTGAAAGCGATGCCTGAATATTCTCTGAGGATGAACACCTCTCGCTGCTCTTCCGGTAGCGAGGAAAGTGCACGTGCGAGCATGGGCCGGAGGCGGGCGTTGTGGGCGCCTCGCTCCGGGCTGTTGCTCCCGTCCGGGAGCATCTCACCCAGGGCGCGCCCGTCGCCTTCGTCCGACGCGCTGGTTGGCGCGTCGAGCGAGTCGGCCTGCCGGTAGCTCTCCTTTCGCGCGCTGTCCACGCAGAGATTCCTCGCGATTGTGTAAACCCACGTTGTGAACCGCGCCCGCGGTTCGTACTCCACGGCGCTCCTCACCACCTTCAGCCACGTCTCCTGCAGCAAATCCTCCGCCCTCGCCCGCTGCCCCGTGTAGCGGAGGATGAAGTTGAAGACCGGCGCCCGGTGTCGGCGGACGAGCGCCTCGAAGGCGCGCGCCTCCCCGCCACGAAAGGCGAGCATCAGCTGCTCATCTGAGCGCTCCGGTCCCAACCATCCCCCGCTGCAAGTTCGGGGCTCTTGACCTGCCCCATCAAACGAACGGCATCGCAGGTTGATCTATCGCGCGGTCCTGCGCGCGTAAGTCGTGAGAATGACAGCCAATGCAGCGGCTGTCACGGCAGCGCCCTGGAGCAGGAGCCAGGTCGGAAAAGGCTTTTGTAGGTGGATGTAGAGGCTCCGGCCGAGCGCCAGCCCCGCGAGCGTGCCGGTGAGCGTCCGCCACGGATTGGACCCAAAGGAGGGGGCCAGGCGGCCCACGGCCCAGTCCATGACAGCGGGGGCGAAGAGCGCCAGCGTCCAGGCCGCGTCCCAGCGCCAGGCAAGGGGCGCGCGGGTGGCGAGCTGGGCGGCGATGGCGGCGAACATCACCGGGTAGACGCCCAGGCAGCGCGCGCAGACGCGGACGCCACCGCCCAGGTCATACGCGCGGTGGAGCTCATCCTCGCGGTGATGGGAGAGCCAGAAGCTCACGCGCCCGCCTCGCCTTCATTGAGGAAGCACGCGGAGGTGTGGCCACCGCCCAGGTCGTACCGGGGCGGCACCTCCACCCGGCAACGGTCGAAGGCGTGGGGGCAGCGCGGGTGGAAGGGGCACCCGGGCGGGGGCGCGCTGGGCGAGGGCAGCTCTCCGCCCAACAGGATGCGGGTGCGCTTGCGATCCGGGTCCGCCACCGGGACGGCCGAGAGCAGCGCCTGGGTGTAGGGGTGCTTCGGGCTCCGGTAGAGGGCGGCGGCGGGCGCGGACTCGACGATCTTCCCCAGGTACATCACCGCCACGCGGGTGGAGAGGTATTCGACGATCTTCAGGTCGTGGGCGATGAACAGGTACGACAGCCCGCGCTCCTTCTGGAGGTCCGAAAGGAGGTTCACGATCTGCGCCTGGATGGAGACGTCCAGCGCGCTGATCGGCTCGTCGGCGACGATCAGCTCCGGGTCCAGCGCGATGGCGCGGGCGATGCCGATGCGCTGGCGCTGGCCTCCGGAGAGCTCGTGCGGCGCACGGTCGTAGGCGTCGGCGCGCAGCCCCATCTGGTCCAGGAGCTTGAGGACGCGGCGCTTGCGCTCCTCGCCCGAGGCGACGCGGTGGATGGCGAAGGGTTCGCCCACGATCTCGCCCACCGACATCCGCGGGTTGAGCGAGCCGTACGGATCCTGGAAGACCATCTGCATCCGGCGCCGCAGCGGGCGGAGCTCGCGCTGGGTGAGCGCGGTCAGCTCCACGCCGTCCAGCGTCACCGAGCCGGACGTCGGCTCCACCAGCCCCAGGACGCTCCGGCCCAGGGTGCTCTTGCCGCAGCCGCTCTCCCCCACCAGCCCCAGCGTCTCCCCGCGGCCGACGTGGAGCGAGACGCCGTCCACCGCGCGCACGTACCCGCGGACGCGCCCCCAGGCGCCGCGCCGGATGGGGAAGTGCGTCTTGAGGTCCTTCACCTCGAGGAGGGGACGCGTCGTCTCAACCATCGGCGGGCGCCTCCACCGGATGGTGGCACGCGGCGAGCTGCCCCTCGCGCCTGGGCTCCAACGGCGGATCCACCTGCGCGCAGATCTCCGTGGCGCGGTCGCAGCGGTCGCGGAACCGGCAGCCGGACGGCCAGGAGCCCAGCGCGGGCACCGAGCCGGGGATCGCCCACAGCCGTTCGCGGCCGCCCTCGAGGCGCGGGATCGACCGCAAGAGGCCCGCGGTGTACGGGTGCGCGGGGCGACGGAAGAGGTCTCGGGCCGGCGCGCGCTCAACCACCCGCCCCGCGTACATCACCGCCACCTCGTCGCACGTCTCCGCCACCACCCCGAGGTCGTGCGTGATCAGCGCCATCGACATCCGGCGGGAGCGCTGCAGGCCGCCCAGCAGCTCCAGGATCTGCGCCTGGACGGTGACGTCCAGCGCGGTGGTCGGCTCGTCGGCGATGAGCAGCTCCGGGTCGCAGGCCAGCGCCATGGCGATCATCACGCGCTGGCGCATCCCGCCCGAGAGCTGATGCGGGTAGGCGTCCGCGCGCTCCTCGGGCGCGGGGATCCCCACCTGGCGGAGCATCTCCACCGCGCGCGCCCGCGCCGCCGCCCGGTCCACCGGCCGGTGGGCGCGCACGGCCTCGGCGATCTGCGCCCCTACCGTGTAGACCGGGTTGAGCGAGCTCATGGGCTCCTGGAACACCATGGCGATCCGGTTGCCGCGGATGTGGCGCAGCTCCGGTTCGGGGAGGGCGAGGAGGTCCCGACCCTCGAAGAGGATCTGCCCTCCGGCCACGCGCGCCGGCGGGGCCCGCAGGAGCCGGAGCACGGAGAGGGCGGTGAGGGTCTTGCCGCAGCCCGACTCGCCGACGATGCCCAGCGTCCGCCCGCGCGGGACCTGGAGGGAGACGCCGTCCACCGCGCGCAGCGTGCCGCGGGCAGTGGCCAGCTCCACCTGGAGGTCCCGGATCTCCAGCAGCACGTCCGCGGTCGCGGCGGCCTCGGCCCCGGGCATCGCGCGCTACCGCTTCACCTTCGCCAGGTACTCCTCCCGGCTGAACACGCCCTTGTCGATCAGCAGCTCCACCATCGCCTTGATGGCCGCCACCTCGCGGCGCTGGACGTCCTCCAGCGTGCGCAGCATGTCGGACGGGTTGGGCGACGCGGCGGTGTCAGGCATGCCCCGCGCGGGCGTGCCCCGGTTCGTCGGGCGCGGGGAGGCGATGCCGGGCCCACCCGGCAGCGGCGGTCCGGGGCGGCCGGCGGGCTCGGGCTGGGGCTGCGGCGCGGGCGAAGCCGGGGGCCCCCCACCGCCGTCGAAGCTCACCTCGGAGCGCTGGTCCTCCAGATCCTTGAGGCTCTTGACCACCGTGCGGCCTTGCGCGTCCACGACCTTGAAGGAGCCCTCGAAGTCCGACAGCTCCGCCTGGCCATCGTAGAAGCGGGCGTAGGCGCGGCTGATGGCGGTGCGGCCGGCGAGCTGGGGGACGATCCGGCAGCGCGACACCGCCCGCAGCGTGTCCAGCTGCCCGACGTTCTGGGGGTCCGCCATCGCCACCACCAGCGTCTTGCCGTCGTCGCGGAGCTGGATGGGGATGGCGGCCAGGTCGCGGATCTTGTCGCGCGGGATCTTCGACTTCACGTGCGGGGCGATCCCCTGGATGGAGTCCAGGGGGGCGGCGGGGATGCCGAGCTGCTTGGAGAGCGCCTTGATGAGCAGCTCCTCCGTCACCAGGCTCATCCGCACCAGGATGTCCCCCAGCTTGCCGCCCCACTTCTGCTGCTCCGCGAGGGCGCTCTTGAGCTGGGTCTCCTGGAGGACGTTCGCCTTGATGAGCAGCTCGCCGAGCTTGATCGTCGCCATCGTCGCGCGTTCGATACTAATCGCTCAGTTGCGGGATGGCGAACGAGGCGCACCGGCCTCATCCAGCTCGATCGGGGTGACGTCGTCGGGCGGCTCCGGGGAGAATTGCCCCGGGTCGATCGCCTCGTTGAGCGTCACCTGGGACGCGTGCAGCTCCAGCGTCTCCTTCCGGGTCAGGGATTCGAGGGTGATCCGCCGGGGGAACGGGATGCCGCCGGCAGGCTGGAAGTCGCCGAAGCGCACCCGGTAGCCGCCACCGGCGGTGGCGATCTCACTCTTCACCGGGCGTGCGGTGACGGGGTCGACCCACAGCCGCTGGGAGCCCGCCTCGCTCCGGGTGGAGAGGCGGTACGCGCCCTCCTCGGGGTCGACGGCCAGGTCCCACGGCGTGCCGGGGGCGATCCGCGGCGCGCGGCCCAGCAGCATCGCCACCACCTCCTCGGGCGCCAGCGGGATGCGGAGGAGGCGCGCCAGGTTGGCGGGCGTGGCCGGGCCCAGGTAGTAGGCGCCCTCCTGGGCCACCCAGAGGCCGAAGCGCTGCCCGTCGCAGGCCAGCACCGACTGCGGGCGGCCGAAGAAGTCGTTGACCTGCATCTGGAGCGAGGCCGGGGCGGAGGCGGAGACGAAGGCGCCCACGGTGGCCTTGCCCTCCGGCACGTCGAAGCGGACCTGGCCCTCGGCGGAGACGGTGGTGGCGCTCCCTTCCGCCTGGTCGACCCGCGCCAGCAATTCCTCCGGATCGGTCACCTGCCCGCCGGGGCCGAAGTCGATTCGCCGGGGGCAACCGAGCAGCCCGACGAGCGGGATCAACACTGCGGCGTAGAATGGCTTGTGCATGGTGCGGGGGCCGGGCAATACAGTCCCTCGCACTCCCGGAGCGCAATGAACTTCGACGAGATCGTCCATTATCTGCGGCTGGGCGGGGTGACCATCGCGGTCATCCTGGCGGCCTCGGTGGTCGCACTGGGCGTGGCCATCGAACGCGTGATCGCGCTCTGGGGCGCGTCCCAGCGGTCGCGGGACCTCTCGCAAGCCATCTCCAAGCACCTGTTGCGCGGCGACGTGAGCGGGGCGCGGACGGCGGCGGAGCGCTCCCCGGCGGTGGCGGCGGACATCTTCCTGGCCGGGTTCGACCGGCTGGACCGGAGCGGGCAGCCGCACGGTTCGCTGGAGTCGGCGGTGGCGCGCGAGCGGGCGGAGGTGCTGCTGCGGCTGAAGCGGAACCTGTGGATCCTGGGCACCATCGGCGCCACCGCGCCGTTCGTGGGCCTGTTCGGCACGGTGGCGGGCATCATGCGGTCGTTCCGCGACCTCGGCCTGGACGTGGCGCAGGGCGGCGTGGGCGGGAGCGCGAAGGTGATGGGCGGCATCTCCGAGGCGCTGATCGCCACCGCGGTGGGCATCATCGTCGCGGTGGAGGCGGTGGTCCTCTACAACTACTTCCAGGCGCGGCTGGCCCGGGTGGCGGTGGAGCTGCGGCTGATCGCGGAGGAGTTCATCGAGCTGCTCCGCGCCCCGCCGATGCCGGGCCAGGCGGCGCCGGCGGCCGCTCCGGTTCCGGCCACCGAGCCGCGCCCGGTCACCGAGGGGAGCTGAGGTCAGCGGCCATGGCGATCGGCAAGGTGCCGGGGATGGAGGGGGACGGCGAGGGCGACCTGGACGAGGGCGTCTTCGCGGACATCAACATCACCCCGCTGACGGACATCTTCCTGGTGCTGCTGATCATCTTCATGGTGACCAGCTCGGTGATCGTGAACCAGGGCGGTGGCGGCGCGCGGGCGGGGCTGAAGGTGAACCTGCCCAAGGGCGGCCAGGCCGCGGACGTGGCGCTGACCCAGATGGACCTGTCGGTGGCGGTGCTGGCGGACGGGCGGCTGGTGCTGGGCGGCAACGTCGTCTCCGAGGACGAGCTGAAGAAGGCGCTGGACGACGCCAAGGCGAAGAACCCCAACACGCTGGTGGTGGTGCAGGCGGACGAGGGCGTCCCCCACGGCAAGGTGGTCAACGTGATGGAGCTGGCCAAGGGCGCCGGGCTGGGACAGCTCGCCATCGGCGTGCGCGAAGGGCCGGCGAAGTAGTCGGAAGGCCCCGATCGCTCAGAACCGCCCGAAGGCCTCGTCCTGGAGGCGGGTGGGCGAATCGTCCTCGGCGGCGATGATGCGGGCCTGCACCTCCACCTCGGGCAGGACGTTGCGCGCGAACCAGAGGGCGGAGGCCTGCTTCCCCTCGTAGAAGGCGTGGTCCGGGTCGGAGGGGGAGAGCTTCTGCTGCGCCTCGGCGGCGATGGCGGCGGCGTCCAGCAGCATCCACCCCACCGCGAGCTGGGACATCAGCCGCAGGAAGCGGTTGGCGCCGAGCGCGATCAGGTGCGTCTTGTCGGACTGGGACCACGCCAGCATCCCCATCGCCGCGGAGACGGTGGCCTCCTGCCCGGCGCCCAGCGCCTCCACCGCCTTGCCCAGCACCGGGTGCGCGCGGTGCTTCTCCACGAACTGGCCGATGTCGCCCATGAACCGCTGGAAGTTGGCGCCCCCGGCCTGGCCCAGCTTGCGGCCCACCAGGTCCATGGCCTGGATGTGGTTGGTGCCCTCGTAGATGGAATAGATCTTCGCGTCGCGGGTGGCCTGCTCCACCGGGTTGTCCTTGAGGTAGCCGGCGCCACCGAAGACCTGGATGGCGGTGGCGCAGATGCGGAAGCCCTCGTCGCTGGCGAAGGCCTTCACCAGCGGGGTGAGCAGCTCCATCTGGCCGCGGTGGTAGGCGGCCTGTTCGTCGTCGGTGCCGGCCAGCAAGGTGGCGCGGTCCACGTGCGAGACCAGCTTCATGATCAGCGCGCGGATGCCCTCCACGTGCGCCTTCATGTCCAGCAGCATCCGGCGCACGTCGGGGTGCTCGATGATGGCGACCTTGGGGGCCTTGGGGTCCTTCCAGTGCGTGTAGTGCGGGCCCTGCTTGCGCTCGCGGGCGTACTCCAGGGCGGAGAAGTAGGCGGCGGAGGCGGTGGCCAGACCCTGGATGGCGACGGCGATGCGCGCGCCGTTCATCATCTTGAACATCTGCGACATGCCGGCGTTCTCCGCGCCGCCCACCAGCTCGCCCACGCACCCGTCCTGGTCGCCGAAATTCATCACGCAGGTGGCGGAGCCGTTGATCCCCATCTTGTGCTCGATGGAGGCGATGGAGACGTCGTTGGGCTCGCCGGAAGCGCCGCCGGAGTCGAGGCGCCGCTTGGGGACGATGAAGAGGGAGAGCCCCTTGGTCCCCGGCGGCGCGCTCTCCACGCGGGCCAGCACGAGGTGGATGATGTTCTCCGTGAGGTCGTGGTCCCCGCCGGTGATGAACATCTTGGTGCCCTTGATCCGGTAGGTCCCGTCGGGCTGCTTGCGCGCCTGGGTCTTGGCGGCGCCGACGTCGCTGCCGGCGTGGGGCTCGGTGAGGCACATGGTGCCGCCCCAGGTGCCGTTGACGATGGGCGCCACGTAGCGGTGGACCTGTTCGGAGGTGCCGCAGGCGGCGAGCAGCTCGGCCACGCCCAGCGCCAGGCCGGGGTACATGTTGAACGACGGGTTGCAGCCGGAGATCAGCTCCTCCAGCACCACGTGCAGCATGCGGGGCGAGCCCTGGCCGCCGTGGTCCGGGCTGATGGAGACGCCCTTGATGCCCAGCTCGTAGAGCTTCTTCCAGGCGTCCGGGAAACCCTTCGGGGTGAGGACCTGGCCGTTCTCCAGCCGGCACCCCTCGCGGTCCGCCACGGCGTTGAGCGGGCCGGCCACCTCGGTGGCGAAGCGGTAGCACTCCGCGATGACCGCCTTCGCCAACTCCACGTCCCAGTCCTTGAACGGGCCGCGGCCGGCGATGTCCCCGAAGCGGAAGTGTTCGGCGATGACGAACTGAAGCTCTCGAAGGTCGGCCCGGTAGCGGTTGATGGCCGCGGACATGCGCGCTCCTGTTGGAAGGGTGCCGGGGAGGTACTTGAGGAAAGTCTGTGGCAGCGCCGACCGGCAGGTCAATCGCCATGACGCGAAGCGCCACCAGGTAAAGTTTGACCCTCCCCGCGTTGATTTCTTCAGCCGGGTATTTTCCCGTACAGCATGGGGGGTTGATGCGTTCACCTACGACGTCTTCCTGAGTTACAGCTCGAAGGACCAGACCCTGGTCCGCGAGCTCGCCGAGCGATTGAAGAATGACGGCC
>DATBSS010000599.1:0-8776 GCA_036559665.1 Myxococcaceae bacterium
ATCGCCTCCGGCATCACGCTCACCGTGCCCAGCGGCATGGTGCTCCGGGTCAGCGGCGCGGTCACCAACAACGGCACCATCTCCGTGCAGACCTACGCCTCCGGCGGCTTCATCGACATCATCAACAGCGGCAGCGCCGACACCATCCAGCGCTACGCGGGCGCCGGCAGCGCCCGGAGCCCGGCCGCGTACGGCGAGCGCGGCGCCGGCGGGACGACCAACCTGCTCGGGGGCCGCTTCGGCGAGGGCGTGGGCACCGCGCACATCGCGGCGGGCCTCCTCCGGCCCGGTCCGGGCGGCGGCGGCGGCGGCGCCGGCTGCCTGTCCGGCACCCTCGGCGACCAGAGCAGCACCGGCACCTTCGGCGGCGGCACGCTCACCATCATCGCCGGCGGCGCGTTCTCCAACACCGGCACCATCACCGCGGACGGTGAAAATGCCCTCGGACTCGGCACCGGCGGCGGCGGCGGCGGGATGATCATCCTCGCTTCCCGGACGAGCGTGACCAACACCGGCACCATCAACGCCCGCGGCGGCAACGGCGGAGCCAGCGGCGTCTCCAACGGCGCCGGCGGCGGCGGTGGCGGCGGCATCGTCCACCTGATCTCGCCCGCGGCCAACAACACCGGCACCATCAACGTGGGCGGCGGCACCGCGGGCACCGTCGGCGCCGCGGGGAGCGTCAGCGGCACCAGCAGCCGGCAGGGCGGCGGCGCCGGCGGCGGTTCGGGCGGCGGCGGCGGCAGCGGCGGCTCGATCACCAGCAGCAACCCGGGCTCGGCGGGAGCCGGCTCCACCGGCATCCAGCTGATCCGGACCGGGGTGGACCCCACCTCGCTGTTCTGACCGGTTCCAGGGGGCGCTCGCTCAGGCCGCGATCACTCCCCCCACCACGGCGGCGGCCGCTGCGAGCACCAGGGCCATCCGGCCCAGCTCCAGCGGCCAGCCCCACCGCTTGCCCTCGGTGAGGCCGCTCCAGGCCAGCAGCGAGATCAGCACCAGCGCCACGCAGCCCGCCAGGAGCGGGCGCGGCAGCTGGTCCTGGAACAGGAGCAGCAGGAAGGTGGCGGCGGCCGCGGTGGAGAACTGCGCGCCCACGTACCAGGCCACGGCGCGGGGCGGCCGGGGGTCGTACCTGGGCCGGGTGTCGGGCGGGCCGGGGGGCAGGTCGCGCGGGCGCCACGCCGGACTGGCCACCCACACCCGCAGCTTGTCCGCAAGGCGCGGCGCCGCGCGCGCCAGGGCGAACAGCTCCGCCAGGTAGTGCACCTGGGACCAGATGGGGTTGTAGCTCCGCAAGGGGTGGGTGATGCCGTAGACCGGCGATTCGTCCTCGCGCTGGTAGGTGCCGAACAGCCTGTCCCAGACGATCAGCGTGCCGCCGTAGTTCCGGTCCAGGTAGCGCGCGTTGGTGCCGTGGTGGACGCGGTGGAGCGAGGGCGTGTTGATGACGTCCTCCAGCGGCCCCAGCGCCCCGATCAGCCGGGTGTGGATCCAGAACTGGTAGAGGAGGCTGAAGGACCCGGCGGCGGCGTAGCACACGGGCGGGATGCCCAGCGCCGCCATGGGCAGGCCCACCACCAGCAGGAACGTGGTCCCGGTCCCCACCGACTGCCGCAGCGCCACCGCCAGGTTGTAGTCCTCGCTGGAGTGGTGGACCACGTGCGCCGCCCAGAGCACGTTCACCTCGTGGCTCCAGCGGTGCCACCAGTAGTAGCCGAAGTCCACGCCCAGGAACGCCCAGAGCCAGGGCCAGCCGCTGCCGGGCGCGAAGTGGAACAGGCGGACCCTGGCCTGTACCCAGGCGTAGGCCGCCACGTACGCCACCCCCACCAGGGTCGTCACGCACTGCTGGGCGACGCCGCAGGAGAGGTCGGAGACGGCGTCCGCGAACCGGTAGACGGAGACCCTGCGCCGGTGCGCCACCCACGCCTCGAAGCCGATGGCCAGCAGGAAGAACGGGATGGCGGACGCGATGTAGATCGCCGGCTTCACAACCGGACTTAAGCTTAGACGATGATGCGGCCACCGATGGAGCGGGTGGACCCCGAAGAGGTCGACGACCAGGCGCGGACCATCCCCGCGCGGCCGGCGGCCCGTGGCCGGGAGCCCAAGCGCGTCCTCGAGAAGGGGACGCCGCTCGGGCGCTACGTCATCCTGGATCGGCTGGGCTCCGGAGGGATGAGCGAGGTCTACGCCGCCTTCGACCCGCAGCTGGACCGGCGGGTGGCGATCAAGCTGCTGCGCCCGGACGTGGTGGCCGGGATGGTGGGCGACGAGGGCAAGTCCCGCGTGATGCGCGAAGCGCAGGCGCTGGCCCGCCTCTCCCACCGCAACGTGGTGGCGGTGCACGACGTGGGCACCGAGGGCGGGGAGATCTTCATCGCCATGGAGTACGTGGACGGCGTCACCGCCCGGACCTGGCTCCACGAGAAGCAACGCTCCGTCCAGGAGATCGTGAGCGTCTTCCTGGACGCCGGGCGCGGGCTGGCCGCGGCGCACGACGCCGGCCTGGTCCACCGCGACGTCAAGCCCGACAACATCCTGGTCACGCCGTCCGGGCGGGTGGTGGTGCTGGACTTCGGCCTGGCCCGCGCCGCCGGGGGGGGGCACGACCGGCCGGTCCGCACGCCCGCCACGCCGGCCGGCCAGCAGGTGCCCCTGGCGGACGCGCCGGCCGCCCCCAGCCAGCCGCTGGACACCCCGCTCACCAGGTACGGCGACCTGATGGGGACGCCCCGCTACATGTCCCCGGAGCAGCTCACCGCCTCCGCCATCGACGGCCGGAGCGACCAGTTCAGCTTCTGCATCTCGCTCTACGAGGGGCTCTACGGCGAGCGCCCCTTCCCCGGCGAGCACGTCCCGGAGCTCCTGGCGCAGATCGAGCGCTTCCAGATGCCGCCCCGCACCGCGCGCTCGCCGGTGCCGTCGTGGCTGGACGACCTGCTGGGAAAGGGCCTGGCGGTGGACCCGGAGCGCCGCTTCGAGTCCATGCATGCGTTGCTCCGCGCGCTGGAGCGGGACCCGGCGGTGGCGCGGCGGCGGCTGGGCCGGGTGGTGGTGGTGGCCGCGGTGCTGGCCGCCTCGCTGGCAGGGACCACCGCCGCGCTGCGGATCCGCGACGCGCGCTGCCGGGGCGGCGACTCGCGCCTGGACGGGGTCTGGGACGAGCGCCGGCGCGACGCCGTCCGCCAGGCCTTCGCCGCCACCGGGGACCCCATCGCCGCCTCCGCCTTCACCACCGCCTCCGAGGCGCTGGACGCCTACCGCGCCCGCTGGGGCCTGCAGTGGAACGACGCCTGCGAGGCCGCCACCGTCCGGCGCGACCAGACGGTGGAGGTGCGCCAGCTCCGGGTCGCCTGCCTGGACCAGGCCCGGTCGCGGCTGGACGCGCTGGTGGGCCTGTTCACCCAGGCCGACCGGGAGGTGGTCCAGAGCGCGTCCAAGGCGGCGCGCTCGCTGGAGGACCTCTCCGCGTGCAGCGACGTGCCGCGCCTGCAGAGCGTGGCGCCGCTCCCCACCGACCCGGAGTCCCTCGCCCGCGCCCAGGTGCTGCGCAAGCACCTCTCGGAGGCGGACGCGCGGCGGGCGGCCGGGAAGATGACCGAGGCCTCGGAGCTGTCCGCGGCGGCGGTGGTCGAGGCGCGCGCGCTGGGCCACCCGGGCCTGCTGGCGGAGGCGCTCTACCTCCAGGGCTGGGTGGAGGCGGACGGAGGCCAGGCCAAGGTGGCCGTCGACGCGCTGGAGGGCGCGGCGCGGGCGTCACTCACCGCACACGACGACGTGCGGCTGGTGTGGAGCTGGGCGCTGCTGGCCGGGGTGGTGGGCTACCGCGAGGCGCACCCGGCGGAAGCGCGGCGATGGGCGGCGCTGGCGGAGGCGGTGCTCCCGCGGCTCTCCTCCCCCACCCAGCCCCAAGCGGAGGTGGAGCGGGCGCAGGCGATGATCGACTTCGCGGAGGGCCGCTACGCCGACTCCCTGGCGCACTACCAGCGCGCGTTGACCCTGATGCGGGCGGCGCTGGGACCGGACGCGTTCGCGGTGGGGAGGATGGAGAACAACGTGGCGGTGGTCCTGGGGCAGCTGGGGCGGAACCAGGAGGCCAAGAGCTACCACGAGCATGCGCTGGAGCTGATGCGCCGGCTGCAGGGGCCCGACCACCCGGGGGTGACGGCGTCTCTGGACAACCTGGGCATCGTGCTGGTGGAGCTGAGCCAGCTCGCGGAGGCGGAGCGCGTGCAGCGCGAGGCGCTGGAGATCCGCCGCCGGACCCAGGGTGAGAACACCCCGGACGTGGCCAAGTCGCTCAACAACCTGGGCCGGACGCTGAACCTGGCCAAGCGGTACCCCGAGGCGCGCCAGGTCCTGGAGCGCGCGCTCGCCGTCACCCAGGCCTCCGAGGGACCGGACCACCCGATGTCCGCCTGGGTGCTGGACAACATGGGGAGCACCTCGCTGTACCTCAACGAGCCCAAGCGCGCCCTGGACGAGTACACCCGCGGCTACGAGATCCTCACCCGCACCGAGGCCGGCCGCGCGGACCAGGGGCTGCTCCTTTTGGGGATGGCGCAGGCCAACGTGACCCTCCAGCGGCCGGACCAGGCGATGGTGCTCCTGGACAAGGCCGAGCCGGCGTTCAAGTCGGACGGCACCGCGCCGCAGGACCTGGCCCTGTTCCGGTTCACCCGCGCGCGGGCGCTGCGGGCGCTGCACCAGGACCCGGCGAGGCAGCGGGCGCTCGCCGAGGAAGCCCGCTCGCTCTACGAGAAGGCGCCCGCGGTCTACGGCTTCGAGCGGGCGGAGGTCCTGAGCTTCCTTGACTCCGGGCGCCCCCGCCCATAGGGTGCCGCGCCCATGGCTCGCGTTACCGTCGAAGATTGTCTCCCCCAGGTCGATAACCGGTTCGCGCTGGTGCTCCTGGGCGCCAAGCGCGCCCGCCAGCTGATGGCCGGCGCCCGGCCGATCATCGAGGGCTCCAGGAACAAGCCGCCCGTGCTGTCCCTGCGCGAGATCGCCACCGGCAAGGTGCGTTTCGACCGGGACGTGCGCGAGGCGCTGTCCGGGAAGTACGAGACCGGCGAGAAGAAGTAGCAGTAGGCTCGGGCGCCATGCCCGAAGCGACTTCCCTCTCGGCGGAAGAGATCGTCCGCCTCTGCAAACAGCACACGATCTTCGAGTGGTCCGCCCAGTCGGCGGTCAACCCGATCCCCATGGTGAAGGCCAAGGGCGTCTACTTCTGGGACGCCAGCGGCAAGCGCTACATCGACTTCAACAGCCAGCTGATGAGCGTCAACATCGGCCACGGCGACCAGCGGGTGATCGACGCCATCAAGGCCCAGGCGGACACCCTGCTCTACGCCAACCCGTACATGGCCACCGAGCCGCGGGCGCTCCTGGGGAAGAAGCTGGCGGAGCTGGCCCCCGGCGACCTCAACAAGGCCTTCTTCACCCTGGGCGGGGCGGAAGCCAACGAGAACGCGATCAAGATCGCCCGCATGGTGACCGGGCGGAACAAGATCGTCGTCCGCTACCGCAGCTACCACGGCGGCACCATCGGCGCGGCCACCCTCACCGGGGACCCGCGCCGCTTCGCCGCCGAACCGGGCATCCCCGGCGTCTGCCGCGTGCTCGACCCGTACCGCTACCGGTGCAGCTTCTGCTCGAAGGAGCAGGCCTGCACCAATCAGTGCCTCCGCCACGTGGAGGAGGTGGTGGACTACGAGGGCCCGCAGAACGTCGCGGCGATCATGATGGAGACGGTCACCGGGACCAACGGGATCATCGTCCCGCCCGACGGCTATCTCCAGGGCATTCGCGAGCTGTGCGACCGGCACGGCATCCTGCTCATCCTGGACGAGGTGATGTGCGGCTTCGGGCGGACCGGGAAGTGGTTCGCCGCGGACCACTGGAAGGTGGTGCCGGACCTGATGACCGTGGCGAAGGGGCTGACCTCCTCGTACCTGCCGCTGGGCGCGGTGCTCCTGCGCGACAAGATCGCCGCCCACTTCGACAAGAACGTGTTCTACGGCGGCCTCACCTACAACTCGCACCCCATGTCCTGCGCCGCCGCGCTGGCCACCCTGCGCGTCTACGAGGAGGACAAGCTGATCGAGAACGCGGCGAAGATGGGGCAGGTGCTGGCGCGGGAGCTTGCCAAGCTCAAGGAGAAGCACCAGTCCGTGGGGGACGTCCGCTCCATCGGCCTGTTCTCCATCTTGGAGCTGGTGAAGGACCGGCGGACGCGCGAGCCGCTGGCCCCCTACAACGCCAAGCCCGACCAGATGGGGCACATGAACAAGGTCTCCGCCTTCCTCCGCGAGAACGGCCTGTACACCTTCGTCCGCTGGAACAACGTCTTCGCCAACCCGCCCCTGTGCATCACCGAGGCGGAGCTGATGGAGGGCCTGGCCATCATCGACCGGGCGTTGGACGTCGCCGACGAGGCGGTGGTGGCGCGGGCGTGAGCTCGGGCGCGCCGCTTTTGAGCGAGGTCCCCCTCTTCGCCGGCCTGGAGGCGGCGGACCGGGAGGTGATCGCCCAGAGCCTGGACGTCATCCAGGTGCCGGCGTCCCAGCGGGTCTTCACCAAGGGCGACCCGGGCGGCGCCCTCTTCATCGTCGCCGAGGGCGAGGTGGAGATCTTCGTCGAGGACACCGTCGGCGAGCGGACGATTCTGGAGACCGCCGGCACCGGCAGCTACTTCGGGGAGCTGTCGCTGCTGGACGGCCAGGCGCGGAGCGCGTGCGCGGTGGCCACCCGCGACACCCGGCTGCTGCGCGTGGACCGGGCGGACCTCGAGAAGCTGTTCAAGCTCAACCCGATGGCCGCCATGGACGTGCTGGTCCTGATGGGCAAGCGGCTGCGGGAGACGGACCGGCTGCTCGACTCGCGGTCGCGCGGGACCCCCAACGAGCAGGCGGAAGGGCACCTCACCCCCATCCAGCGGGTGGCCGACGCGCTGGCGGAGTTCGCGGGCAGCATCATCTTCCTGCTGCTCCACGCCGGCTGGTTCATGGTCTGGGTGTCCGCCAACCTGGGCCTGCTGCCCACGGTGAGGCCGTTCGACCCGTTCCCGTTCGGGCTGCTGACGATGATCGTCTCGCTGGAGGCGATCTTCCTCTCCTGCTTCGTGCTGATCAGCCAGAACCGGCAGGCCTCCAAGGACCGCATCCGGTCTGACGTGGAGTACGACGCGAACATCCGCGCTGGCCTGGAGGTCACCCAGCTCCACCACAAGGTGGACCGCCTCTACGAGCAGGTGCTGGCCCGGCTGGCCGCGCTGGAGAAGGTCAGCGCGCCGCCACCGCCAGGTGTTGGAGCTTCGCCTCGGCCCCCAAGCGGTACATATGGCGCAGTGAAGTGAGGAGCCGGTCCATCCGCCGCTCGCGCACGTGGGGGAGCAGCCGCTCGCAGTAGTTGCGGGAGAGCCGGTTGGCCTCCTCGTAGCGCCAGCGCTCCGCCGGGGTGAGGCCCTCCCGGTAGCTCACGGCCTCGAACAGCCGGTGGAGCAACAGGCGCGCCCACTCCAGCACGCCCTCGCCCCAGCGGTGCATCAGGCAGGAGGCGAACTTGTCCACCTCCGCCTGCGCCTCCAGCTCCAGCAGGGAGACGTGCCGCTCCTCCTCCGCCGCCCGCGCCAGGTACATGAAGTGGGAGACGCCCTCGGTGAGCTGGCAGAAGGCGCCCAGGTCGGCCTCCATCACCTGCGACGGCGGCGCCTCGCCGTGCTTCATGGCCCACGCCAGGAGCGCCGGGTCCAGGTAGAGCGCCACCTCCAGCGAGCCGGGCGGGCCCTCCGCCACCAGCAGCTCCTCCGGGGCGCGGCCGGTACCTCCGAGTTGGCGGGCGGCGTCCGCGCCTACCACGAAGCGTTCCGCCCGCTCGCCGCACGAGTACCCGTAGATGGCTTCCAGGTGGTCTTGGAGCCGGGCGAGCATGGGCGACCCCCCTAGTTGGGGATCCCCTTCACCGGGATCAGCCCGGCGTCCACCAGCACCCGCTCCAGCCGGTCGTTCCCGGTGCGGACCCAACTCTCGTAGACCTTGAGCGCGCCCAGGGGCCCGGTGGCCGCCAGCCCGCGGGCCGCGATCTGCTCCAGCACGGAGACCACCGCCCGGAACTTCTGGCACAGCTCCCGGAAGGCGTCCGCGAAGGAGGTCTGCGGCGAGAGATCCGCCACCTGGCCGTACGCGTTGCCGCCCATCTGGATGTAATAGTCCGGCCCCACCACACCGTCGCGCAGGGCGTCGGCGAAGAAGCCCGCCTTGTAGAGGGAGAGGTCCCCCAGGCGGCGGAAGGCGCGGATCCGGCCTTCGCGATCCGCTTGCAGGGCCTGGTGATAGAGCACCGCCAGCGGTTCGTGCTCCTTGCGCCCGTCGATCTCGATGGTGAACAGCTTCTCCGCGGAGGTGAACTCGGAGAGCAGGTTCACCAGGTAGAACTCGGTGATTTCCGCCACCTGCACCCGGCGTTCTGAGAGGACCTCGGTCAGGAGCGACCTGAAGAACTCCTTCAGGGAAGACGCGGTGACCAGCCCAGTGCTCATCTGGCTGCTACCTCCGAGTAGGTATTGTTACTCACGTCTACCCACCCGCGCAAAGTAGGCCCAGGAGTTCCGCGGGATTGCGTTAGCAGACAGGGGACTGGAGTGCCAACGGACGCCTTGACGCTCTGGGATCGGTGGTTATTATCCGCCCGCCTTGGGGTTAGCACTCCACTTCATCGAGTGCTAACGCCCTGGAACCACGAGGAGAACCAAAGACCATGAAGATTCGTC
>DATBSS010000600.1:0-3331 GCA_036559665.1 Myxococcaceae bacterium
TGCGGCCCACCTTCTTCAGGGTGACGTGGCGCGAGATGAGCGCGAGCAGGTCCGTCCGCTCCAGCACCTCCTGCACCTTGTGCTCGGGGATCGCCACGGCCTGCCTGATCTACTTCACCGCCCTGACGGCTACGAGCTAAAGCTTGGCCAGCTGGGCCTTCACTTCTTCGGAGATGGCCTTGCCTTCGGCCTTGCCCTGGACCTTGGGCATCACGGCCTTCATCACGGCGCCCATGTCCTTGGGGCCCTTGGCGCCGGCGGCGGCGATGGCCGCGGCCACCTCCTTGGCCAGCTCCTCCTTGGAGAACTGTTGGGGAAGGAAGGTCTGGAGGATGGCGATCTCCTTCTCCTCCTTCTCCGCCAGCTCGGGGCGGCCGCCCTGCTTGTACTGGTCCACGGAGTCGCGGCGCTGCTTGACCATGGTGGCGATGACCTGCAGCACCCCCGCGTCGTCCAGCGCCTTGGCCCCCGGTTCGACCTCCTTGTACTTGACGGCGCTCTTGAGCATCCGCAGCACGGAGGTCTCCAGCTCCTTCTTGGAGCGCATGGCGTCCTTCAGCTCCGAGTCGATCCGCTCCTTCAGCGTCGCCATGGGCTTGCGCTCCTCTCGTCCAACCGGAACTAGAAGTTCTTCCGCAGCTTCTTCACCGCGCGCTTCTTGGCCGCGAGCGCCTTCTTCTTCTTCTTCACCGAAGGCTTCTCGTAGTGCTCGCGCTTGCGGATCTCGGAGAGGATCCCGGCCTTCTCGGTGGCCTTCTTGAAGCGCTTGAGCGCGCTCTCGATCGACTCTCCGTCCTTGACGCGGATCTGCGCCATCTGTGACGTCACCTCCTCACTGCGTGTGGGCGGCGTCGTATCCCTGAAAGGGACGCAAAACGCAAGCTTCGGCCAGCCGGCCTGGAGATGGGGCTAGAGTCGGCGGTCATGGGGGACCCATGACGGTCAAGACGGCGGGGGTGCTGGAGCCGGATCCGGTCATCCGCCGAGCGCTGATCTCCGGATTGAAGCAGGCGGGCCTGTCCGCGCGGGCGCTTCCGGACGCGGGCGAGGGCGCGCGCGTGGGCCTGGTGGTGCTGGGGCCCGGGGTCTCACGCAAGGCGGCGGAGGCGCGGCGGATCCGCGAGCGGCACCCCCAGGCGCTGGTGCTCCAGGCGCAGCGGCGGCCGGAGAAGGCGGCGCACGCGGACGGGGCGCTCCCGCTGCCGCTGTCGCCGGCGGACCTCAGGGTGCGGCTGCCGGAGTTGGTCCAGCTGCGGGCGCTGAGGCGGGGGTCGGGAGCGGGCGAGGGCCCCCTTGACCCGCGGACGGCCTTCTACGCGTACCAGTACTTCAAGGAAGTGCTGTTCGTGGAGGTGAAACGGGCGCGGCGCCACGGATTCCCGTTGGCGCTGGCGCTGTGCGCGTTCGATCCGATGGAGGCGAGGACGCGGGAGGATCTCCGCGACCAGCTCTTCGGCGGACTGGCGTTGGCGGTGCGGCGCTCCCTGCGCGACACGGACTACCCGGTGCAGGTCGGCCCGGACCGGGTGCTGGTGCTGATGCCGCACACAGATCTCCCGGCCGCGGTGGTGGTGAGCCAGCGCATCTGCGAGCGGGTGGCGAAAGCCAGCCTCACCTCCGGCGACCGCGTGCTCCGGCCCACCATCTCCATCGGTGTCTCCGCGGCGCCCGCGCACGGCCAGGAGCGCTCCTTCGAGGACCTGGTGGCGCAGGCGCAGGGCGCGCTCGAACGGGCGATGGCGGCCGGCGGGAACCAGGTGGAGAGCCAGGGCGCCGCGGCGCGCGAGGAGACCTCCGGGTAGCTCAGGCCGCCGCGCTGCGCAGGGTGAGGTGGCTCACCTCGCACGGCGCTCGGAAGCGGATGGGCACGGAGGCGCCCAGGCCGCGATTCACGTAGAGCACCGCGCCGTTCACCTCGAAGAAGCCGGCCAGGTACTTCAACCCCACGCGCCGGGAGATGAACGGGGTGATCTTCCGGATGAACACCTGCCCGCCGTGGGTGTGGCCGGAGAGGATGAGCGCCGGGTTGAACGCGTGCAGGTGGTCCGCGCTCTTCGGGTCGTGGGAGAGCGTCACGCACGTGGCGCCCGGGGGGACCCCGTCGAAGGCGCGCTCCGGGTCGTCGTGCCCGGTCACCGAATCGTCCACGCCCACCAGGTGGATGGCCGCCTTCCCCGCCCGGACGACGCGGTGCTCGTTCTGCAAGACCTCCACGCCCGCCCGCTCCAGCGCCCTCCGCACCGCGGGCGCGTCGCTCCAGTGGTCGTGGTTGCCCAGCACCGCGTACGCCGGCGCGCCCAGCTTCCTCAGCGCCGCCGTCAGCTCCGGCAGCGGCCGCGGCGACCGGCAGACGTAGTCGCCGGTGAGCGCCACCAGGTCCGGCCGGAGCTCGTTCAACAGCTCGACGGCCTGGTGCAGCCGCCGCGGCTTCAGGCCAGCGCGCACGTGCAGGTCGCTCAGGTGGCCGATGCGGACGCCGTCCAGGCCGGCGTGGATGCGCGCGGAGACCACCTCGTGGTGGGAGAGCAGGGAGTTGGCCAAGCGGGTCGAGAACCTCATGCGTGTGCCGGACGCCGGCCGTCCAGCCAGGCGTCTACGCCGGACCGCGGCGCGCGGTTCTCAACCCAGCGGCCCCCCGATCTTCTTCCCATCCACCCGGTTCCGGCCCCCCCGCTTGGCCCTGTAGAGGTACCGGTCGGCGCAGGCGATCAGCTCCTCCGGCTGCGAGAAGTCCGAGTCCAGCAGCGTGGCCACCCCCACCGAGATGGTTACCCGGACCGCCGCGCCGCCGGCGATGAGCTCCAGCCCCTCCACCGCCTTGCGAACGCGCTCGGCGCAGGCGAGCGCCTGGTCGTCGGTGGCCTCGCGCAGCATCAGCGCGAACTCCTCGCCGCCGTAGCGCGCCAGGAGATCTTCCGTCCGGATGGTGTCCGAGAGCTTCTGGGCCACCTTCGACAGCACCTGGTCCCCCGTCTGGTGCCCGAAGGTGTCGTTGATCTTCTTGAAGTGGTCCACGTCCAGCATCAGCAGCGAGAGCGGGACGCGGTGGCGCAGGCAGTACGCGAACTCCTTGCGCATCGTGTCCAGGAAGTACTTCTTGTTGTAGACGCGCGTCAGCCCGTCCCGCGTGGCCTGCTCGTAGATGCTCTTCTGGAACTGCTCCTCCAGCTCGTCGGTGAGCGAGAACTTGAGCACCGTGTTGGAGCCCATCTGGATCTTGTCGCCGTCCTTGAGGTCCGCCACCGACACCCGCAACCCGTTGAGGAACGTCCCGTTGGTGGAGCCGAGGTCCATCAGCGAGTAGCCGACCGGGTCCTGCACCACCTTGGCG
>DATBSS010000601.1:0-3116 GCA_036559665.1 Myxococcaceae bacterium
TGGCGCGCTCGCCTTTGAAGCGGCCGGACCCGGGGCTGAAGGAGGCGGGCCGGGCGGCGTCCGAGGTGGTGAAGATCCGGATCGAGGACCCCGCGCGTTGCCCGCGCTACGCCGGGCGGGTGGTGGAGGGGATCACGGTCGGGCCGTCGCCGGCCTGGATGAGGCAGCGGCTGGAGGCGTGCGGCGTCCGCTCCATCAACAACGTGGTGGATGTCACCAACTACGTGATGCTGGAGAGCGGGCAGCCGCTGCACGCGTTCGACCTGGACAAGGTGGCCGGGGCGGAGATCGTGGTGCGGCTGGCGCAGGCGGGGGAGAAGCTGACGTCGCTGGACGGCAAGCCGCGGGCGCTGGACCCCGATGACCTGGTGATCGCGGACAAGGAGAAGGCGACCGGGATTGGCGGGGTGATGGGCGGGGCGGAGTCGGAGGTCAGCGCGTCGACGAAGCGGGTGCTGCTGGAGGTGGCGAACTTCCTCCCGAGCACCGTGCGGCGATCCGCCAAGCGGCACGCGCTCCACACCGAGGCGTCGCATCGGTTCGAGCGAGGCGTCGACGCCGGCGGCGTGCCGTGGGTGATCGACCGGGCGGCGGCACTGCTGGCGGAGCTGGGGAAGGGGACGGTGCTCCCCGGGCGAGTCGACGTGTACCCGGTGCCGGTGCCGGTGCAGCTGCGGCGCGTGCGGCTGCGCGACGCGAAGGTGAAGGGGCTGCTGGGAGTGGAGGTCCCGCGCGCGGAGAGCCGGCGGATCCTGGAGGCGCTG
This sequence comes from Myxococcaceae bacterium, assembly GCA_036559665.1. Taxonomy (GTDB): domain Bacteria; phylum Myxococcota; class Myxococcia; order Myxococcales; family Myxococcaceae; genus DASRBA01. Next base: position 765 of record DATBSS010000601.1, read on the forward strand.
GGGTTCAAGGTGGTCGCGGAGCCGGAGGCCGGGGTGGTGGAGTACGAGGTGCCGGCGGGGCGCGTGGACGTGGAGCGGGAGGAGGACCTGGTCGAGGAGGTGGGGCGGATCACCGGGTACGAGGAGATCCCGGTGCAGCTGCCGCGCGGGTTGGCGCGGTTGCTGCCGGAGCCTCGCGAGGTGGCGGCGCACGCACGGGTGCGCGAGGCGTTGGGCGGGCACGGGTTCGACGAGGTGCTGAACTATTCGTTCATCGCGCCTAAGGAGCAGCCATGGGTGGCGCCGGGACCGCTGGCGCAGCTGGGGCAGGAGCGGGCGGAGGCGTGGATCGCCATCTCCAACCCGCTGTCCCTGGAGCAGTCGGTGATGCGGGAGTCGCTCTACGCGGGACTGCTGCAGAACGTGGCGCGGAACCTGCGGCACCAGCCGGACGGGCTGCGGCTGTACGAGATGGGGCGGGTGTACCGGGCGGACCCGGAGGGCGGGAGGCGGCGGCGGCCGGTGGCGAAGGAACCGCTCCACGTCGCGGGCGTGGCGTGGGGGCTGCGGGAGGGCCGGACGTGGACGGGGCCGAAGGACGCGGTCGCCGGGTCGGTGGACTTCTACGACGCGAAAGGGGCGGTGGAGGCGGTGCTGGCAGGGCTGGGGATCCGCGGGGCGAGGTTCGAGCCGCGGGAGGGCGTGCCGTACCACCCGCGCGCGTCGGCGGCGGTGATGCTGGACGGGGTGGAGGTGGGGACGCTGGGCGAGCTGCATCCCAAGGCGGCGAAGGCCTTCGGGGTGCCGCAGGCGATGTACCTGTTCGAGCTGGACGCGGACGCGCTGGTGGAGCGGTCGCGGCTGGAGCCGGCGTTCGAGGAGATCGGGAAGTACCCGGCGGTGCTGCGGGACCTGGCGGTGGTGGTGGACGCCGGGATGCCGCAGGAGGCGCTGCGGGCGGTGATCCGGGAGGTTGGCGGGGCGCTGCTGGAGGAGGCGACGGTGTTCGACGTGTACGCCGGCAAGCCGATCCCGGAGGGGAAGAAGAACGTGGCGTACGCGCTGCGGTACCGGGCGGCGGACCGCACCCTCACCGACGCGGAGGTGAACGAGGCGCACGGCCGGATCGTCCAGGAGCTGGATCGGCGGCTGAAGGGGAGCCTGCGGACGTAGGGACGTAGGGTGGGGTGGCCAAATCCCCCAGTGAATCTCGATAGTTGACAACGGTTTGCGCAACCTGGCACATTGCCGGAGCGGCGTGCGTTCGGCAGGTTTCCCCTTGGAGTCGGCATGACGAAAGCGGACATCATTGAGGGTGTCTACGAGAAGGTCGGCTTTTCGAAGAAGGAGTCGGCCGAGATCGTCGAGCTGGTGTTCGACACGGTGAAGGAGACGCTGGAGCGGGGAGACAAGATCAAGATCTCCGGCTTCGGCAACTTCCAGGTCCGGCAGAAGAAGGCGCGGGTGGGGCGCAATCCGCAGACGGGCAAGGAGATCGAGATCTCCGCGCGGCGGGTGCTGACCTTCCGGCCCAGCCAGGTGCTCAAGACGGCGCTCAACGCGGGCTTCGGCAACGGCGAGGGCGTCGACCGCGACGAGCTGGAAGGGTCCCAGGGGTCGGAGGGCGCCGATGACGGGGACAATGACGATCTCGAGGATGACGAGGATGGCGACGACGCGGAGGATTGACCGCCGCCTTGCGCCGTCCAGTGGAAGCGGGCATAACCGCCGCCACCCTGGCCGTTGCAGTCTGAGCTTTTCGGGGCGTAGCGCAGCCTGGTAGCGCACCTGCTTGGGGTGCAGGTGGTCGCTGGTTCAAATCCAGTCGCCCCGACCAGTAGAGGGCCCTGACTTCTCGGAGCTTTAGGTCCGGGGGTCAGGGCCTTCGTTTTTCGGGAGTGGAATTCGGGGGACATGGCCATGGCGAAGGAGAGGCCGGAGGAGCAGGGATACCTCGCGCGGCAGCGCGCTGAGTGTGAAGCCAATGGGAAGAACTGGACGGCTCGGCACGTCGCAGATCTGCTCGGTCTCTCGGAGCTGACCGTGAAGCGGTTGGCGCGCAGAGGGCAGGTCCCAGCGGTCAAGGTTGGCCGCACCTGGGGCTTCCCACCCGCGAAGGTGCGCGCCTGGTTGGCGGCATCCCGATCGATGAAGGTCTCTTCCTCGTGAGCCGCTCTGATTTCGACTCCGGGCGGCCTTCGTGTCGTCAGCGCGCGGAGCGCTGGCTGTCGTAGTCCACGAGGAGCTTCCGCACCTCGTAGGCACGCTCGTGGTCGGGCGCCAGCCGGAGGAACTCGCGGTAGTGCCCGGCGCCTTTCTCGGGTAGCCGCAGCCGCGCGTAGGTGGACCCGAGGGCGAGGTGGCATCCGGCAT
>DATBSS010000602.1:0-5651 GCA_036559665.1 Myxococcaceae bacterium
CTCCATGGCCGGCCTCACCAGCCAGCCGTCGATCAACGCGCTGGTGTCGGCGCTGCGCGGGCACCCGCGCGAGGCGGGCCTCACCAACAAGGCGCTGCAGCCGCTGGCCAACTACTGGGAGGACGTGCGGGAGATCTACAGCCCGTTCGAGAGCGGCCTGAAGAGCTCCACCAGCGAGGTCTACTACCACGAGATCCCGGGCGGCCAGTACTCCAACCTCCGGCCGCAGGTGGCCGAGATGGGGCTGCTCCACCGCTGGAACGACGTGAAGGACTGCTTCGCGCTGGTGAACCTCCTGGTGGGCGACATCCCCAAGGTGACGCCCTCCTCCAAGATGGTGGGCGACTTCGCCATCTTCCTGTTGAAGAACGACCTGGCGGTGAGGCGCGGCTCGCTGGAGGAGGCGGCCGCGGCCACCATGGCGCTGCTGCTGGAGCGCGCGCCGCGGCTCGACTTCCCCTCCAGTGTGGTGGAGTACTTCCAGGGCAAGCTGGGGCACCCGCCCTTCGGTTTCCCGGAGGACCTCCAGAAGGCGGTGCTCAAGGGCCTGCCGGTGGTGACGGGCCGGCCCTCGGCGTCGATGCCGCCGCTCGATCTCGAGACAGCGGCGCGCGATCTCTCCGCGCGGTTCAACCGCAGGGTCGGCCGCGACGAGGCGGTGAGCCAGGCGCTGTACCCGCGGGTGATGGAGGAGTTCTGGGAGGCGTTCGGGCGCTACGAGGACGTCTCCATCCTGGACTCGCCGACCTACTTCTACGGGCTGGTGGTGGGGCAGGAGATCTCGGTCGAGATGGAGCGCGGCAAGACGCTCGTCGTCTCGCTGGAGGCGGTGGGCGAGCCGGACGCGGACGGGATGCGGACGGTGTACTTCACGCTCAACGGGCACGCGCGGCAGGTGGTGGTGCGCGACCGCGCGCGCGCGTCCAGCCAGGTGTCGCGCCGCCGGGCCGAACCGGGCAACCTGTCGCACGTCGGCGCCTCCATGCCGGGGACGGTGATCGCGCTGCACCGCAAGCCGGGCGACCGCGTGGAGACCGGGACCCCGCTGCTCACGCTGGAGGCCATGAAGATGGAGACCGTGGTCCGCGCCCCCCGCGGTGGGGTGATCAAGGAGGTCGTCCCGTCCCTCCGCGGCTCGGTCCAGGCCGGCGACCTGCTGGTGCTCCTGGAGTCCCCGGCCGCCTGAAAATCGGAACGTAAAATCATCGACCAAACGTAAATTCAATTTCAGTGCAAATGCTGAAAATGCTTTTGCAAGATCGCCCGAAAAGAGTTGCTTGAAGGTCCCGATAATGGGCGTGGGTGGAACGGGGAGCTGGAGCCCTGTTCACACACCTCCTGGGGCACTTCTCAATGGCGAATCGGATCGGCGGGCTTTCGGGTTTCTTGGGCGGCGTCGGACCCTCCACCTTCGGCGGCACGGGCGCTGCCCGTCCCGTGGGGCAGGGGACCGGTGCTGGCGTCCCGAACCTCAACCCTTCGAAGAACCCCGCGCTGGCGGCGTACAGCGGCCGCGGCGGCGCGGCGGATGGCTTTGACGCGGCGCCTCGCGCGGCTCGCGGTCCGAACCTGACCGGCGGTGCGGCTCCGGCCCGCGCGCCGCAGCTCGCCGCGGCGGCTCCGGCGGCCCCGGCGGGTGGCGCCCAGGCTCCGGCCGGCGCGCAGAACCCCGCGGGTGGCGCCCAGGCTCCGGCGGGCGCGCAGGACCCGAACGCTCCGAAGGATCCGAACGCGGCGGCCCCGGCGACTCCGGAAGAGGCCACCAAGAACCTCTCCGAGGACCAGAAGAAGGCCTTGGACCAGCAGCTCAAGGACCTCCAGAACCTGCCGAAGGACCAGCAGGAGAAGAAGCTGGAGGACCTGATCAAGCAGCTCCAGGCCACCGACCCGGAGCTGGCCAAGTACCTGGCGAAGATCCTCGAGAAGATGCGCCGCGGTGAGGACATCAGCGGCGACTTGGCCGGCCTGAGCAACGCGCTCAGCGGCGGCGGTGGCGGTGGCGCTCCGGCCGGTGGCGCTGCCCCGGCGGGTGGCGGCGCTCCGGCCGGCGGTGGCGGCGGCGGCGCTCCCGAGGGTGCCGGTGCGCCGCAGGGCGGTGGTGGTGGCGGCGGCGGCGGCGCGGAGGGCGCGGGTGGTGGCGGCGGCGGCGGTGGCGGCGGCGCGGATGGCGCGGGCGGTGCTCAGGGCGGCGGCGGCGGTGCTCCGGCCGGCGGCGCGCAGGGCGGCGGGGACGCGGGCCAGGCGGCGGGCCTGGAGAACGCGGTGCCCGGCACGGGCGCGGCGGCGGGCCTGCAGGTGGATCCGCGGCTCCAGGGCGCGATCGATCAGATCGCGCGGGACCCGGAGGGCGCGAAGCTGCTCGAGGCGGCGAAGGCCCAGGGTCTGACGTCCATCACGGTGAATCCGGGCCTGAACCCGGGCGGCGGGGCGGGCACGCAGGGCGTGTTCAAGCCCGGGGCGAACGCCATCGAGATCGCGAACCCGAACAGCCCCGACCTGATCCGCACGCTGGCCCACGAGCTGGGCCACGCGGCCACCAAGAATGACGGCGACTCCCAGACCGAGGAGAGCCTGGTCGACCAGATCGGCGAGCGCATCCAGCAGCGCCTGACCGGCCGCGGCAGCGGCTTCCACCTCGACCACGACGCCTACCGGAACCTGCCGGTGGACAACGGCGTCCGCGACTCGTTCCGCCGGATCGGCATCGCCGCGTAGCCGGCGGGCGAGGCCAGCGCGCGGGCGAAGGCGCTACCGGCAGTCGGTAGTCCTGGCGTTCTCGCTGAACTTGACCTCGCCGTCGTAGCGCGCGACGCGAGTCAGGGCCACCGGGGAGGTGATCGCGTCGGTCGTGACGCAGGAGACCCCCGGCGAGGTCTCCAGCACGGAGACGTAGAGCGCGTCCGACGCCAGCGCCGCCTCGGTCATGTCGATCCCGAAGCCGCCCCTGTTGCGTTCGCCCATGGCCGCCAGGATCACCATCTCGCTGGAGAAGTCGACGATCGGCGGGCCGGACGCGCCCGGGTTCGGCTTCATCAGGGTCGCCCACGCGGAGGCCCAGGCTTGCTGGTCCCGGATGACGAGGCGGGCCGGCTCCTTGAATCCGCTGTAGAAGTAGGTGTTGGTGAAGTCGGCGTTGCCGTTGGGGACCTGCACCTGCGTCCCGCCCACCGGTGCCATGGTCACTTCCTGGGCACCGCTGGGGATGTTGGGGTCGTGGAGGACGTCAGGGTCCTGGTTCGAGCAAGCAGTGACGGCGGCGACCAGGGCTACGGCGAGGATTGCTTTCACGTTCGTCATCAGAAGATCTCCCATGCGCATGATCCATTGCCATGGCCGTGCCGGCCAGAAGGCCTGATGGTCCCGCGGATTCCTTCGAGGATTCCAGGCTCCTACCCGTCAGAATACTGAGCCCTACAGGCGGCCAATGCATCCCGGCGGGCAGGGGAGGTTCACCGCCGCTGCACCTTCCGGCCCCGCTGCCAGACGCCGGCGATGTTCCGGGTGGCCTGAATATCCCTGGTGGGATCACCGTCGACCAGCACCAGGTCCGCCCACGCGCCCACCTCGATGGCGCCCAGCGAGCCGTCGGGCAGCAGCACCCGCCCCGGCACGTAGGTGGCCATCCGGATCGCCGCCGCCGGTGAGACCCCCAGCGCCACCAGCGCGGAAAGCTCCTCGTGGAGCGCGGCGCCGTGGAAGAGGCCGGGCAACCCGGAGTCGGTCCCCACCAGCACCACCGCCCCGCCGTCCACCAGCGACTTCACGTTGCGGCCGGCCAGCTCGCCGCGCTGGTGCATCTTCTCCACGAGGTCCTTCGGGGCGCGCGGGTAGCGGCCCAGGTCGCCCTTCTGCTCGAAGCCCTTCTCCGCCCCCGGGCGCATCAGCCGGCGCTCGAAGGGGTGAGCGGGAGCGGCCCCTCGAACATGCGGCCGATCACGTCGAACACCCGTAGCGTGGTCACCACCGGGATGTGCCGGAGCGCCAGCCTGCGCGCGCGGATCCGCCACCGCCGGCGCCCAGGGGGCCTCGCCCTGCGAAAGCCCCAGGTGCACGTGCGCGTCGATGAAGCCCGGCAGCAGCGTGCGCCCCTCGCCGGGCACCACGTCCTCGCCGGGCAGCGGCGGGATCTCCGGCGAGATCTCCCGGATCTGCCCCGCGCTCACCCGCACGTCCGAGGGGCCGGTCAGCATCCCCTCGCGCGCGTCGAACACCATCACGCCCTTGAAGAGGGTGGCGGGCGGCGCCGCCCGGCGCGCGGACCTCGGCTCCACCACCAGCGACGGCCAGGGCGCCGGACACGCCGAGCACAGCGCGACCGAGGCCATCACGGCCGGCAGGACCCCCCATCTCATCCGCCACTCCATTGCTGCCGCACCCCTCCGCTGGGTGGCCAAATCAATTTACATTCGGACCGGGTCGACCCCCTGGATGGCGAGGCGTCCCGCGCTAATGCCCTGAGACGAGAGGCCTGCAACCGGTGGGGCGGGCGTCCCGATAACACCCTGAATTCGCGCCCCTCCCCCAGGAGCTCCCGTGCGTCGCCTCGACTCGCCCAGCACCGCCGCCCCGCGCGCTCCGGCCCGCCCGTCCGGGGATGCCTCCGCGCCCGCGCCCGCCACCCAGAGCGCTCCGGCCTCCGAGCCCGCCTCCGCCACCGCGGACCGTTTCCAGGCCCGCGCCGACCGGCCGCCACCAAACGATGGTGTCCCGACGCGTCAGCCGCAAGCGCCGATCCCGCAGCGCCCGCTGGGCTTCGAGGCCGTCCCGCAGGACGCCGCCGCCGAGCAGACCGTCTCCAAGAGCGCCGCGCCCGCCGCGCCGGTGAAGGACAACCAGACCACCTCTTCCACGATTCACTTCGACGAGGACGTCGACCTCTCCAGCCTGAAGGCGAACCTGGACGTCTCGCACACCTGGCGCGGCGATCTGGTGGTGAAGCTCACCTCGCCGTCCGGCAAGACCGCCACGCTCTCCGACCGGAAGGGCGGTAGCCAGGACGACCTCAAGGGCGCCTTCGACCTCTCGGAGACCTTCAAGGGCGAGAGCACCAAGGGCGACTGGACGCTGACGGTGGAGGACAAGGCGGCGCGCGACGAGGGGACCCTGAACGCCTGGAGCCTGGAGGCGACCGGGGCGCCGAAGGAGCCGCCCAAGCCGGCGGTGGAGCCGGTGGCGATCTCCGACGTGGAGTCGCGCTACGGGTGGTCGGCGGGGAGCTGGCAGGACAAGCTGCTCCAGGCCGCGGACCGCAAGACCGGGAGCCCCGACGGGAAGGTCACCGTCAAGGAGCTGGACGAGTACCTGGCGGCGCCGGACGACCTGCAGTTCCTCTCCAGCGGCGTGATGCAGCAGGAGCGCGCGCAGGTGGCGGCCGGCCCCAAGCAGGTGGCGGACTTCACCGAGGGCTGGCAGCGGAACATGGCCCAGGCGGCGGATGGCAACCACGACGGGTCGCTCAACTCTGGAGAGCTCAATTCGTACCTGACGAAGGTGAAGAGCGCGGGGACGAGCGCGACCACCCAGTGGATGCCGGACCAGAAGGCGGCGCCCTTCGACAGCCGGATCGCCGACTTCACCAAGGAGGCGGACTTCCTCACCCCCAAGGGCGGCCTGCCGAACGGGACCCTCCTCTCCAAGAACTACATGCGCAT
>DATBSS010000603.1:0-6932 GCA_036559665.1 Myxococcaceae bacterium
AGCGACGACGCGTGGTAATCATTGGTGCTGATGGAGCTGTCGGTGGAGAAGTAGACGTCCAATGGCACGCTCCCGCCCGTCGTGCCCTGGTTGCACGCCGTCACCGTCACCTCCAGCATCCCGCCGGGGAGCACGGTCACCCCCGTGCTGACCGAGGAGATGATGTAGTCCGGCAGGTTGCCCACGCCGATCCGGCCGCCCGCCGTGGTGTTGTTGTCCTCCAGCAGCTCGGACACCCACTGGAAGCGGTCGATGATGGCGCCCGCGAAGTACGCACCCGGGGTGTACGGCACCATCGCGCTGCCCGTCAGCTCCGCGCACGCCCCCGCCTCCAGGTACGGCGCCGGACCAGGCGGAAGCGGGCCGCCCAGGAAGTCCTTGTCGGTGATGGCGGTGTCCGTGGAGAAGAAGACCTCCACCATCGGCACGCTCGCGCCCTGCGTGCCCTGGTTGCACACTGTCGCCGTCACCGACGTCATCCCGCCGGGGATGGCGCTCGGAGTGGCGTGCATCGACGCGACGACGAAGTCCGGCCCGTTGCCGACCACCAACCGGTTGCCGGCCTTCGCGTTGTTGTCATCGAACAGCTCCGGATTGGAATTCCACGCGTCGGCGATGGCGCCCACCCACCAGGTCCCGCCCGGCGGCGCACCCACCGAGGCCGTCTTCGTCGTGCACTCCCCGGGCTTGAGGTACGCGTCCGGCGGGAAGCTCCAGGCGGGCTGGTCCATGGTGGTGATGGTGGCGTCCGTGGAGAAGTAGAGATCCACCGGCGTGCTCCCACCCACCGTGCCCTGGTTGCAGACCGTGGCGTTGATCGTCACCTGGGCGCCGGGCAGTGCGCTGGGCGCCGTGCTCACCGACGAGATGACGAAGTCCGGTCCGCTGCCCACGCCCACCCGGTTCCCGGCGAGGGCGTTGTTGTCCTCGAACAGCTCCTGCGTGGAGCCGTAGGGGTCCGCGATCACGCCGGCCCAGTACGTGCCCGCCGGGGGCGCCGGGAAGGTCCCGCTCACCACCTCGCAGGAGCCCGGGAGCAGGAACGGGATCGGCGGGAGGAAGCCGCCCAGGAAGTCCACCGTGGTGATGGCGGCATCCGTGGAGAAGTAGACGCCCACCGGCGCGCTCCCCGGGAGCGTGCCCTGGTTGCAGATGGTGGCGGTCACCGTCACCGGCGATCCCGGCAGCGCGCTGGCCGGCGCACTCACCGCCTTCACATAGAAGTCCGGCGCGTTGCCCACGCCCACCCGGTTCCCAGCTCGGGTGTTGTTGTCCTCGAACAGCTCCGGCATGCCGCCGTACTGGTCGGCGATCGCCCCGATGTAATACGTCCCATCCTGCGACGGCGCCCAGGTGTTCCCGGTCACCGTCGCGCACGCGCCCGCCTCGAGCCACGGCATCGGCAGCGACGACGCGTAGTAGTCATTCATGCTCACGAACGTGTCGGTGGAGAAATAGATGTCCAGCGGCGCGCCCCCGCTCTGCGTGCCCTGGTTGCAGACCGTCGCCGTCACCTCCAGCATCCCGCCGGGGTACGCGGTCACCGCGGTGCTCACCGAGGAGACGACGAAGTCCGGCAGGTTGCCCACGCCCACCCGGTTGCCCGCCTTCGCATTGTTGTCCTCCAGCAGCTCGGACACCCACTGGAAGCGGTCGACGATGGCGCCGGCGTAGTACGCGCCGGGGATCGGCGGCGCCATCACGTTGCCCGACAGCGGCGCGCAGTCGCCCGGGTTGAGGTACGGCGACGGCGGGAGCGTGCCGCCGAAGGAGTCCTCGCCGGTGATGGTGGCGTCCGTGGAGAAGAAGACCTCGACGAACGGGACGCTCGCCCCCTGCGTGCCCTGGTTGCACACCGTCGCCGTCACCTGCATCGAGCCGTTCGGGAAGACGCCCCCGGCGGAGGTCACCGACGAGACGACGAAGTCAGGTCCGTTCCCCACGGCGATCCGGCTCCCGGCGAGGGCGTTGTTGTCCTCCAGCAGCTCGGGAATGGAATTGGGCCGGTCGGCGATCGCCCCGGCGTACCAGGTCCCCGCCGAACCGGGCAGCGGCGAGCCCTGCGTCTGCGTCGCGCACGCGCCCGGCTCCAGGAACGGCGCGTTGGCGAGGATGCCGGCGAAGAAGTCCGTGCCGGTGATGGTGGCGTCCGTGGAGAAGTAGAGCTCCACCACGGGAGCGTTGGCCCCCATGGTGCCCTGGTTGCACACGGTGGCCGTCACCTGCGCCATGGCGCCGGGCAGCGCGCTCGCGGCCGTGCTCACCGCGGAGATGATGAAGTCCGGCCCGTTCCCCACCGCCACCCGGTTCCCCGCCAGGGCGTTGTTGTCCTCGAACAGCTCCAGCATGGAGACATACGGGTCCACAATGACGCCGACCCGGTACGTGCCCACGGTTGGCGCCGGGACGGTCCCGGTCACCACGTCGCAGGCGCCCGGCATGAGGAAGGGGAGCGGCGGGAGGAAGCCGCCGAAGAGGTCCCCGATGGTGATGGTGGCGTCGGTGGAGAAGTAGACGGCCGCCGGCGCGCTCCCGGGGATCGTCCCCTGGTTGCAGAGGGTCGCGGTCACCGTCACCGGCGAGCCCGGCATCGCGCTGGGCGCCGCGCTCACCGCCTGCACGGAGAAGTCCGGTGAGTTGCCCACGCCCACCCGGTTCCCGGCCCGGGTGTTGTTGTCCTCGAAGAGCTCCGGGGCGCCGTTGAACTGGTCGGCGATCGCCCCGATGAAGTACGTGCCCGCCGCGCTGGGGGCCCAGGCGTTCGCGGTCATCGACGCGCACGCCCCCGGCCCCAGGTACGGCGCCCCCATCCCGGTGCTGTAGAAGTCGTTGTTGCTGATGAACGCGTCCGTGGAGAAGTAGAGGTCCACCGGCGCGCTCGCGCCCAGCGTGCCCTGGTTGCACACCGTCACCGCCACCTGCACCGAGCCGCCCGGAAAGGCCGCCACGCCCGCGCTCAGCGATGAGATGACGAAGTCCGCCCCGTTCCCCACCGCCAGCCGGTTCCCCGCCGTGGCGTTGTTGGTTTCGATCAGCTCGGGGACGATTCCTGGCCGATCGGCGATGGCCCCGGCGTAGTACGTCCCGGACGGCGGCGCCGGCACGTTCGCCGACAGCGTCGCGCACGCCCCCGCGTCCAGGAACGGCGCGGGCGGGAACGAGCCGCCCAGGAGATCCGAGGCGGTGATGGTGGCGTCCGTGGAGAAGAAGACCTCCATCACCGTCACGCTCGTGCCCAGCGTGCCCTGGTTGCACACCGTCGCGGTCACCTGCAAAGGGCCGCCGGGTAGCGCGCTGGTGGGGGCGCTCACCGAGGAGACGATGAAGTCCGGCTTGTTCCCGACCGCGAGCTGGTTCCCGGCCGTCGCGTTGTTGTCCTCCAACAGCTCCGCCGTCAGGGCGAACCGGTCCACGATGGCGCCCACCGTGTAGACGCCGGGAGGCGGCGCCGGGAGGGTCAGCGACCCGGTGTCACAGTCTCCCGGGAGAAGGAACGGCGAGGGATTGAAGTCGCCGCCCAGCAGGTCTCCGGTGGTGATGGTCGCGTCCGACGAGAAGTAGAGGGTCGCCTTCCCGGACGCGCCCATGGTGCCCTGGTTGCACACGGTCGCCGTCACCGTCACCTGGCTGCCGGGCAACGCGCTCGGGGCGGAGCTCACCGAGGAGACCACCAGGTCCGGGGCATTCCCCACCCCCACGCGGTTGCCGGCCTTGGCGTTGTTGTCCTCGAACAGCTCGGCGGTGGCGTTGTAGAAATCGGCGATCGCCCCGACGTTGTACGCGGTCTGGATGGTCGGTCCGCTCAGGGTCCCGCTCACCACGTCGCACGCCCCCGGCAGCAGGAACGGCATCGCGGGCAGCACGCCGGCGAACCAGTCGGACGGGGTGATGGTGTCGTCCCAGGAGAAGAGGATGCCGACGGCCGCGTTGCCGGGCGCGGTGCCCTGATTGCACACGGTTGCCGCCACCGTCACCGGCGCGCCCGGCGACACGCCCGGCGCGGTGCTCACCGAGGTGACGGAGAAGTCCGGCGCGTTGCCCGTGCCGATCCGGTTTCCCGCCTTCGCGTTGTTGGTCTCGATCAGCTCGGAGACGGTGCCGGCGCGGTCCGCGATGGCGCCTAGCCAGTACACGCCGCTGGCCCCCGAAGCGGTGGCCGTCCCGGTGAGCGTCGCGCACGCGCCCGGCGCGAGCGACGGCGGTGCGGACAGGAGCCCCACCTGGATGTCGGCGGTGGTGATGGTGCCGTCCGTCGAGAAGTACAGCGTGACCGGCGCAGTGCCCGGCTGCGTCCCCTGATTGCACAGCGTCGCCGTCATCTGGAGGCTGGCCCCCGGCACCGCGATCGCCGGCCCGCTCACGGCGGTGACGACGAGGTCTGGCTTGCTCCCCACGCCCATCTGGTTGCCCGCGAGGGCGTTGTTGGTCTCGATCAACTCGCTGACGGCGTTGGAGCGGTCCGCGATGGCGCCCAGCCAATACGCGCCAGCGCTCACCGAGGCGGTGACGTTCCCAGTGAGCGGCGTGCACGCGCCCGGCGCCAGCGACGGCGCGGAGAACTGCCCCACCTGGAAGTCGGAGGTGGTGATGGTGTTGTCCGCCGACAGGTAGATCCCGACCGGCGCGGAGCCCGACTGCGTGCCCTGGTTGCACAGCATCGTGGTGACGGAGAAGGACGAGCTCTGCGTCGCGCTGTTCGGCCCGCTCACCGAGGTGATGATGAAGTCCGGCTTGCTCCCCACCACGGTGGCGTTCGGGGGGGCGGCGGCGTTGTTGGATTCGTTGGCCTCCACGAGCGCGTTGTAGGGATCGGCGTACCCGCCCAGGTAGAACGTCCCCTGCGGGCCAGGGATGGGCCCCGACACCGCCACCAGGTTGCAGGCGCCCGGCAAGAGGAAGCCGGTGGTGGACGTGGAGCCGATGAACGTGTCAGCGAGCGTGATCGTCGCGTCCGTGGACCGGTAGAGCGCCACCGCCGCCTGGCCGCCCGAATCGCCCTGGTTGCACACCTTCACTGTGACCGCGACGGTGCTGTTCTGCAGCACGGATGGCGGAGCGATCACGGACTGCACCCAGAGGTCCGGCCCGCCCAGACCGGAGGATTGGCTGGCCAGCTCCGGTGAGTGAGCGGGATCAGTGGTGGTGGTGCCAGTACAGGCAAGCGCCACAACTACAGCCAGAACGGCCGCAGACCGCGGACAAGAGATGGCAAGCATGTAAAACTCCGGCAAGGGGCGAATAAACTGATAAACCAGAACCGGGGTAGTAGTCCACCCCACCTGTCGGACCGGACCGGAACTGCTGCCCTTTAGAGCAGCTCGCGCCTCGACTCCGCGAAGCGGCGCACCGCGCCCACCAGTTGCGCGACGTCCTCGTCCGCGATCGCCAGCGAGAGGGCGATCATGCCCCGCTCGGCGATGAAGATCCCCTGGTCCAGCAGGTCCAGGAAGAGCAACCGCCTCCGCCGCTGGTCGGCCTTCTTCAGTTCGGCGGGAATCGCCGGCGGCCGCTCCAGCGGGTGGAGCGTCATCAGCGACCCGATGCCCGTCACCTGCATCGGCACCCGGGCTTCGGTGAACGCGCCGGTGAGCGCCTGGCGCAGCCGATCGCCGCGCTCGTTGAGGGCGGCGCACGCCGCGGGCGTGAACACCTCCGTCAGCCCAGCCAGGCCCGCGGTCATGGTCACCGTGTTGTTGTTGAAGGTACCGGCGTGCGGCAGCGCGTCCGGGCGCGAGGGGTCGAAGCGCTCCATGATCTCGCGCCGGCCGCCGAAGGCGCCGAAGGACACGCCGCCGCCGATGTACTTCCCCAGCATCTTGAGGTCGGGCTCGACGCCGAAGCGCGCCGACAGCCCGCCGGGGTGCAGGCGGGAGGTCATCACCTCGTCGTGGATCAGCACGGTGCCGCGGTGCGAGCACTCCTCCCGGAGCATCCGCAGGAACGCGGGCTCGGCGGGGAGGCACCCGGCGCCGCCCATCATTGGCTCGACGACCGCCGCGGCCAGGTCGCCGGCGCGTTCGGCGATGAGGCGGCGTGTCCCCTCCACGTCGTTGAGCTCCGCCATTACGCAGTCGAACGGCGCGTTCACCGGATCCGGCCCGGCGCCGAACGAGAGCGTGCCGCCGTGGTACGCCCCCCGCATCACCAGGATTCCGGAGCGGCCGGTGACGGCGCGCGCCGCGGCCACCGCCATCATGCCGGCCTCGGTGCCGGAGTTGGTGAAGCGCACCAGGTCCAGCGAGAAGCGCCGGGTCACCGCCTCGGCCAGCTCCACCTCGCGGGTGTGGTGCGCCCCCAGGTTCAGGCCGACGCGCAGCGCCTCCTCCACGGCGGCGCGGATCCGCGGATGCGAGTGGCCGTAGAGGCCCGCCGAGTATTCGCCGGCGAAATCGAGGTACGCATGGCCGTCGATGTCGAACAGCCGGGCGCCCTCGCCCCGCTCGACGCGGATCGGGAACGGCGCGGTGTACAGCACGCTGCGGGTGTTGCCGCCGGGGAGGACCGCCCGCGCGCGGTCGTGCAGGGCCGCGGTCTTCGGGCGCTTGCGGCGGAACCGGTCGGCGGCCTCGGCGAGCGCCAGGTCGAGCGAACTGGTCATCACCGTCCGGTTCCGGTGAACAGCGCCTTCGCCTCCGGGCGCAACAGGACGATGAGCGAGAAGACGCCCAGCACCGTGCCGAGGGGAGCCCAGAGCAGCGAGAAGGAGGCGACGATCAGGCAATACACCCACGCCTGCCGCGTGCGGAGGCACCAGCCCGCGAGACCGACCATCAGCGCCGAGACCGCCGCGCCCACGAACATCACCAGGCCCAGCCCGCCGAACATCCAGAGGAATTCTTTCGGGAGCGGGTCACGACTCCGCTGGGCGAATTCGCTCATCGCGCCCCCCATCACCATCACCATCACGCCGTACGCGCCGCCGCACAGGAGCG
>DATBSS010000604.1:0-15395 GCA_036559665.1 Myxococcaceae bacterium
CCGCTGATCGGGCAGATCCCCGGCGCCGGAGACCTCATCCGCCCGGTGGAGTCCGCGCTGGCGGTGGTGGAGCAGGTCACCGGCGGAGATCTCCTGACGCAGCTGAAGGCCCTGGCGGACCGGTTCCAGGCGGAGCTGAACGGCCCGCGCGAGGGCGGCTTCCTGGGCACCATGGAGCGCCTGCTCTCCCTGGTGAAGGACGCGCCGGAGCTGCAGGCACTGCTGGGGCTGATCCGCACCCTCACCAGCGCCTCCGGACTGAGCTTCGCCGGGCCAGCGGGCAAGGTGGTGGACCTGGTGCCGGCGGCGCTGGGCAGCGCCCGCGCCCTGGCCGCGCTGATGGCGCTGGAGTCCTCGCTGGCGGAGGCCGAACGGCTGACCGCGGTGATGAAGGACCAGATGTCGCCGGAGAAGGTGAACGCGGCGACCTCGGCGCTGGAGAGCGCGTTCGGGTCGGGCGGCTCCTCGCTGGCGGACTTCGTCCGGACCATCGACACCGCCAAGCCGGCCGAGGTGGACGCGGCCCGCCTGGCCATCCAGACGGCATCCCGGCGGCTGCTGGACGTGGACGACCTGCTCTCCCGGTCGCTGGGCTTCGGCGAGGCCACCCTGGTCCACCTGGACGTCTCCAAGGTGCGCGCCGAGGTGACGCAGGCCACCTCCGTGCTCAGCTCGGTGGACACCGGGCCCATCCGGTCCGCCATCCAGGGCCTGGTGGACCTGCTGGACCCGGTGCTGAACCTCAAGCCGCCCGACACGCCGGCCAACCAACTGGACCAGCTGCTCACCCTGATCCACGGCAAGGCCGAGGACATCGCGGACGCCATCAGCGGTCTCGACCTGGAGCCGGTGGTGGGGAAGATCACCGGCGGCCTGGACAAGGTCGTCGGCGTGGTGGACCAGGCGGCGGACGCCATGGCCAGCGTGGTGGCGGCCGTCCGCTCCGCGCTGGAGACGGTGCGGCAGGCGGTGGCTTCGCTCCCGTTCGACACCATCGTCCACACCGTGCAGTCGGTGCTGGCGCCGGTGAACGCGGTGCTGGACTTCATCGGCAACCTGGTGAACGGGGTGAGCCAGGCGCTCAACCAGGTCATCCCGCCGGTGCAGACCGGCCTCACCGCCGCCGAGACGGCGATCAACAAGTTCGAGACCGACGCGCTGGGGCTCCTGGAGGACGCGGCGGACTTCATCGACGAGCTGCACCTGGACCAGGTGATCGGGAAGGTGGCGGACAACGTGCGCGGGCTGGCGAACACGCTGGCCCAGGCGCAGATGACGCCCTACTTCGACACCGCGGTGGACGTCATCGGCACCACCGCCGACGTCTTCCAGGCGCTGCCGTTGGACCTGCTGCCGGACAGCATCAAGCAGGAGGTGGACTCGGCGGCCGCGCCCATCCGCGCCATCGACGTGGAGCAGGTGAAGGACACCGTGGAGGGCTGGTTCCAGATCGGCCCCGACGGGAAGTTCAAGCTCCGCGCGCCGCTGGAGGAGTCGCTCAGCGACCTGCAGGAGCAGTACGACAGCCTGGTCGCGCAGGCCAAGCAGCTCAACCCGCGCAAGGCCATCCCCACCATCGACGGCGCGCTGGAGGACATCAACAAGGCCATCGACGACCTGGTGCCCAGGCTCTCGCTCCAGAAGGTGCAGGACGCCATCGACCAGGTGAAGGGCGCGCTGGACGGCTTCGACCTCCACGCGCTGCTCCAGCCGGTGGACGACGCGTTCGCCCAGGTGCTGGACGCGGTGGACGAGTACTCGCCCGCGGCGCTGATCACCCCGCTGGAGCAGCGGGTGGACGACGCGCGGCAACAAGTCATCGACACCATCAAGCTGGACCAGTGGGGCCCCACCGTGGACTCCCTGGTGCAGCAGGCCAAGGACTTCGGGGCCCAGCTGGACGTCGACCTCTTGAAGCTCTTCACCGGTGCGATGGCGGAGGCCAACGCCCTCTTCGCAAGGACGCCGGACTTCCGGCTGGGCAGCGCGTTCGGAGGGCTCTTCTCGTCGCTGATGAGCGGCACCGGCCTGCGGATCCACCCCTGGACGTTCGACGTGGTGCTGGGCTGGCTCTCCGGCGACCCGGGCGTGTCGGCGCTCACCGGGAGGGCGCAGCGGACGGCGGGCGCGGTGGAGGCCACGCTGGCCTCGGTGGGGGCGCTGGACCTGCAGGGCCTGGCCACCCGGGCCGGCGCCCAGGCGCAGGCGCTCAAGGACTCGGTGAACGGGCTGCCCGCGGGCGCGGCGAAGGACACGCTGCTGGAGGCGCTGTCGTCGCTGGACGTGAACCGGAGGCTGGGCGCGCTCTCCGCCAACCGGGACCGCTACCGGGGGCTGCTGCAAGCGGCGGCGGCGGACTGCAACGCGCTGCGGAGCGTGGGCCTGTCCGCGGTGGACGTGGCCATGGACGGGCTGGGCGCCGCCTTCGCCCCCTTCGGCCGGATCCGCGAGTTCATCAAGTCGCTGTTCAAGGCGATCGGCATCCCCAGCCTGGACGGTTCGCTCAAGGACGCCATCCAGGGCCTCCTGGCCATCCTCACCCCGGAGCGGCTGGCGGGCATCTTCACGCCCATCCTGGACGCGGTGCGCGCGCGGGTGAACGGGGTGGTGGACCAGATCGCCGCGCCCATCCAGGCCGCCATCTCCGACGCGGAGGAGATCGTCGGCGCCTTCGACCTCACGCCGCTCCGGGAAGGGCTGGAGGCCGTCTACCAGGAGCTGCGCGGGAAGATCGCCGGGCTGTCGCCCTCCACGGTGCTGGCGCCCACGCTGGCGTCGTTCGACCAGCTCAAGGCCACGCTGCTGGCGTTCGACCCGTTGCTCGCGCTGGAGACGCTGATCGGCGACCTGGTGGACACCGCGCACCGGGTGCTCGACTCCCTCAGCGGCGAGCAGCTGATGGAGAGCCCGATCCGGATCTACGACGACGTGATGAAGGCGCTGGAGGCGCTCAACCTCCAGGGCCTGCTGGCGCCGGTGCTGGACGCGTTGGACAGCATCGGCGAGCAGGTTGACTCGGGCCTGGACCGCACGGCGGAAGCGCTGGAGCGGTTGCAGCAGGCGTTGCCGTCCCCAGGGTGAACACGTGCCGGCCGTCCTGACCCACAAGACCATCATGCTCCTGGCCCGCGAGCGGCTGGCCGCCATCCGCAGCGCGCTCAACGCCAAGCTGGCCGGCGCCGGGCCCAAGTCGGACCTGGAGCACCGGGTGGCGTTCCTGGCGGACCAGGCGCACCAGATGATGTCGGACACCATCCTCAACGAGCGCGGGGTGCTGTTCCCGTCGGGCGCGGACTACCCCACGCCGCTGGGAGACGGCGTCTCGCCCTTCGCGGTGATGGGGTCCATGGGCCCGGACATCACCGCCTTCTCCGCGCTCTTCGCGCGCGGGCAGGGCTGGGTGTTCGACACCATCCACAAGGGAAACCCGGACCACAACCGGGAGCCGGTGGTGGCCGGGACCACCGACTTCGCGCTCGAGTTCTGGAACAAGGTCAACGCCCACGCCGCCGCCAACGAGGCCTCGGCGGCCGACGTGCGGCAGATGCGCGCCTACGTGATGGGCCACCTCTGCCACATCGCGGGGGACGTGCTCTCCCACCCGTTCATCAACGACCTCGAGTGGCACCTGGGCAACCGCGGCCGCGACAAGATGAGCCACCCGGGCGGCGAGGGCTCCATCGACGCGCGGGTGGCGCAGAAGCTGCTGCTGCGGAGGAGCACGCGCGAGGGGCAGGACTGGGACAAGTGGTGGCCCACCTCCGGGGAGGTGCCGGAGGTGTTCTTCAAGTCCTACGCCGAGGCGCTGGAGTCGCTCTACCAGGCGAACAGCACGACCCTGCGGCCCAAGGGCTTCGGCCTGTTCGAGGAGCGGTTCGCCGAGCGCGCCCCGGAGACCGCCTCGGTGGACTTCATCAAGGACGGCTACCACGTCTACCGGCACGGCATCGTCTCCATCGGCTACGGCTTCGGCTGGGGGAGCTGGTTCGGGATGCTGGCCCCGCTGGTCATCCCGATGTCGGCGGTGATCGGCCTGGCCGGCGCGCTGCCCCACAGCCGCGAGTTCTTCACCAAGCCCTGGTTCCAGGTCGGCGAGCGTGGCTGGTTCGAGCTGTTCACGCTGCCGCTGGCGGTGGGCGTGCTGGTTCCCGTCGTGTACGGGACCTGGCTGGCCAGCATCACCTCCCGCGGCGTGAAGGGCATCACCGGGGCCGGGCTGGCCTTCGGCTGGGCGGGGCTGATCCCGGCGGTGACCTTCTTCGTCACCTCGGCCATGGACGACGTGCCCTGGTGGGCGCGCTGGTTCTTCCTCTTCGCGCCGCTGTTCGTCCCCACCTTCGTGTTCGCCTGCATGGGGCTGGCGGACCGGAAGAAGGCCAAGAAGGAGCACAACGACGGCGACCGGATGGCCGCGCTGGAGCTGATCTACGGGGTCCCCTGGTTCTGCTGGGCGATCGTGGTGGCCGGCATCATCGGCATCACCATGCTGGGCGGCCTCATCCCCGATCTGATCGCCGCCATCTGGGGCTTCGACAGCACCGCCGAGGCGGTGGTGGCGGTGACCTTCTTCGTGGTGGGAATGCTCCTTTTGACGGTGCTGATGATCATCCTCTGGGTGATGGCGCCCAAGGAGATGCGCGACGCCAAGATCCCCGAGTTTGCGGATCCGTTCCCGGTGGACCGCCCGCACTTCGTCCGCCTCTTCGACGACAGCACCCTCTTCCACGACCCGGCGCTGGGCGCCCCCACCTCGCGCGAGCTGTTCTACCCGTCCGCGGACCGGTCGCTGCTCAAGCTGTGGTGGAGCGGCGCCGGCGACCTCTACGTGCGCAGCGAGCAGCGCATCCTGGCGTTCAGCACCACCGGCACCGGCGCGCCCTCGCAGCGGGTGCCCATGCCGGTGCAGCCGATGACGGTGGCCGACCTCTCCGCCTTCCTCCAGGCGGCGGTGCCCGGGCTGCACGCGGACGTGGTCTACACGGGGGATTCGGACAAGGAGGGGTTCCTCCCCACCGGCGCCACCTTTGCCGAGGACGAAGACGAGAGCGGCAAGCAGACGGACGCCCACGGCATCCCCGCCGCCGCCTTCGCCTGGAAGAAGCTGGAGAAGGCCGCGGAGGACGCCAAGTACGTGCTCCGCCACGCCGACAAGCCGCTCCAGGCCGTCCGCTTCGGGCAGCGCGGGACGGTGGACCAGGGCAGCCCGCAGGACGAATTCTCCGCCGGCCCGGGCAAGGTCACCGCCAACGCCACCACCATCACCGGGACGGACACGGTGTTCACCTTCCACTTCGACCCCGGCGACCAGATCATCGTGGGCCTGCAGATCCGGGTGGTGACGCAGGTCACCTCCGACACGCAGCTGGTGATCTCCGCGCCCTTCAGCCCGGCGGTGAGCAGCCCCAGTGACTACTCGCGGCTGGGCCCGACGGACGACATGGCCCCCTGCCCCGGCCAGGTGACGGCGAAGAAGAAGGAGACGAAGGTCACCGGGACGGGCACGCAGTTCAGCTCGTTCTTCACGCCCGGCGACCTGATCCTGATGGGTACCCTGGCCTGCGAGGTGACCCAGGTGACCTCGGACACCGAGTTGCTGGTGGCCGACAAGTTCAAGGCGGACGTCGCCGCCACGGACCACGCGCGGGTGGCGCTGGGCCGCGAGCGCCGCGAGGGCTTCCCCTACGTCTCCACCCCGGCAGGCTCGCAGTCGCCGGGTGGCGGCGCGGTGATGGACTTCGCCGCGGACTTCGCGGCGCTGCTCTGCATGGGCATGGCGCCGCACCTCATGCCCGCCACCGACCGGCACGTCCCCACCCTCAGCGGCAAGAAGGCCGCCGTGGGGAACGCGGCGATCGACGACTCGGTGGGGAAGGTCTACCAGGTGTTCCGCAACTGGAGCCTGGACCGGCGCCGCCTCAACGAGTGGCGGATGATCGTCTCCGGCGGCGCGCGGTCGGAGAAGGCGACCGCCGACGAGTACGACGCCACGATGACGCAGCCGCGGCCGCCGGCGGAGGACTGGAAGCCGACGAACGTGGTGCAGGCGGGCGAGCCGGTGTCCCGGACCCAGGGCTGGGTGCCGGTGCTGCGGCAGTGGATGGCGCGGGTGGTGGCCGGGGACGCGACGAGCGCGGCGGCGGGGCCGAACGGCGCGCCCTCCAACCTGGCGCTCTCGCAGGCGATGTCGTTCCTGCTGGACCTCAAGCCACCCACGCGCCTGGCGCCCTGAACCGAACGCGACCGCTGAACGAAAGGAGGTGACCGACGATGGCAGACGAAGAGACACCAGCCGACCCGAGACAACCCGAGCCCCTGTCGGCCGCCTGGCAGCGCGCGCGGATCTGGGGGCGGCTGGTCACCGGGTCGCCCTCCAACGTCATCCCCCTCGCGGGCCTTCTGTGGTCCCAGGCCATCCAGTTCTCCCAGTCGCAGCCCAAGGACGACGGCGCGGATGGGTGGGTCTCCATCGGCCCGCGCAACGTGGGCGGGTCGATCCGCACGCTGGTGCAGGACCCCGACCGGTCCGGGCCCGGCTCCACCTTCTGGGCCGGCCTCTCCGGCGGCGGCCTGTGGCGCACCACGGATGACGGCAACACCTGGGAGTCGCTGGGGGAGAACTACTTCGGCGTGGTCCCGGTGTGCGCCATTGCGGTCGCACCCTCGGACCGGAACGTGATCTGGGTCGGCACCGGCGAACCGTCCCAGTTCGACGTGCCCGGCGTGGGCCTGTGGCGGTCGGTGGATGGCGGCAACACCTTCCAGAAGCTCGCCTCGCCGGGGTCGGCCGCCAACGGCGACGCGGACCACTTCAACCGCATCATCGTGCACCCCACCAAGCCGAAGGTCGCGTGGGCGGCCACCGAGACCGGGCTGTGGCGCTGGGACGACACCACGCCCACCCTCGAGTTGGCGGCGCCCCCGCTGCCAGTGGTGGGGGGGACGTTGACGGGTTGCATCACCGACCTGGCGATGGCGCAGGACACCGCCAACAACCAGCTCATCCTTCTCGCCGGGGTCTTCGGGGTGGGTGTCCGGCGCGCCACCTACTCCCTGGCGGGGGCGGGCGGGCCCACCGCCTGGGCGCCGGCACCCAGCGCGCTCACCACGACCGGCGGCGGCGCGGCCACCAACGTGGGCCGGGTGCGGGTGGCGATCGCGCCCTCCGCCATCGCCACTGCCTACGCGATGGTGCACGACCGGGAGCCCAACTTCAGCGGCACCGGCACCGGCGCGCCGCAGCGGCTCTACGCCTCGTCCGACGGCGGGGTGAGCTTCCGGCAGCCGGCGGGGGCGGCGGCGTTCCCCGCCGACTCCACGAGCACGCAGGCCTTCTACAGCATGTGCATGGAGGTGCACCCCACCCTGCCGAACACGGTGGTGGCGGGTCACGTGAACCTCTACGTGAGCAGCAACGGAGGCCGGACCTGGCAGATCACCAACCCGGGCCTCAACGGCGGGTGGATCACCTGGCAGAACAACCTCACCTTCGGCACGGTCGCCGAGCACGGCGACATGCACGCCATCGTGTTCGACTGGCGCGACGCGGCCTCCGCCACCCCGCGCGTCTGGATCGGCAACGACGGCGGCCTCTCCATGACCAACCAGTGGGCGGCGCCGTTCAACTGGCGGAAGCGGAGCTACGGCATCCTCGGCGCGCAAGCGGTGGACGGCACCTCGCACCCGGTCCAGCCCAGCATCCTGGGCATCGGCATGCAGGACAACGCCACCTTCTTCAGCTACGGCGGCCCCACCTGGTACCAGGTCGGCATGGCGGACGGCGCGGCGCTGGCCTGGAACCCCACCAACCCCCGCCGCGCGCACATCTCCTGGCAACAGGCCGTGGCCCGCCTGCAGATCGGCACCCTCAGCGGCTCACCGTTCGTGCTCCGCCAGCCGCTCCCGGAGGTCGCGCCCCCCGGCGGCGCGGCCAACAACAACCTGGTGGCCGACATGACCCAGCTCGCGGTCACCGGCCCCGGAGGCTTCAACACCAACCAGTTCCGCCAGCTCATCGTGGGCGACGGGGTGACGGCCAACCGCGTCCTCGTCGGCGCCACCAATGGCGCGTTCCTCAGCACCAACGGGAACAGCTTCACCCGGCTGGCGACCGGTGGCGTGGTGGGCGGGAACCCGGTGAGCGGCTTCACGGCCGCCCCGGCCGGCGCGAACCCGGTGGAGGCGAGCGCGCTGACGTTCGTGCCCGGGTCGGTCAACAACCGGGACATCTTCGTGGGCACCAGCACCGGCGACATCTTCGCGCCGCCCACCGCCGCCGCGCCCGCGCCGTGGGTCCGGACCAATCCGTTCGTCGCCACGGGCGCCGCGCCGCCGGTGGTGGCCTCCATCGCCGTCCACCCGGCGCATCCCCAGGTGGTGGCGGCCTGCGCGTACCTGGCGGCCCCGGCGCTGCTGCTCTCGCACGACAACGGGCGGACGTGGTTCCCCGCGGCCGGCGGCGCCATCCCGCTGCCCACCTGCCCGATCACCTCGCTGGCGTGGCACCCCACCGACGAGCGGGTGCTCTACGTGGGCACCATGGTGGGCGTGTTCGTGGCGCGCGACCTCCCGGCCTTCGTGGCCGCGCCCGGGACGGCCACCGCCGCCAACCCGACCTGGAGGACGTTCAACCGCGGGATGGGGCCCCTCTGGGTGAACGACCTGGAGGTGGTGAACATCACGAACACGCTCCGGGCCACGACGTACGCCCGCGGCGTCTACGAGGCCAGCCTGCGCGGGACGGGCGGCACCTACGCCACGCCGGCCGGGTTCCGGGTGCCGGAGGTGCGGCTCTCCATCCGCGACACGGTGTTCGACGACTCGCGGACGTACGCGCTGGCGGCCAACCAGGTAGGGCCGGGCGACGTGCGGCTCCCCGCCACCAACCCCACGCCGCACCTGAACGGGACCCAGTCGTTCGACATCAAGGTGAACGCGCCGGAGCTGCGCGACCGTACCTTCTACCTCCAGAGCGAACGCTTCGGCCACAGCCCGGACGGCGCGGAGCTGGACGAACAGTTCATCTGCGAGAACCCGATCTCCGGGGACACCAACGTCGCCTACGTCCAGGTCCACAACCGGGGCTGGAAGCGGGCGGAGAACGTGCAGTGCTTCCTCTACGTGGCGGACGCCGGGGCCGGGCCGAACCCGGCGGCGCCCCCGCTCACCGGGCTCAACTTCCCCACCCCGCCGGCCGCCGGCTTCGCCTGGCAGCAGGTGGCCCAGCAGACCGCGTTCGTCTTGCCGGGGCAGCCGCGGGTGTTCCGCTTCGAGTGGATCTGCCCGGTGGAGATCACCCAGAACGTGGCGCTGATGGCCATCTGCCGCTCGCCGGACGACGAGCTGGCCGCCACGCCGACCGGGGTGGCGCTCACCTACGTCCAGCAGCAGCGCCAGGTGGCCCTGCGCATCCTCCCGGTGGTGCCGGACCGGGTGTTCATCCGCGACGGCCTGGACGACACCGGGCAGCGGGGCGCGGTGGTCTGGGGCGGCCGCAGCCCGGACATCATCGTGATGACGAAGACGGCCGGAGACGCCATCACCCCGGCCCAGCAGGACAACAACTCGCCCCCGGGCCCCTTCGCCAACCTGAACGACGCGCGGCGGGGCGACCGCGTCCGGACGGGGAACAACACCATCTTCGTCCGGGTGCACAACCGCGGGAACACCAACATCAACGCGCGGGTCCGGCTGTACCGGGTGCCGCTGAACCAGGTCCAGAACGGCGGGGGGTGGACGCAGGTCGGCACCGACGTATCGGTGAACGGCATCGCCTCGCGGACCTGGAAGATGGCGCGCTTCCAGATCACCGGCATCCCGGCGGACGGCGTGGCCGGCGCGACCCAGGACTGGCAGAAGGCCTTCGTGTTCGCCGCCATCGTGCGCGCGCTCAACCCGACGACCAACGTGGAGCTGGAGTCGTTCCCGGACGTCGCCACCGTCACCGGGGTGGACGAGCTCTGGACGCTGTTCAACCGCGGCGCGCTGGCCAACAACGCCGCCTTCCGCTCCTTGCGCTTCGTGGGAGGGCCCTGACCGATGGCGGTCGAGATCTCCTTCCTCTCCGCGCTCAAGGCGTTCCTGGACGGCCTCGCCCTCTCCCCTTCGCCGAACGTGGCGATGGCGGAGCCGGTGGCGGCGCAGGACCTGCCGGCGGTGGTGCTCTCGCTGGAGCAGGCGGCGCGCCCGTCCGTCGGCCTGGGGGACCAGGGCGCCACCATCCGCAACGGCGCGCTGGCGTGGTCCGCCCAGATCGACCTCGCCCAGCCGTTCCTGCCGGACGACCCGGGGCACACCTTCTCGCTGGTGAGCGGCAACCGGCTGCAGCTGACGCTGCCGCACGGCGGGCTGGTGCACCAGGACGGGACGACAGACACGCCGCTCACCGGGACGGACCTCACGGTGAACGTGGCGGGGGCGAACCGGCCGGTGGTGGCGGGGGCGCCCATCGGGATGCAGGTGCAACCCAACGCCGGCACCGGCGTCCTCACCTTCGCCCTCGCGCTGCCGGGCTCCGGGATGGCGAACGTCGCCTATTTCCTGGGGCAGTGGGAGCGGCGGGTGGAGCGGTTGAACGGGGTGCTGCGGTTGGACGTGCTGGCCGCCAACCCGGCGGACGCGCAGGCGGTGGCGGACGGCGTGCTGGGCGCGCTTCTGGACCCGGCGGCGAAGCAGGGCGTGCCGCGGCTGCAGTCCATCTCGCTGCAGAGCCTCACCAGCATCGGCCCGCCGGAGACGGCGGCGGCCAACGGGCGGCGGCGGCAGGCGCGCCTGGCGTTCCAGTACGAGCACGACGTCGACCGTCCGGAGTCCGCGGGCGGCGTCATCCAGCAGATCCCGTTCACGGCGAACGTGGGGCTGGCGGGATGAGACGGATTTTTGCGGCAGTGGGAGCAGCAAGGGTTCACGACACGCAGGCCTGGCAGCGAACGAGAGGAGAGCAGGGATGAGCGAGACGATTGGCGAGATGATCCTTCCCGGGACGTACATCGACGTCCGGGCAGAGGGCCTCATTGGGGTAGGCGGCATCTCCACGGGCAACGTAGGGATTGTCGGCACCGCGAACCGCGGACCGGTGGGGGAGGTGGTGCTGCTGGGCAGCTACTCCGAGGCGCTGGACACGTTCGGCACCTACGACGCCTGGCCCGCCAGCGGGACGGAGAACGCGCTCTCCCTCACGCGAGCGCTGGAACAACTGTTCAACGGCGGCGCCAACACCGTGTACGCAGTGCGGATGGCCAACGGCGCCAGCTACACGGCCAACAACACCGGCAAGTGGAACGTCACCGCGGTGGTCGCCGCGGTCTCCAAGACGCTGATGGTGCTGGCGGCGAAGACGCCCGGCAGCTGGGCCAACGACATCACCACCACGCTGACGCCGGACGCCATCGTCAGCCCGACCTCCGTCACGCTCACCCTCAAGCTGGGGCAGCGCAAGGAGGAGTTCATCGCCAGCACGGCGGAGGCGCTGTTCAACGCGGTGAACGAGGGAAGCGGGCTGGTGACCGCCACCACGCTGGACAACGCCAACAAGGCGGTGCTCCCGGAGGCGGTGGCCAAGGTGGCCGGCACCCTCACCAACGGCGTGCCCTACACCTCGGCGGACGCCAAGGCGGGCCTGGACGCGCTGGCCAACCAGCCGGTGAACATCGTGGTGGTGGCGGGCAAGGACAGCGGCTCCTCCACCAACTTCGGCGTGGGCGCGGCGCTCCTCCAGCACCTGGACGCCACCGAGACCGACGGGCGCGAGCGCATCGGCGTGGTCGGCGCGGACTCCGACACGCCGGCCAGCATCACCATCCCGGCCACCACCGGGCGCCTGGTGGTGGTGGCGCCGGGCATGGTGGCGGACGACGCGGCGAAGTCGGGTGCCAACACCAGCGTCAACCTCCCGGCGGCCTACACGGCGGCGCTGGTGGCGGGGCGGCTGGCCTCCACTCCGGTCCAGGTGAGTCTCACCAACAAGGACGTCCCGGCCATCAACGTGACCAAGGAGTACACGCGGGCGGAGCTGAAGGCGCTGCTGGGGAAGAACGTCTTCGCCATCAAGCGCGACCTGGGCCTGCGGGCGCTCAAGGGCATCACCACCGACGCCGGGGCGTTCAAGCAGATCTCCGTCCGGCGCATCGTGGACTACGCCAAGGCGGGCGTGCGGGTGGGGTCCAACCCGTACATCGGCCGGCTGAACAACGCCCGGGTGCGCGCCGCGCTCAAGGCCACCCTGGACGGGTTCCTCTCCGGGATGGTGCTGGACGAGATGCTCACCGGGTACACGCTGGACGTGAGCGCCACGCGCCAGCAGGAGATCAACGGCATCGCGCTGGTCACGATGACGCTGCAGCCCACGTTCTCCATCGACTTCGTCAAGGTGATCATGAACCTGGAGTGATCTCCGGGCTCGGACCGTTTCGGTGATTCCTCTTTTCTGATTTCCAGGAGCGACACATGGCAGGCACGGTATTTCGCGGTTCAGACGGGACCATCTCGGTCGCGGTGGATTCGGGGCCGGAGGGCGACAAGGCCAAGGCGATCGGCGACCAGTACGCGCTCACCCCCATCGGGCGGGCCACCGGGGTCACGGTGCGGGTGACCAACGACGTGCAGCCGTTCCACGAGTTGGGGCAGCGGTTCCCCACCGAGCTGCGGAACGGCAACATCAACGTCCACGGCACCATCGAGCGCGCCTTCGTGAACGGGGCGCTGCTCAAGCTGATGCTGGGCGACGCGGCGGACAACCGGCCCGCGGGCACCTTCGTCAGCCCCTCCTTCAACCTGAGCCTGCGGCTGGAGAACCCGGCGGTGCCGGGGACCACCGCCACGTTGACGGTGGCCGGGGTGAGGATCGACGAGTGGAGCTACAACCTCCCGGAGGACGACTTCGTGATGGAGAAGCTCTCCTTCCGGGCGATGTGGGTGAAGGTCGAGGACACCTCGGCCTAGCGCATGCCCACCCTGTCCGCCGATGAGCTGCTCGCGGGGGCGGCGGGGACCTTCACGGTCCCCCTGCCCGCCTCCGTGGTCCGTCCGGGTCCCGGGGACCCGCCCGCCGGCATCGCCGGGGAGGTGGTGCTCCGGCCCCTGCAAGTACGCGACGTGGAGCGCGTCACCCGCGCCGCCAAGGAGCAGCGGGTGCTGGCCAGCGTGCTGATGGTGCAGCAGGCGCTGGTGCAGCCCAAGCTCACGGTGGAGCAGGTGGGGAGCCTGTCCGCGGGACTGGTGCAGTTCCTGCTCAAGCGGGTGAACCAGATCAGCGGGCTGGACCTGGCGGACGACGACCTGGACAAGGCGGTGAAGGCGCCGCTGGCGAGGGCGTGCTTCGTGCTCTCGCGCGACTTCGGGTGGACCCCGGCGGAGTGCTCGGAGCTCACCATCGGGCAGGTGCTGCTTTATCTAGAGATGCTGGCGCGCGAGCGCCAGGGCGGAGGGGAGTGACGGTGGCCGAGTCGGTCGATCCGGCGCTGCGCGCGCTGTGGAGCCTGGGCGGGGCGCCCGGGGCGGCGTTGCGCGCGCTGGAGCGGACGGCCGGTGAGCTGGAGCGGTTCGAGCCGGAGGTGGAGGAGGCGGAGGAGATCGCCCAGGCGGCGGTGGCGCCGTTGCTCTCGTCGCCGCAGGCGTCGGGGGCGAGGGCGCTGGAGCGGGCGCTGGCGCGGCGGGAGGAGGTGGCGCCGGTCCCGGGGGAGCCGGCCGAAGAGGTGACCCCGGCGCGACCCCGCCCGAGAAGCCCGGCCAGACGAACGGCGGCGGACGCCCCGCGCGCGGCGCCGGTCCCGAGCGCGGCCGAGCGCCCGGCGCGGGCGCTGGATGCCAACGCCCTGGAACGGATGGCGGCGCCCGCGGGCGAGGCGAAGGCTGCCGCGCGGGGGGCACCGGTGGCCGAAGCGGAACCCCGGGCCATCCAGGGGACGCGCGCCCTCCCGCTGCCGTCAGGTTCGATGGCGCGCCCGAGCGCGGCAGCGGCGACCGGGGCCAGCACGCCGCCTGCGCAGGGTCCGGTGGCGCGTTCGAGAACGGTCTCGGCAGCCGAGGCGCAGGAGACCCTGTCGCGGCGCGCAGAGCAGGCTGGGGCCGCGGGAGCGCTTCACCAGCCGGTGAGCGGCGAGGCGGCGGCACCTGCACCCGGTGTGGTTCGCATCGACCCAGGCATCGCCGCGGCGCGTGGTCCGGGCTCGGGCACCCGCGACACGAACGCCTCGAACGCGGACGGCCGGAGCGCGCATGATTCTCGTTCTCGCGCCGGCCCGGACGACACCGGCGCACAGGCTGGTACGGGCGGCCCGGGCGCGCATGACTCCCGCTCTCGTGCTGGCTCGGACAATCATGGTCCTCTCACCGGCGCAGGCGGATCTGGTGCGCATGGTCCTCCTGCGCTCGCTGAGTCGGACACCCTCAGCGCCCGCTCTGGCGAGGGCGGCACTGGCGCCCGGACGGGCTCCGACTCGAGTGCCACCGGCAAGCCGGGGCGCGGGCGGCGCTGGCCGGCGCGCGGCGCTTCCCGGACGGAGCGGGAAGCCTCCGGACGCCCCGTGGTCTCACGGACCGCGGCGCAGGAATCCCTTGCGCGCCGGGCGAAGCAGGCAGGCGCCGGCGGCGCGCTCGGAGTACGGGTCAGCGCCGCGGTGGAACCGGACCGCTCGGCGTTGCTCGCCCGGGCGCAGATGACCCACCCACCTGCGCCGGAGACCGCGCCCGGGGAAGCCGCACTGGAGCGTGCGCTGGCGCGCGTCGGCGCCGCACCCGCGCCCCGGCGGGCCATCCCGGAACCTGGGCCCGCGGCGCGAACCGACCCGGCGACTCCGGGCGGCCGTACGGCACCGCGCGCGCCCCACGCGCCGCCTGCCTCCACCAACTCGAAGGCTCCGGAGCCCGCGCTCGAGGGATTGGCCGGGCTGGTCGCGCGGGCCTCGTCCGCGCCGGCGATGATGACCCCCGAGCCGCCAATCCCGGCCGTGCTGGTGGAGCGGATGGAGGAAGCGCAGCTGGCGCGGCGGCTGGAGCGGATCCTCCGCCGGGAAGCGGAGCAGGCGGGCGTGGACCTGGAGGGCTTCGAGCCATGAGCCTCTCCCGCCCGAACGCCGTGCTGACCGTCAGCGGCCAGGACTACTCGGCCGCCGAGGCGGCGCTGGTCCGCCTCCGGATCAGCCTGGGTCTCTCCGGGAGTCACGACGCGGCGGAGCTCACCCTCTGGCCGTCCAGCAAGCTCAAGGACGCCTCGGCGGGAGACACGCTGGAGATCTCCCTGGGCGAGCTGGACGGCGAGGACGCCGTCTTCACCGGCGAGGTGACCTCCGTGATGGCCGGGGCGGATGCCCTGGTCGTCGAGGGCCTGGCCGCCACGGTGGCCCTCTCCCGCGTGCGCCGCTCGCAGACCTACATCTCGCAGACGGTGGCGGACATCGTCA
>DATBSS010000605.1:0-4783 GCA_036559665.1 Myxococcaceae bacterium
GGCGGCGGGCGGCGGACGTGGGCTTGTATTTCTTGAGCGCCATTTAGACCGCGCCTCCCTCGAACAGATCGATCTTGTCCCCCTCCTTGAGGGTGACGATCGCCTTCTTCCAGTTGGGCCGCTTGCCCGTGTTCCGGCCGACCCGCTTCACCTTGCCGCGGACCACCGAGGTGCGGACGCCTTCCACGGTGACCTTGAACAGTTGCTGCACCGCCACGGCCACCTGGTGCTTGGTGGCGGCGCGGTCCACCACGAAGGAGTACTGGCGCTGCGTCTCCCGCGCCTTGTCCATCTTCTCCGTGATGAGCGGGCCCTTGATCACGTCGGACGAGTTCATGACAGCGCGCCCTCCAGCGCCTTGGCCGCCTTGGAGGTCAGCACCAGCGCCTCGTGCTTGAGCAGCGACTCGAGGTTCACGCCCTCCGGCGGCACGGCGTCGAACTTCGCCATGTTGCGGACGGAGCGGTGGAGCTTGTCGTTCGCCTTCTCGTCCACCACCAGCGCGTTGGTGAGCTTCATCCGCTTGGTGAGGACCTCGAAGACTGCCTTGGTCTTCGCCTCCGACACCGGGAAGGCGTCCAGGATGATCAGCCGCTTGTCCTTGGCCTTGAGCGACAGCGCCACCCGGAGCGCGCCCTGGCGGACCTTGCGGGGCGGGCGGTAGGTGTAGTCGCGCGCCTTGGGGGCCATGGCCTTGCCGCCGCCCACCCACTGTGAGGCGCGGATGGAGCCCTGGCGCGCCCGGCCGGTGCCCTTCTGCTTCCAGGGCTTCTTGCCGCCGCCCGAGACGAGGGAGGCGTTCTTCACCCCCAGCGTGCCGGCGCGCCGGTTGATCTGCTGCATCTTGGCGACCTCGTAGATCAGGCTCTCGTTGGGCTCGGCGCCGAACACCGAGTCCGCGAGGTCGATCTCCGAGATCTTCTTCCCGTCGAAATCGACGACGTCGAACTTCATGACTTGATCTCCACGTCCACGCCGGCCGACAGGTCCAGCTTCATCAGCGCGTCCAGCGTCTGCTGGGTCGGCTCCAGGATGTCGAGCAGGCGCTTGTGGGTGCGGATCTCGAACTGCTCGCGGCTCTTCTTGTCGACGTGCGGGCTGCGGAGGACGGTGAACTTGTTGATCCGCGTCGGCAGAGGGATGGGACCGGCCACCTTGGCCCCCGTCCGCTTGGCCGTCTCGACGATCTCGCCCGCGCTCTGATCCAGGAGCTTGGAGTCGTACGCCTTGAGCCGGATTCGAATCTTCTGCGTCGCCATTCAAAACCCTCGTCCACAACGAAGCCGACGTGCCTTCGGGCGTCTCGGAAACCAGTCCTGGTTGTCAGAGAGCAGCGATGAACTGAACGTCGGGGGCGGGGCTTGTACCAGACCCCCCCGGGTGGTTGCAACCTTTTGCTAGGGCCGGGACTTCCTCAGGAATTCCATGCCGAAAGACGCATCGCGTTGGGAATGGCCGCATGGTAGTGGAGCGCCCTCCAAGCAGGGAGGGAGGCCCTACATGGCAGCGAAGAAGAAGGCGGCGAAGAAGGCAGCGCCCAAGGCGAAGAAGGTGAAGCCCATCCCGGACGGCTATCCGCACCTCATGCCGACCGTGGTGCTGGACCGCTGCGCCGAGGCGATCAACTTCCACAAGAAGGTGTTCGGCGCCAGGGAGCGGACCCGCTACCCCATGCCGGACGGCAAGGTGGCGCACGCGGAGCTGAGCTTCGGCGGAGCGGTGCTGATGATGGGGGACGCCATGCCGCCGCAGTTCCCGGCGGCGCCGGGGCGTTTGACGCTCTATACCAAGGACGTGGACGCCACCTACAAGACCGCGGTGGCCGCGGGCGCGACCTCCAAGGAGGAGCCCAGGGACCAGTTCTATGGCGAGCGGACGGCGCGGATCGTCGACCCGTTCGGGACCGAGTGGTACCTGATGACCCACATCGAGGACGTCTCCCCGAAGGAGATGCAGAAGCGGATGGCCAACATGGCCCCGCCCCCCGGCGCCGGCACCTAGTCCCCAGCTAGTGCCCCAGGGGCAGGCCCCAGATATCGGGGTCGTAGCCCGTGGCGGCGGCCGGCCCCTCCGGCGAATCGAGCGCGGCCCGGCACCGCCGCTCGCGGATGGGGTCGGCCAGGGCGGTGCAGTTCGGCCTGGGCACCGGGACGTGGATGGTGATCTGGAAGGTGGCCGGGACCGGGTTCGCGTCCGCGGTGGCGGGGTGGTACTTGATGGCGGAGAGCGTCTTTTTGACCGCCTCCGCCACCAGCGGTTCGTCCGCCTGGACGTAGCAGGCGTGCAGCAGCCCATCCACGCCCAGCACGCAGGTGACCACGGCCACCGGGCTCCACGAGTGCAGGGTCTTGGCCTGCTCCAGGGTGATCAGCGGGTCCTTCCCGGCGACCAGCACCGGCGACCGGAGCCGGGCGCCGGCCAGCAGCCCCTCCGCCGAGCGCAGGTCGTTCGCCGGCGGCAGCGGGAAGTCGGCCGCGCGTGCCCAGGTGTCCCCCTCCTCCTCCTCCTTGGTGAGGAGCGCCGCGCGCCTGGTGAGGTACACCACGCGGCCGCACCCGGAGGCCTGGATCAGCTTCGAGAACTGGTCCGCGTACACCCTCTCCCTCGGGCAGTCCGGGAACTCCTTGAAGACGGCGGCGGCGGCGTCGGGCGGCAGGCTGGGGCCCTTGGGCGGCGGGACCCACCGCTGGGGGCGCATGGTGCAGCTCGCCAGGGGCAACGCGGCGGCGAGCGCCAGGGCGGCGGCGGCGGGCCTCACGCGCGACCCGCCTTCTGCATCACCAGGTCGGAGACCTGCCGCGGCGCCTGGGCGTAGTGCGAGAACTGCATGGTGTACGTGGCGCGGCCCTGGGTGCGGGAGCGCAGGTCGGTGGCGTAGCCGAACATCTGGGCCAGCGGCACCTGGGCTTCGATCACCTGCACGCCGGCCCGCGGGGCCATGCCCAGGATGCGCCCGCGCCGGGAGTTGAGGTCACCAATGACGTCGCCCATGAACTCCTCCGGAGTCACCACCTCGCACGCCATGATCGGCTCCAGCAGCACCGGCCCCGCCTGGTTGCAGGCGTCCTTGAACGCCATGGAGCCGGCGATCTTGAACGCCATCTCGTTGGAGTCGACGTCGTGGAAGCTGCCGTCGAACACGGTGGCCTTCACGTCCACCATCGGGTAGCCGGAGAGGACGCCGTTCTGCATCGCCTCCTCCACGCCCTTCTGGATGGGGGGGACGAACTCGCGCGGGATGGCCCCGCCCACCAGGTCGTTGACGAACTGGAAGCCCTTCCCCTGTTCGTTGGGCTCCACCCGGAGCCAGCAGTGGCCGTACTGGCCGCGCCCGCCGGTCTGGCGGATGTACTTGCCCTCCGCCTCCGCCACCTTGGTGATGGTCTCCCGGAAGGCCACCTGGGGCTTGCCCACGTTGGCCGCCACCTTGAACTCGCGGGTGAGCCGGTCGACGATGATCTCGAGGTGGAGCTCGCCCATCCCGGCGATGATCGTCTGCCCCGTCTCCTCGTCGGTGCGCACCCGGAACGACGGGTCCTCCGCGGCCAGCTTCTGCAGCGAGACGGCCAGCTTCTCCTGGTCCTCCTGGGACTTGGGCTCCAGCGCCAGGTCGATCACCGGCTGCGGGAACTCCATCTTCTCCAGGACGATCTGCTTGCCTTCGTTGCAGAGCGTGTCGCCGGTGGTGGTGCCCTTGAGGCTGACCACCGCGCAGATGTCGCCCGCCAGGCACTCCTGGATGTCGTCCTTCTTGTCGGCGCGCATCTGCACCAGCCGGCCCACGCGCTCGCGCTTGCCGCGGGCGGAGTTCCAGACCGCGGTGCCCGACTCCAGCCGCCCGGAGTAGACGCGGATGAAGGTCAGCGTCCCCACGTAGGGGTCGGTCATGATCTTGAAGGCCAGCGCGGCGAAGGGCGCGGTGTCGCTGGTCTCGCGGACCTCGTCCTCGCCCTTGGGCGTCTTGCCGTGCACCGGCGGGATGTCCAGCGGGGACGGGAGGTAGTCCACCACCGCGTCCAGGAGCGGCTGCACGCCCTTGTGCTTGAAGGCCGCCCCGCACATCACCGGGAACAGCGTCATGGAGATGCAGCCCTTGCGGATGGCGCGGCGGAGCTCCTCTTCGGAGATCGGCTTGCCGTCCAGGTACTTCTCCATCACCGCGTCATCCTGCTCGGCGGCGGCCTCCAGCAGCTTGCCGCGGGCCTCCTCCGCCTGGGCCTTGAGCTCCTCCGGGATGTCGGCGGTCTCCACCTTGGAGCCCATCTCGGACTCGGGGAAGGTCAGCGCCTTCATCCGGACCAGGTCGATCACCCCGCGGTGCTTCTCTTCCGCCCCCAGGGGGAGCTGGAGGACCACCGCGTTGGCCATCAGCTTCTCGCGGATGGTGCGGACGGACATCTCGAAGTCCGCGCCGGTGCGGTCCATCTTGTTGATGAAGCAGATCCGCGGGACCTTGTACTTGTCCGCCTGGCGCCACACCGTCTCCGACTGCGGTTCCACCCCGTTGACGCCGTCGAACACCGCCACCGCCCCGTCCAGCACGCGCAGCGACCGCTCCACCTCGATGGTGAAGTCCACGTGACCCGGGGTGTCGATGATGTTGACCCGGTACTTCTGGTCGTTCCGGGTCCAGAAGGCAGTGATGGCGGCCGAGGTGATGGTGATGCCGCGCTCGCGCTCTTGCGGCATCCAGTCGGTGGTGGTGTTACCGTCGTCGACGTCGCCCATGCGGTGAATCGCGCCGGTGTAGAAGAGCACCCGCTCGGTGGTGGTGGTCTTGCCC
>DATBSS010000606.1:0-8018 GCA_036559665.1 Myxococcaceae bacterium
TGGCAGACAATGCCGAGAAGCGCGGGAGCCAGGCGGCACCAGACCCGTGGTCCGTGTCTTCATCAGCGCAGTTGTTCAGCCGTCCCACGGTCGGTGAGGCATTCAAGCTCTCCATTCAGGGGATAGAAAATGGTGAAAGCACTCTCAGCGCATCCATCTCCGGCTCCGCCTTCAAAATTTACGACCCATATACGAATGGCCTCCAACTCTCAGTGGCCTATACGCCCACGCTCCAGGCGACTGATATCGGGCTGAAATGGAATGTGAGCCTCCAGGACACTCGCACCTTCATGCTCCAGGGAATCGGTCGCGAAGCCTACGAAAAGTGCCTTGCGGGGTATGGGAATCGCCCGCTCACGCCTGATGAGCAGGCTCACTGCGCCGATGAAAGCGCGAATGCCATTAGCAAGAAGAGGGGCGAGATGCCTGCCTTCAGTGTGGGCGCTGCGTACACCAAACAGGGCCCGAACCGGGTGCTCAAGGCCAATGTTGCATTGGAACAGCCAATGAAACCGATTTCAATCGTCTTCAACGGCGACTTTCAGACCAACCTCGATGGGGCATTCACCGGCGGCCTGGGCGGGATGGTGGCATTCCGACCATGGGGAGATTGGCCGCTCGAGCTCTCCGCCGGTGTGAAGGGAACATACTGTGGGGGCGTAACCTGCACGCTGCCCGGTGTCACGCTCGAAGCCAGCCCTGTCATGAGCGTCGTGATCAAAGACACGGTGGTGAGCGCGTCGCTGACCATTCGCAGTAGGGGGGTCGACCCGGTAGTCGCGCTCAAGACGATGGAGAGGGTCGGAGGAATCGCGATCTCCTACAGCTTCGGCCCGCACTGACCGGTCACGGGCACCCGGGCGAGCCGTTTCCGGTCGGGGGCGGGCTCAGCACTCCGGCGTTGATGGTGCACCCGCCGGCCGCGGCGTTGATCCGGATCCGCCCCACCGCGCCGCCGCCACCTCCTCCGCCACCCGGGGTGACCCTGGTGGGTTGCCCGTTCTGGGCGGCGGTGGTGCCCGCGCCTCCGTTGCCACCGAAGCCCGGGAAGTTGGGCGGGTCGGCGTTCCCGCCCTGCGCCGGCGCCGCGCTGGTGATGCTCCCCGGCTGACCGTCGATCCCGGAGTTGTTGGTGCCTCCGCCCTCGCCGCCCCCGCCGCCGTTGGCGGTGAGCAGCGCGGCGTTCGTCACCTGCACCGCCTGCCCCTCGAACAGCAGCCCACCGCCGCTCCCGGCACCCGCCCCACCACCGCCCGGCAGCCCGCTGCCGCCACCGCCGTTGCCGCGCCGCCCCGCCTGCCCGGGCGCACCGACGGTGGTGGCGATCCGGAGCGTCCCGGACGCCGAGCACTGGAACGCCCCACCGGCCGCGCCGGGAATTCCGCCCGCCCCCAGCCCCGCCCCGCCGTGGCCGCCCGAGCAGCCACCGATGAGCGGCACCAGCTGCGGAGAGCCCGCCGGCTGTCCAGCGGCGCCTCCGGTCGCAGTGCCACCCCCCCGGCCGCCGCCGCCGCTGGCGGTGCCGAACGCGCCGCCCCCGCCTCCCGCCCCGCCGTTGTTCGCGTCGTCGCGCCCCACCCCGCCGCGCGCGAGGTCACAGGCCGGGCTGAGGTCCGTGCCCGCGTCGGTGAGCACGCTCCCCATCAGCGTGGCGTTCCCGAATACCGCGAAGATGACCGGCCGGCTCCCGGTGAGCGTCAACGAGCCGCTGGCCGCCACCGCGAAGTCGCTGGTGGCGAGCAGGATCGCCGGGACCCCGCCGGCCTGGGAGATCGGCACCGGCACCGGCCGCGGCTGCCCGCACCAGTTGTTGCCGAACGCGAGCGTGGTGGAGTCGAAGCTGGTGTTGCAGTTGAGCGTGATCGCCGGGGCGATGTTGGTGATGGTGGTGGGATTGAAGTTGCTCGGCGGGTACAGGAAGCCCGGCACGCACACGCCCACGCTCGAGCACGCGCCACCGCTGCTGCACGCCTGGCCGGCGTCTCGCCCCGGGCCACAATCCAGGCCGCCGTCCGGAGCGCCGCCATCCGAACCGCCGGCGTCAGGCGCACCACCGTCGGGCGCACCACCATCCGGAATGCCGCTGTCCGGAACGCCGCCATCCATGCAGGGCCCCCCGCAGTCCTTCAGCGGCAAGGTCACCTGGGTCGGCTGCGGCCCGAAAGCGGTCGCGACCGGGTCGCTGGCGGCGATCCACGCCGAGCAGTCCGCCCCGGCTCGTCCCTCGGCGGCGACGGTGATGGCCCCGCTGCCGATCGCGCCGCCGGGGTACACGGCGACGTGGTACTCGCCGCCGGCTTCGGCAGGGACGAGGCCGGTCTGCTGGACCTCAGCGGGGGCGGCGCGGGCGATCACCTGCACGCACGTCACCGGCATTCCCGCGGGCACCTGGACCACGGCGACCACCGGCGCGGGCGATGCACCGCAGGAGAACAGGAGCGCCGTGGCCAGCGCGGCCATGCCACGGACCGGGGGAAGGGCCATCCGCTCGGGAGTCTAGACCGAGCGGAGCTGAGTACCGGTTAGATCTCAGAACGCGACGGGCAACTTCTTCAAGCCACGGATGACGAACCCCGTGCGCCACCGCAGCTTCTCCGCGGTCGTGGCGAGGCGCAGGTCCGGCAGCCGCTGGATCGCGTTCTGGATGGCGATCGCCCCCTCCAGGCGCGCCAGCGGGGCTCCCAGGCAGTAGTGGATGCCCATCCCGAATCCCAGGTGCCGGTTGGGATCGCGCCCCAGGTCCAGCGCGTCCGGGTTGGTGAAGTGCCGCTCGTCGCGGTTGGCGGAGGCGATGACGGCGGCCACGTAATCGCCGCGCGCGATCTTCGTCCCTCCGAGCACCAGGTCCTCGCGGGCCACGCGCATGGTGGCCATCTCCACCGGACAGGTGAAGCGCAGGAGCTCCTCCACCGCGGAGCCGATGAGCGCGGGGTCCTTCCTCAGCCGCTCCAGCTGATCGGGGTGCTGCAGCAATGCCAGCATGCCGCTGGCGATGAGGTTGACCGTGGTCTCGTGTCCCGCCACCAGGATCAGGAACACCATGCTGACCAGCTCGTCCTGGCTCAGCCGATCCCCCGCCTCCTCCGCCTGGATCAGCGCGGTCAGCAGGTCGTCTCCCGGAGACGCGCGCCGCTTCTCGACCAGCTTGCGGATGTACCGGGTGAAGCCGAGCACCGCCGGAATGGCCAGGAGCGTATCCAGAATCCTGGTGTTGGAGATCAGCTTGTTGGACCAGCCGTGGAACTTCGCGCGGTCGCGATCGGGGACGCCCAGCATCTCCGCGATGATCGTCACCGGCAGCGGCAGCGCGTAGTCCGCCACCAGGTCCATGGAGCGCTTCTTCATGGCCGCGTCCAGCAGTTGGTCCGTGAGCTGCTGGATCCGCCCGCGCAGCCGCTCCACCAGGTGCGGGGTGAACGCCTTGTGCACCAGCCCGCGCAGCCGGGTGTGGTCCGGCGGATCGCGCTCCAGCATGTTCTGCATCAGCGGCTGGAAGTAGCGGAAGAACCACGGAATCTTGGCGCGCTCCGCCTCGCTGAGGTTGCTGAAGCGGTCCTTGCCCAGCGACGGGTGCTTCAACACCGCGACCACGTCGTCGTAGCGCGTCACCAGCCATCCCCGCTGCTTGCCGAACAGCATCATGGGGAAGACCGGCGCCTCCGCACGGAGGCGGGCGTAGTAGGCGAACGGGTCCGCCTTGAAGCGCGCCGAACCGAAGTCAGGCGGAGGGATGGAGCTTGGCTCCGGGTGGGCGGTGCCGGCCACCTGGGGCACGGGCAATGCCGGGGCTTCCGGATGGGAGATCTGGCTCGGCGCAGACATCGTCAACTCTCCTTGAAATGAGGTCGACGATGATCGGCTCAGCCCAGGTGTGAGCCAAGAGCCTCCTGCTCGCGGTGCAAGCGAATGGACTGGCGCTCATCAGCAGGCCAACGCCCCTGCGCGCGGAGATGGGCGAGCTGGCGCGTCACCCATTCGTTGAACTGGGCGCTCGGGAGCATCCCCGTCTGCCGCGCCTGCTCCATCCCGCCGGCGAAGAGCGCGAAGGTGGGAATGCCGCGGACGCCGTGCAGCTCGGCGGAGAGCGGGGCCAGCTCGACGTCCACCTTCAGCACCACCAGCTCCCCGGCGAAGGCGCGGGCCACCTGCTCCAGGGTCGACGAGGCCATCGCGCACGGCGCGCACCACCGCGCCCAGAACTCCACCAGCACCGGCACCGGCGATCGGCCCAGCGCCCGCGCGAGCGCCGCGTCGCTCACCGCCTGCGGGTGCGCCGACCGGTCGAGCCCGGCTCCGCAGTACCCGCACCGCGCCTTCCCCTCCAGGTGGGGCGGCGGGATCCGATTGAACGTTCCACAGTGTGCGCACCTGAGCATGGCGTGCTTCTCCTCGTTACGGGTGCGAAGCCGTTGCGTTCGCGGGCGTGCCCGGCGCAAAGGCTGCGGCATGGCCGGCCATGCGCTCCCCGCGCCTGGGGTGAGCCGCCATCCGGCGCAGGAGCGCCCAGGCGAGCCCTCCGGCGACGAAGGAGAGGGGAGCCAGCGCGGCCAGGGCGAAAAGGACGTTTGCCAAGAGGGGTGCGTTGTTCATGGGCGACGTCGGAAAGCACGCCGCGTGCCGAGGTGGCGCGCGCGCCGGGAGCGACGCACATTCCGCCGGGAGAGCGCGGCAATGCCGGGGCTGGGAAAGCTGCTCGTCGTGCTGGGCCTGGGGATGGCCCTCGCCGGTGGGCTGATCTGGTTGCTGGGACGTCAGTTCCGGTGGTTCGGCCACCTGCCCGGCGACGTGCGGATCGGCAACCCGGTGTTCATCCCCATCGCCACCTGTCTCGTCCTGTCGCTCGTGCTGACCATCGTGCTCAACGTGGTGGCGCGACTCTTCGGACGCTGATCCTTCAGGAAGGGGACCAGGCCTTCGAGGAAGGGCGCCGGTTGCTCCATCATCACCAGGTGACCCGCGCCTTCGATGACCTGGGCCCGCACGTCGGGGATGCTGGTGAAGAGCCCCAGGTCGGCCATGGGAACGGTCCGGTCGTTTCGGCCCCAGACGATGAGCGTGGGGCACGGGATGTCGGCCGCGCGCTTGAGCCACGCTTCCCGCAGCGAGCGCCGGGGGCCTCTCAGGGTCACCAGCTGAGACATCACCCGGCCGACCTCCGCGGCGGCTCCCGCCCGGAAGTACCGGAGCGCGTCCTCGTAGAACCATCCGGGCATGCGAGCCGGGTCGTGGAAGTCCCCGCGGATGAACCTCCGGACCAGCGACTCCGGGGCGACGCGCGCCGCCTGCTGGAAGAGGGGCAAGCCGCAGAGACGCAGGTGTGGGGTAAGGGCTCGCCCAAACCCTCCGGGGGCGACCAGCACCAGCCGCTGGACGATCTCCGGGAATCGGATC
The DNA here is from genome assembly GCA_036559665.1 of Myxococcaceae bacterium. Lineage (GTDB taxonomy): Bacteria > Myxococcota > Myxococcia > Myxococcales > Myxococcaceae > DASRBA01. The sequence continues at coordinate 5,392 of DATBSS010000606.1, forward strand.
GCAGTCACCGCGGCGATGGCGCCGCCCAGCGAGTGGCCCACCAGGTTGACGCGGCCGGTCCCCAAGCGCTCCACCAGGTCCCGCACGAACCTGGCGTAGTACGGGTCCGGCGGGTCGAGGTAGTGGACCTGCCCGGGAGGAGCGCTGCGGCCGAAGCCGGGCAGGTCGCAGGCGATGGCACGGAATCCTGCTCGCGCCACGGCGGGGAGGGCGACCCGCCAGTGCTCTGCCCATCCGCCGACGCCGTGGAGGAAGAGCACCGGCTCTCCCGCCCCTTGCTGGAGCACACGCACCCGGCTGCCGTGGACCTCGATGAACCGTGAGGTCGCCGGACCCCACGGGGCTTGAAGCTGGTTCGCGACCAGGTTGTCCCTCGTCACCATCTGCCGCCTCCACCCTCTTGGGATAATTCAGCGATGGAGTGGGGCAACGCAGGCAGCCTGACCGGCGTCCGCCACGTGGGCGGCCCTTCAAGCCTGCCGGGACACGAAGCCCGCGAGCAGGCGCAGCAAGGACTCCTGCTGGATGGCGCGGAGCTCGTTCGTGTCGAGCCACACGCCCCCGCATTCGGGACACTGGTCGAAGACGACCCGCGGATCCCGCTCGCTGTACAGCTTCGTCATGGCGGGCGCTGCTTCGCAGGCCGGGCACCTGAGGACGGCGCGTTGCTGGTCCTCCCCCGGGAGCCTCCGCCACTCCACGAGCACCGGCTCCACGACCTCCGCAAGGCGCTCGAGATCGGACTCCCTCATCCACTGGCCGCCGCAGACCGGACACGCGCCGACCGTGGCATGCCGCCCGCCCAGGAATACATCCTGCATCGCGAGCTCTACGCCGCACCGCGGGCACCGGCCCATGGCGTCATGATGTTCCGTTGTGCCTGGTTCCATCCGGCGCGCCTCGTACGAGCAGAGGGTGCGCCCTCGCCGGCGCGCGCGCAACGCTCCCCCGGCATTCACCTATGCCCCGCCCCCCTCGGTTGCTTCCATTGCCCGAACAGCGGCTCCGTCGCAGGCGGCACCGCGGTCTACGTGACGGGGGTGACCCCAGGGCAGCTTCCCCATGTCTTGGGCGGCATCAGCTCAACCGCGGCTTGGGGAACGCCTCTCGTAGGACCTGAGCGACCTCGCGCAACGCCGGGCCGAGCGGAGAGCTCCTCCGCCACACCAGCGCGATCGTCCGGTGCGCCTTCGACGACGCCAGCGCCCGCACGCGGAGCCTGGCGCGACCGGCCTCGGTCGCGACCGCGACAGCGGGGAGCATGGTGATGCCGGCGCCGCCGGCGACCAGTTGCACCAGGGTCGCCAGGCTGGTGGCGCGGAATTCGCCCTCCCGCGCTTGAGCCGCCGAGCACACCTCGAGGGCCTGGTCTCGGAAGCAGTGGCCCTCGTCCAGGAGCAACACCTCCGCGCCGCGGAGCTCGGACGCCTCCGCCGGCGCGGCCCTCCGGGCGAGCGAATGGCCGCGCGGGAACGCGAGCACGAAGCGGTCATGGGCCACGACCTCCCGCTCCACGTCCCCCACCTCCGCCTCCAGCGCGACGAGCGCGGCGTCCAGCGCCCCACCGTCGAGCGCCTCCACCAGCACGTCCGTCTTGTCCTCCCGCCACGCGAGGGTGAGGCGGCGGAACTTCGCCCGCAGCACGGGCGCGACGGCCGGGAGGAGATAGGGGGCGAGCGTGGGGATGATGCCGAACCGCATCGTCCCCGCGAGCGGATCGCCCGCGCGCTGGCCCGCCGCCAGGAGGTCGTCGGCCTCCACCAGGAGCCGGCGCGCGCGCTCGAGGAGCACCCGGCCGGCGGCCGTGACGAGCACCCTCCTCCGGCTCCGCTCGAACAGGCGCACCTCGAGGACGCTCTCCAGCTGGGCGATCTGCGCGCTGAGCGACGGCTGCGAGACGTGACATCGCTCGGCGGCCCGCCGGAAGGAGAGCGCCTCCGCGACGGCGATCGCGTACTGGAGCTGGCGGAGCGTGAACGGGTGCGGCGCGAGCCTCATTGATAGGACCAACCTATCAAATCCATCCAAACGATGTGTTGGAACGAATCTACCGGCGGCCGCATCTTGCCTCCACAACGCGAAACGCACTGGAGGAAGAACCCGTGGCCGACGAGAAGACGCTGACGAACAACTTCGGAGCTCCCATCCCCGACAACGAGCACGCGCTCAGCGCGGGCGAACGCGGGCCCCTGCTGCTCCAGGACTACCTGCTCGTCGAGAAGCTCGCGCACTTCGACCGCGAGCGCATCCCCGAGCGGGTGGTGCACGCGAAAGGCGCCGGCGCCTTCGGTTACTTCGAGTCGAGCGCCGACATGTCGAAGCACACGCGCGCGCACGTGTTCGGCGCGGCCGGGCGCAAGACGCCGGCGCTGGTGCGCTTCTCGACCGTCGGCGGGGAGAAGGGCTCCGCGGACGCCGACCGCGACCCGCGCGGCTTCGCGATCAAGCTCTACACGGAGGAAGGCAATTACGACATCGTCGGCAACAACACGCCGGTGTTCTTCATCCGGGACCCGTTCAAGTTCCCGGACATGGTCCACACCCACAAGCGGAACCCGCAGTCGAACCTCAAGGACCCCGACGCGTTCTGGGACTTCTTCTCGCGCTCACCCGAGTCGACCCACATG
>DATBSS010000607.1:0-22080 GCA_036559665.1 Myxococcaceae bacterium
CTCCCCATCTGGTCCATCAAGGGGACGCTGAAGTTCGACCTGTCGGAGAGCGTGGCCGTGATCGGGGAGGCCTGGTTCTCCTACGACCCGGACAAGGTGACGTTCCTGGACGACCTCTCCGGCATCTCGGAGCCGACCTATCTCAAGCCCCAGGTGATCGGCTTCAACACCATCGTTCAGTGCCGGTTCTAGGCTGAACGGGCGGCGCCAGAAACGGGCTTGACCCGGTGGGGAATGGCTTAGGTTCCGGGGCACCATGGACGCCGCCGGAGCCGTATCCCCAGATGTCCTGGGCACCGCTGAAGGGATCGCCAATCCGTACCCCGTCATCCGCGCGCTGCGGGACCGGTCGCCCGTGCGCTACGTGCGCCTCCCCGCCGGAGGCATGACCGGGCTGAAGGAGCCGGTCTACGCGTGGGCGCTGCTCCGCCACGCGGACGTGCGCGCCGCGATCAGCGACCCGACCGCCTTCTCCTCGGACGCCCCCCGGCTCTTCCAGGGGGTCATCCCCAAGCTGGGCCTCCTCCACGACGACCCGCCCCACCACACGCACCTCCGGCGGCTGGTGAGCAAGGCCTTCAGCCCGCAGCGCATCGCCATGCTGTCCGACTGGATCAAGCGCATCGCCGGCGAGCTCCTCGACGCCGCCGGGCGCGGGCCGGTGGAGCTGATGGGCGCCTACGCCGCCCACCTCCCGGTGAAGGTCATCGCCAAGATGCTCGGCATCCCGGACCCGCAGTACCCGGCCTTCCGGAGCTGTTCGGAGGCCATCCTCTCCTACGCCGGGATGCCCGCCGAAGAGCGCGCCCGGAAGAGCAAGGAGCTGGTGGGCCACCTGGACGAGCTCATCACCCAGCGCCGCGCCAGGCCCGAGGACGACCTGATCTCCCTGCTCGTCCTGGCCGAGGTCGAGGGGGAGAAGCTCTCGGACCAGGAGATCCGCTCCTTCGCCACGCTGCTGCTCATCGCGGGCAACGAGACCACCACCAACCTCATCGGCAACATGATGGGGATCCTCGCCGGCCGCCCGGAGCTCTGGCAGCGCGCGCGCCAGGACCGCTCGCTGGTCGATCCGATCATCGAGGAGACCGTGCGCTACGAGACCCCGGTCCAGCGCCTCTCCCGCGTCACGCTCAAGCCGGCGAAGATCGGCGGCGTGGAGATCGGCGAAGGCCAGCTGCTCGACATGTTCTTCGGCGGCGCCAACCGCGACCCCGCCGTGTTCGACGACCCGGAGACCTTCCGGCTGGGCCGCCCGCAGCTCCGCGAGCACATTGGCTTCGGGTTCGGGACGCACTACTGCCTCGGCGCGCCGCTGGCCCGCCTGGAGGCCCAGATCACCCTCCACGCCTGCCTCGACCGGTTCTCCGCCGTGGCCTGGGGCGAGCAGCCCGCCGAACGGCAGCGCGTCGCCCAGCTCAGCTTCGGCTACAAGTCGCTCCCGCTCGTCCTCGGCTGAATCAGGCGGTCATCCGCATCACCTCTTCGAACGAGGTGAGCCCCGTCGCCAGCTTGCGCACGCCCGCCTCGCGCAGGGTGCGCATCCCGGCGGCGCGCCCGGCGGCGACCATCTGCGGCATCCCGGCGCCGGCGGTGATCAGCTCGCGCAGCTCCGGGGTGGCGGAGACGATCTCGAAGATGCCGGTGCGGCCGTAGTAGCCGGTCTGGCGGCAGCGGATGCAGCCGGCGCCGCGCCGGAGCTGGACGCCGCCGGGGAGGAGCGGGAGCGGCGTCTGCAGCGCGGCCAGCTCGTCGGTGGTGAGGCTGGTCTCCGCCGAGCACTGCGAGCAGATCCGCCGCAGCAGGCGCTGGGCCATGATCCCCAGAAGCGACGAGGAGAGAAGGAACGGCGGCACGCCCAGGTCCTTCATCCGGGTCACCGCCCCCAGCGCGTCGTTGGTGTGGAGCGTGGAGAGCACCAGGTGGCCGGTGAGCGCGGACTGGATGGCGTTCTCCGCCGTCTCCGCGTCGCGGATCTCGCCCACCATGATGACGTCCGGGTCCTGGCGGAGGATGTGGCGGAGCGCGGAGGCGAAGTCGAGGCCGATCTTCGGCTGCACCTGCACCTGGTTGAACGCGTCCCACACCATCTCGATGGGGTCTTCGATGGTGGTGACGTTGACGTCCGGGCCGGCCAGCGCCTTGAGCGCGGAGTAGAGGGTGGTGGTCTTCCCGCTGCCGGTGGGGCCGGTCACCAGGATCAGCCCGTGCGGCTGGTCGATCCAGGACTCGAAGACGCCCTTCTCCTCCGGGTCGAACCCCAGCTGGGCGATGTCCTGCACCAGCGTCTCCGGGTCGAAGACGCGGATCACCACCTTCTCGCCGAAGGCGGTGGGCAGCGTGGAGACGCGGAGCTCCACCTCGCGGCCCTCGCGTTCGGTCTTGATCCGGCCGTCCTGCGGGCGCCGCTTCTCGGAGATGTCCATCCGCGAGATCATCTTCACGCGGGAGACGATGGGCGGGTGGACCTGCTGCGGCAGCGTGTAGACCGGGTGCATCACCCCGTCGATGCGCAGGCGCACCATGGAGCTGTCGCGCTTGGGCTCGATGTGGATGTCGGAGGCGCGGTTGTCGAAGGCGTAGCGCAACAGGTAGTCCACCGCCTGGACGATCGGCTTGTCGGAGGCGTCCAGCTCCTGCGAACCGCCCAGCGAGACGAGCTGCTCGAAGTTCTGGATCTGCCCGGTGGGCTGGAAGTCGTCCGCCGCCCTGGCCAGCGTCTTCTTGAAGCCGTAGATGTCCGCGATCGCCTTCAGGATGTCGGACTTGGAGGAGAGCAGCGGGGCGATCTGCATCCCGGTCAGCCGGCGCAGGCTCTCGAACAGCTCGCGGTCGAACGGGTTGGCCACCGCCACCGTCAGCTTGGATCCGTCCTTCTCCAGCGGGAGCAGGACGTGCTTCTGGGCGAAGGGCTTGGAGATGGTCTTCGTGGCCAGCGCCATGTCCAGCTTGAGCATGTCCAGCTTGCGGTAGGGCACGCCGGCCGCGCGCGCGGCCACCTCGCTCACCCGGTCCTGGTCCAGCGTCCCGCCCCGCCCGTCCGGGTGCGGCACCTGGAAGGCGGCCACGATCTCCACCGGCGAGACGTCGTAGCGGGCGGCCTCCTTCCCGGACACGCCCTGCGACTTGAGCACCCGCTGCCTCGCCGCCACCTCGCGGGAGATCACGTCCTGGCCCTGCTGGAGGGTGAGCAGGCGCTCGCGCACCAGCGCCTCCAGGACGAAGCGGAGGTTGAAGTCCGCCGCGCTGCGCGCCTGCGGCTCCGGGACTACCGGCGCGGCCACGCTCGCCTCGCCCGCCGGGTGAACAGGAACGTCATCGCGAAGAGGATGGCCGCCCCGGTGGCGCCCGCGCTCTGGCAGCCGCAGCCGCCGCTGTCCGGGTCGCCGGGGCCGGTCCCGCCGTCCGGCAGCGTGCCGCCGCCGCCCGCCCCGGCGTAGCAGAGGTCGCAGCGGCCGGCGTCCGCGTTGTTCGGCGTGCACTGCCCCGCCTGGCACGTCTGCCCCGGCGGGCAGGAGGTGACGGTGCAGGACGGCACGCAGCCCTTCGCGCCGCCGATGTTGAGGCACTGCTGGCCGGCGGCGCAGGTGCCGGGCACGCAGTCGCGCAGGCAGAAGAGCGACCCGCCGCTGTACGGCATGGCCACGCAGGTGGAGCCGTTGGGGCAGTCGTTGCAGACGGCGCCGCAGAGTTGGGTGCAGACGCCGCGGCCCACCGACCAGGGGAAGGCGGTGTAGCAGACCTGTGCGGCGCCGCAGTCCGCGTTGGTGGAGCACGGGTCGCCCACCACGCCGGTGGGCTTGTTCTGGTTGAAGCAGAGCCCGTCGCAGGAGCGGCAGAAGGGCTGGGTCCCGCCGCAGTCCACGTCCCCGGCGCAGGCGGAGATGCAGACGCCGTCGGTGACGCCGGGCAGCGCGGCGCAGGCGTAGCTGGAGCGGCAGTCGCCGTAGCCGGTGCGGCAGGACTTCAGGCAGCGGTAGTTGCCGGCGCCCATCTGCACGCACTCGGAGCCGTTGGGGCACGGGGTGCCGCCCGGCGAGGCGCAGTTCTGCGAGCAGTAGCCCTGGTACCACTGGAACGCGCCGGAGGGCAGCACGCCCTGGGTGTTGCAGATGGCGACCGCGGAGCCGCAGTTGCCTGGCACGGTGCAGGGCTTGCCCACCTGGGTGACGTCGTTGCCGGTGTTGGGGAGGCAGGCGTGGTCGTAGGCCGGCGCGAACAGGTTGGAGGTGACGCACGCGTACGGCACCGGGCAGGCCCCCGGGTTGCCGGGCGCGCAGGGCTGGCTGCACATCCTCCGCCACGGGCGGCCCCAGGGGTCATTCCCGGCGGGAGTGGCGCACCGGAGCGTGCCCTGGCAGGTGGTGGGGGCGCCGTTCTGCCCGTCGCACGGGGAGCCGGTGGCGCTGCCGTCGTTCGGGTAGCGGAGGGCGAGGACGTCGAAGTCGGCCTGGACGGGCAGGCGCCTCACGCCCAGCGGCTGGTCCCAGAGGATGCTGTTGATGTCCGGGGTGTAGCCGGCCAGGCTCAGGCAGTGGGCCATCTCGTGGGCCACGAAGGTCTGCACCGAGGCGGTGGTCTGGGTGAGCGGGAGTCCGCCGGCCGTCCAGGCGAAGTCCGCGGCGTTGAGGAAGATGTCGCAGGCGTAGAGCTGGCCGGCGTAGGTGAGCGGGACGGCGGCGGAGATCTGCGCGCCGCCCCCGAGCGCCGAGTTGTAGTTCGGGTTGCTGCGCTGGGTGACCAGGATGACGGCCACGGAGAAGGTGTCCGAGGTGTCCTCCGGGCTGGCCATCCCGACGGGGTTCCCTGCCGTGGCCCGGCCCGCGTACGTCCAGCGCGCGTAGCTGTTGGGCGCGCCGTTCCAGGCGTTGATCGCCGCCTGCACGTCGGCCTGCACGTCGTTGAGCGGCACGCCGGCCACCGGGTCCGTCCGCCCGTCGATGTAGATGGGGTAGGCGACGTGCAGCATCTTGTAGGGCGCGTACGTCTGGGCGAGCGCCGCGCTCGCGCCGAGCACCGCGGCGAGGACGGACGCGCGCTTCATCGCCGTGACGAGCCGCCGGAACATGGGCCGCCGAGTGTACGCGCGGCCGGGGAGGACCGCCACGGCTCACCCACCGGCGAGGGCTGCGGCGGCGGCGTCCACCATCGACTCGGGGGTGGGGCGCTCCGCGGTGGCGGCGCGCGGCGCGCCCAGCTCGTCCAGGGCGGCGCGGGTGGTGGAGCCGATGGCGATGGACGCGGCACCGGCCAGGAGCGCGCGGGCGCGGTCCGGGCCCAGGGCGTCCCAGAGCGCCTCGGCGGTGCGGGGGGAGCCGAAGAAGGCCACCCGGGGCGGGTCCCGCTCCAGCGCGGCGACCAGCGACGGGTCCAGCTCCGCCCGGAGGGCGCGGTAGGCGCAGACCCGGGTGACCTCGGCGCCCAGGGACTCCATGGCATCGGACAGCTCGGGGCGGCCGTCCTCGGCGGCGGGGAGGAGGACGCGGTCGCCCGGGTGGAGGGAAGGGCGCATGGCCTCCGCCAGCGCGGCGCCTCCCCCCGCGTCCGCCTGGCGCTCGACGGGGAGGCCGTGCGACCTCAGGGCCCGCGCGGTCCTGGGGCCCACCGCGGCCAGCTTCGCGCGGCGGAGCTGGTCGAAGGTGCCGGCCTGGCGGGCGGCGTCCACCAGCGCGGCGGCGGCGGAGGGGCTGGCGAACGCCACCCAGTCGAAGCGGGCCAGGCGTTCGGCGGTGGCCTGGAGCGGGCGCGTGTCCCCGGGCGGCACCAGCTCCAACAGCGGCAGCGCCGTCACCCGCGCGCCCTCGTCCTCGAGCAGGAAGCAGAGCTCTTCAGCCCGCTCCCGGGGGCGGGTCACCAGCGCGTGGACATCCTGGAGGCGGCCGGCGGTCACGGGAGACATGTTTCACCCTGGCGCGCTCACGACTCCTTCGCCTCGCGCGGCTGCCCGGCGAAGGAGGCCAGGATCTCCTTCCCGCCCCGCTGGAGCAGCTCCTCCGCCAGCGACCTCCCCAGCGGCGCCCCGGCGGCGGCCGGCCCGCGCCGCTCCCCGCGCACCACCTTCGTCCCGTCCGGCCGGCCGATCAGCCCGCGCAGCCATACCTCCGGGCCCGCCCCCTCCAGCACCGCGTGGGCGGCCAGCGGCACCGTGCATCCCCCCTCCAGCGCGGCCAGGAACGCGCGCTCCGCGGCCACCACCAGCCGCGTCGGCGGGTGCTCCAGCGCCGCGAGCTTCTCCTGCGTCGCGGCGTCGCCCGAGCGCGCCTCGATGCCCAGCACCCCCTGCCCCACCGCCGGCAGGCTGACCTCCGGCTCCAGCAGCTCGGTGGCGCGCCACTCCAGCCCCAGCCGCTTCAGCCCCGCGAGCGCCAGCACCGCCGCGTCCAACCCCAGCTCCTCCAGCTTCCGCAGCCGCGTCTGGACGTTGCCGCGCAAGGGGACGATCTCGAGGTCCGGCCGCTTCTCCTTGAGCTGGCAGCCCCGGCGCAGCGACGACGTCCCCACCTTCGCCGCCCGCGGCAGCTCCATCCACCGCTTCACCGTCCGCCCCACCAGCGCGTCGCGCGGGTCCTCCCGCTCCGGCACCGCGCAGAGCTCCAGCCCCGCCGGGATGTCGGACGTCATGTCCTTGAGCGAGTGCACCGCCACGTCCGCCCGGCCTTCCAGGAGCGCCTGTTCGATCTCCTTGACGAACAGCCCCTTCCCGCCGGCCTGCGACAGCGGCGCGGAGAGGAACCGGTCGCCCTCGGTGCTCATCTCGACGAGCGCCACCTCGAGCCCCGGGTGGGCGGCCCGCAGCCGCTCCGCCACGTGATTGGCCTGCCACAGCGCCAGCGGGCTCTTCCGGGTGGCGATCCGCAGGGTCACGACTTCCCCCCCGCCGCCTTGGGCGGCCCTTCCTCCAGCCCGAACAGCTCCGCCGCGGCGCCGGCCAGCGGGCTGGGCGCGCCGGACGGATCCAGCGACCGCAGCTTCGCCGTCGGCTGGTGGAGCAGCTTGTTCACGATCGCCATCCCCATGGCTTCGATGCTCTTGCGCTGCTTCTCGCTCAGCTCCGGCAGGTGCTGCAACGTCCGCTCCGCCTCCGCCTTCGCGATCTGCTCCGCCCGCTGCCGCAGCTGGGCCAGCACCGGCACGCCGTCCCGCACCGCGCGGGCGCGCACGTACCGCGCCATCTCCTCGGCGACGATCTGCTCCGCCCTGGCCGCCTCGCCCGCGCGCGCGGCCACGTTCTCGTCGATCACCTGCCGGATGTCGTCCACGTCGTACGCGTAGACGCCCTCCGCGGACCCGTGGACGCCCGGCGCCACGTCGCGCGGCACCGCCAGGTCGACCAGCAGCAGCGGCCGGTGCTTCCGCGCCTTCATCGCCGGCACCACGTGCTCGCGCGTGAACAGCGGCGCGGGCGACGCGGTGGAGCACACCACCAGGTCCACCGACACCAACAGCGCGTGGAGCTCCTCGAACGGCCGCGCGGTGGCGCCCACCTCCGCCGCCAGCGCCTGCGCGCGCTCCAGGGTGCGGTTGGCGATCAGCAGCTTGCAGCGCGCCTGCGCCAGGTGCCGCGCGGCCAGCTCGCCGATCTCCCCCGCCCCCACCACCATCGCCGGCCGCCCGGTGAGGTCGCCGAAGATGCGCCGCGACAGGTCCACCGCCGCGGACGCCATCGACGTCGCCGCCCGGCCGATCCCCGTCTCGGTGCGGGCGCGCTTGGCGCAGGCGAAGGCGGCCTGGCACGCGCGCGACAGCTCCCCGCCCGCCGCCCCCGCCGCCTGGGCGCGCTCGTACGCGTCCTTCACCTGGCCGAAGATCTGCGCCTCGCCCAGCACCATCGAGTCCAGGCTGCAACACACCCGGAACAGGTGCAGCATCGCCGCCTCGCCGCCGTGGCCGTACAGGTGCGCCCGCGCCTCCGGGCCTCCCCGCTCGCACAGGGCCTCCCTCGCCGCCTCCAGCGCCTCGCCCGCGGACGGCCCGGCGGCGTAGATCTCCGCCCGGTTGCAGGTGCACAGCACCAGCGCCTCCAGGCCCCGCTCCCGGAACCGTCCCAGCAGGCGGTCCTGCTCCTCCGCCGGCAGCGCCAGCCGCTCCCGCACCCCGAGCGGCGCGCTCTTGTACGACAGGCCGGCGCAGCTCAGCTCCATCTCTCAACGCACCCCGCCCGACCGCAGCACCGGCTCGAAGGCGCTGAAGAACGAGACCAGCAGGACGCCGAACCCGGCCATGGTGAGCAGCGCCACCCGCCGCCCCCGCCACCCGGCCAGCAGCCGCGCCACCATCAGCGCGCCGAACATCGCCCAGGCGGCCAGCGTCGCCACCTCCTTGGGCGACCAGGACAGGCCCGGGCCGCTGCCCCGGACGAAGAACGCGCCTGTAATCACCGTGAGTGAAATGGCGACGAAGCCCCAGACCACCAGGCGGCGGTTGAGCTCGTCCAATACCTGGAGGGGCGGCAGCCGGCTGAACAGGATGCCGAAGTGCTTGAGCTTCACCTGCCGCTCCATCAGCAGATACACCAGCGCCACGCCCGCCGCCGCCGCGACGGCCGCCAGCCCCAGCAGCGCGACGCTGACGTGCAGCGGGAGGATGGGGCCCCGGATGGACGCCGGCACCGAGCCCGAATCGCCCATCAGCCCGGGCACCAGCACCGCCGTCCCCAGCGGGAGCAGGAACGCGCCCAGCACCGGCTGGCGGTACCACAGCTCCACGAAGAGGGAGATGACCACCACCGCCAGCGACACCGACGAGCACGCCTGCGCCAGGCCCACCGGCTCTCCGCCCTGCTCCCACAGCCGCGCGCCCAGCCCCGCGCCGTGGAGGACGGCCCCGGTCACGCCCAGGATGCGCGCGATGGGCGGGCCCCGCTTGAACGGCCGCACCAGGTGCCAGAGGAGGATCAGCGCCGCCGAGAGGTAGGCGTGCAGCGCGAGGGTCTGGAGCTGATAGGTCATCGTCTGTCGCCCCGCGGACCCAGGCGAGCCGGCCGGCCCGGGCCGCGCTTTTTCTGCAAACGCTAGGAGAGCTTGTCCAGGAGGAAGGCGGCCAGCGCCTCCGCCTCCGGCGTCACGCCCTTCTTGCCGGTGCCCGCCGCCCTGGGGACCTCGGTGACGTATCCGCCGGTGACCTCGTACGCGGTGTCGCCGAGGAGGACGGAGTCCGCCAGGTGCTCGGCGCCGAGCCGGTGCAGCTCGTCCTCCGTCTTCACCTTCCGCAAGAGCTTCTTGTCGTCCGTGCCGGAGACCAGCTTGGTGAAATGGACCGCCGGCAGCACCGCGAAGCTGGCCTTCTCCGTGGGGAGGGCGAGCTTGCCGTCGCGGATGTCCGCCTTGTCCTCGAGCGCCCACTCCTCGAGCTTGCTCTGCGGTACGAACAGTCGCGCCACGGGTGGGCACCATACCTCAAGAGGGCGCTGGCGCCGCAGATTCGCCGCACGCCCGCCTACCCACCGCCCGGCCCCCGCGGGCGAAACGCTGCGCCCGCTGGCGCATCTCACCTGGCATACTGGACGGCGGTCGGTTAGACCGGCAGTCACATCATGGGAGACCCGGCGCCGGCCGGAACTCTCGCGGAGGACGCACATGGCGAGCGCGGACGTGAAAGAAATTGGCGATGGGGACTTCAAGCGTGAGGTCCTGGAGTCCGCTCAGCCGGTCCTGGTCGACTTCTGGGCCACCTGGTGCGCTCCCTGCCGGGCCATCGCGCCCTACGTGGAGGAGCTGGCCAGTCAGTACAAGGGCTCGCTCAAGGTCGCCAAGATGAACATCGACGACAATCAGGACACTCCGCAGCAGTACGGCATCCGGTCCATCCCGACGCTGCTCGTCTTCAAGGGCGGCAAGGTAGTGGACCAGATCGTCGGCGCGGTCCCGAAGGCCAAGCTGGAGGCCGCGGTCACCAAGGTCATCTAGCTGCAAACAACACCAGTTACGACACACGATATTTTGTTGACAGACCCTCTCTGAGAGGGGATAGAGGGGTGTTGTCTGACCCCTTCCGTTCACTTCTCAAGGAGACGTCTCGATGGCTCGACCCCGTAAGTCAGAAACCGCTTCCCCACCATCCGCCTCCGCAGGTATCGGCGGCCTCGCCGGCTGGGCGGAGATGCTGGGGGAGGCGCTGGGACGCGGCGTGGCGCGAGGGATCAACGCCGGCCTCGGCTCCAACGGTGGCGCGGTGAGCGCGCCCGCCTACTCCTCGGCGCCGCTGCAGGTCGGCGTCCGCCGCCGTGGCCGCCCGCCCCGCGCCAAGGTCTCCGGTCCGGTCCCGCCGGAGCGCCGCTGCAAGGTGGACGGCTGCTCGAACGAGGCCCGCTCCAAGGGCCTGTGCTCCAAGCACTACCAGGCGGAGCGCCGCCGCATCCTGGCCAAGGGCAAGTCCGCCTAGGCCTCAGTCTTCCAGTGGGCGCCAGGGATCCCCTGGCGTCGTCACTTTCTGCAGTTCCCAGGCGGCCAGCGCGTCGACCACCCGGTCCAGCTCGTTGTTGAGCGACCGGGCCCGGCGCGACGTCATGTAGGCCTCGGCGAACGCGCGCAGTTTGGCGCCGAGGAACAGCTTGGCCAGCGTGACCTCCGTCTGGGAGAAGAACTCCACGAACTTGATGCCGAAGCCGCTCCGGCCCAGCCCGGTGCGCGGATCCGGCCGCTCCTCGCGGATGATGGACGCGCGCGCCTGCACCGGGTCCGCGCCGTGCTCCAGCGCGAAGGTGACGCGGACCTCGGTGCCGATGGGCAGGAAGAAGGTGGACTCCAGGAAGGCGCCGGAGACGCTGACGTTGGCGGAGGTGAAGGAGGCGGAGAAGCGGCGGTCCTGCCCCTCGCCGATCCAGGCGTCGAAGCGCACCGCCATCTTGGCCCGCGGGAACTGGCGGTGCTCCTCGCCCTCGAAGGGCGCGGCCTCGAACGCCACCGTCTCGGAGATGCCGCCTCGCCTCGGCGCGTTCCGCGGCGGCGCCGGAGGCGGCGGCGGGGACTCGCGGCGAGTGACCAGGACCTTCTTCGCGACCATCGGACCCTCCCCCTCCGCTCTGCTTTAGCAAGAAATCGGTTCCGCGAGGGCGCGGATTCCTTCAGCATGCGCGCTCTTTCAGGAGGCCGGGAGCGAATGCTGGGAAGGCTCCTCAAACCGGAATACGACGAGTTGGTCCAGAAGAAGGACTGGGCCGGACTTCGCGACGCGTTCTCGGAGCTGCACCCGGCGGACATGGCGGAGGTGATCGAAGACCTCCCGGCCGAAGACAGCGCGGTGCTCTTCCGCCTGCTCCCGCGCGACGCCGCCGCCGAGGTGTTCGAATACCTCCCGGTGGACCGCCAGTCGGAGCTGGTGGGCAAGCTGGGCAACGAACAGCTCGTGGCGACGCTCGTCAACGAGATGGCGCCGGACGACCGCACCCGGCTCCTCGAGGAGCTCCCGGCGGAGGTCACCAAGCGCGTCCTCACCAACCTCAAGCCCGAGGAGCTGAAGGTCGCCCGGCAGCTGCTGGGCTACCCGGAGAAGACGGCCGGCCGCTACATGACGCCGGAGTACCTGGCGATCCGGCCCACCATGACCGCGGCGGAGGCGCTGGAGTACATCCGCAAGAACGGCAAGGACCGCGAGACGCTGAGCGTGGTCTACGTCACCGACGAGAAGAGCTACCTGCTGGATGACATCCGGCTGGGGACGCTGGTGCTGGCGGCGCCGGACGCCAGGGTGTCCACGCTGCAGGACGTGCAGATGGTCAGCCTCTCCGCCACCGCCACCCAGGAGGAGGTGGTGAGCGCGTTCGAGAAGTACGACCGGGCGGCGCTGCCGGTCACCGACTCGCGCGGCGTGCTGGTGGGGATCATCACCGCGGACGACGTGCTGGACGTGGCCGAACAGGTCGCCACCGAGGACATCCAGCGGCTGGGCGGCCTGGAGGCCCTCGACGCGCCGTACATGGACGTGGGCCTCTTGCAGATGATCAAGAAGCGCGCCGGCTGGCTGTCCATCCTGTTCGTGGGCGAGATGCTCACCGCCACCGCGATGGGCTACTTCGAGCACGAGATCGAGCGCGCCGCGGTGCTGTCGCTGTTCATCCCGCTGATCATCTCCTCCGGCGGCAACTCCGGCTCGCAGGCCACCTCGCTGATCATCCGCGCGCTGGCGCTTCGGGAGATGCAGCTCAAGGACTGGTGGAGGGTGATGGCGCGCGAGCTGGCCTCTGGCTTCGCCCTGGGCGCGCTGCTGGGCACCCTCGGCATGGTCCGGATCCTGATCTGGCCCAACCGCGCCACCCTGTACACGGAGCACTACCTGTGGGTGGCGGCCACGGTGGCCTTCAGCCTGGTGGGCGTGGTCATGTTCGGCACCACCGCCGGCTCCATGCTCCCGTTCCTGCTCCGGCGGATCGGCCTGGACCCCGCCACCGCCTCGGCGCCCGCGGTGGCCACGCTGGTCGACGTCACCGGGCTGGTGATCTACTTCACCGCCGCCAGCCTCCTCCTCAAGGGCCTGCTGCTCTAGCGGCGGGGCCTACGGCAGCGGCACGGAGAGCAACTGCGCCGGGACGGACGGGTCGTCCTGGTCGGTCACCAGCCACGCCTTCTCGCCCTGCAGGGTGATGCCCTCCACCTTGGGCGCCCCTTGCAGCGTCTCCAGCTTGAGCACCTTGCCCTGGCGGCTGATCCGGCCCACCGCGGAGCCCGCGCAGGGCGCGTCCTTCACCGGGTCCACGGTCTGCTCCGCCACCGCGGTGAAGGCGATGCTGCCGTCCGGCAGCGCCAGCCCGTCGGTGAGGGCCAGCGGCCAGCCGGACACCTCGGGCAGCTCCACCTCGCGCACGTCGCGGACCGAGTTGGCGGACACCGCGCCGCGGGCGGACACCGCCTCCACCAGCCGCTCCAGGTCCACCTCCACCAGCGCGCTCCGCATCCTGCCGGCGCCGCGGTGGAGGAGGACGAACCGGTCCTGGAGGAGGGCCGCCCCCTCCACGTTCAGCACCGTGCCCAGCTCGGCGGCGATCTGCTCGAACAGCGCCTGGAGATCGAAGCGCCAGCAGGGCCCTGCCAGGCCGCCGGACGGGTCCAGGGGCGCCAGCGCGCCGAACCGCCGCGGCGCCGCCGAACCGGAGGGCAGCGCCACCAGCGCGCCGTGCTCCCAGGCGGGGCGGGGCGGCAGCCGGGCCAGCACCTCCAGGTCGGGCTTGGCCGCCCTGCGCGCTTCGGTCTCGGCGGGGAGCGCGCCATCGAACAGCGGCGCCCAGCGCCCTCGGGGCGCGCCCTCCTCGAACACCGCGAGCTGCACCTCGTCGTCCGCCACCACGTAGAGGAAGCGGCCCATCCGCACCACCCCGCTGGCGGCGGCCACGTGGGCCGGGCGCCCGGGGCCGGAGGGCGCCTCCATCAGCAGCGGCTTGACGACGGTCGGGACGAGCACGGCGTCAGAACATATGCCGCCGCATGCTGATGTTCACCAGCAGGCCAATCATCAGCATCACGCTCATCAGCGACGACCCGCCGTAGCTCATCAAGGGGAGCGTGATGCCGGTCACCGGCAGCACCCCGACGATCATCCCCATGTTCTCGAACACCTGCCAGAACAGCAGCGCGGCGGCACCCACCGCGAAGAAGGCGCCGAAGCGGTCCTTGGAGTCGAAGGCCACCCCCAGCGTGAGCACCAGCGCCACGCCGTAGAGGGCGATCAGGAGCAGGCAGGCGAAGAAGCCGTGCTCCTCCGCCCAGACGGAGAAGATGAAGTCGGTGTGCTGCTCGGGGAGGAAGGAGAGCATGGTCTGGGTGCCGTTCCGCCAGCCCTTGCCCCACAGCCCTCCGGACCCCACCGCGATGCGCGACTGCGCGGCGTGGTAGTTGGAGCCGCGCAGGTCCGTCTCCGGATCCAGCCAGCCGGAGATCCGGTTGCTCTGGTGCTTCTTGAGGTGGCTCCGGACCAGGTAGTGCGGCGTCTCGCCCTGCTCGCGGATGTAGTCGTTCCAGATCACCACCGAGCCGGACGCCATCACCAGCGCCAGGGTGATGACGATCCACCGCTTCGGCTTGGCGAACAGCACCACCGTGGCGGAGGAGAGCGCGATCATCAGCGCCCCGCCCAGGTCGGGCTGGATCAGCACCAGCGCGGTGGGCACGGCGATGATCAGCCCCGGCACCCACAGCCTCCGCAGCCCATAGGTGTCGTCGGTGGGGCGGTAGCTCTCGTGGAAGTAGCGGGCCAGCATCATCAGGATGCCGACCTTCATGAACTCCGCCGGCTGGAGGCGGAACGGCCCCAGCACGAACCAGCTCTCCGCGCCCTTGGCGGTGTGCCCCAGCTTGTGCAGCGCCAGCAGCGCCAGGATGTTCAGCCCGTACACCCAGGGGGTCATCCGGTAGATGAAGCGGAGGTCGAACAGCGCCACCGCCAGCGCCGCCACCATCCCGGCGCCCAGGTAGAGCGCCTGCGTCGTCCACACCGAGCCCGGCGGGCGCGACGCCGAGGCCAGGTTGTACAGGCCCAGCAGGCTGATCAGCACGACCGTGACCACCAGGGCCCAGGGGATGTGCGGCACCATCCGCTTCTCGATGCCCAGCTGCATCGCGCTATCCCTCCCCCCGGCCGGCGGCGGGCCCGGTCAGCGGTTCGGGGGTGGCGGGTTCGCCGGTGTCCTGCGGCGCGGGGGCGGCGGTCGGCTCGGGCGGCGGAGGTTCGGTGGGGGGCGGGACGATCGTCGCCGGCACGGCGGGCCCGGCCGGCTCGCCGGGCTCGAGCGCGGGCCCGGCGGTGGCGGCGACGCGGGTGGGGACCTGCTCGGTCCTGGCCTCGGGCGGCTTGCCCGGCACCGCGGCGGCGGCGGCCAGGTCCCCGCGCTTGAGCGCGTCCTCGCGGCGGAGGTCGAAGTACTTCCGGATCAGCGCGGTGGCGATGGGCGCGGCGTCCGAGGCGCCGTGGCCGCCGTGCTCGTTGAGCACCACCACCGCGATCTCCGGCGTGTCCGCGGGGGCGAAGGACGCGAACCAGGCGTGGTCGCGCTCGAAGTAATCCATGTTCTCCTTCTTCACCCGGACGGCGCCCAGCGCGCGCACCTGGGCGGTGCCGGTCTTCCCGGCCACCAGGAGGTCCGGCAGCCGCGACCGGTAGGCGGTGCCGCCGACCTCGTTCACCACCGCGGAGAGCGCGTCCACCACCACCGCGCGCTGTTCGGGGTCGATCTCCACCTGGCGGGCGACCACCGGCTGGAGCTCCTCCTTCACCTTCCCGTCGATGCCGATGATGCGGCGGACGAGCTGCGGCTTGTAGAGCGTCCCGCCGTTGGCGATGGTGGCGTAGAGCAGCGCCAGCTGCAGCGGGGTGACGTTGTCGTCGCCCTGGCCGATGGCGGCGTTGAGCGCCATGCCCTTGGTGTAGCCACCGGGCGTGACCCGGTCGTGGTACTCGCTGGTGGGCATGATGCCGGGCACCTCGGCCACCACGCCGATGCCGGTGGGCTGCCCCAGCCCCAGCTCCTGCCCCACGCGGGCGATGGGGTCCAGGCCCAGCACGTCCGCCACGTGGTAGTAGTAGGTGTCGCACGAGTGCTGGAGCGCGGTCTTCGCCCACACCACGCCGTGCCCCCTGTCCTGCCAGCACCGCCAGAAGCGCGACCCCATGCGGTAGCCGCCCGGGCAGCTCACCGTATTCTTCGCCGTGAACTGCCCGGAACGCAGCGCCGCCAGCGCGGTCACCACCTTGAACGTCGAGCCGGGCGAGTAGTGCTGCGCCACCGGGCGGAACACCATGGGCTGGAGCGGGTCCTTGAACAGCTTCGCCATCTCCGCCGGGCTCACCCGCCCGCTCATCATGTTCGCGTCGTAACCGGGCCGGGACAGCATGGCGAGGATGAACCCGGTGTTCACCTCCACCACCACCACCGCGCCGGCGCGGCCGGGGAAGATGCGCTCCGCCTCCTCCTCCAGCCTCAGGTCAATGGAGAGCTGCAGGTCGGCGCCGCGGGTGGGCTCCTTCCTCCGCTCCTGTTCACCCAGGAGGCGGGACAGCTCCGGCAGCGACTCGCCGCGGGCGTTGACCACCTCCTTCCGCCAGCCGTCCACGCCGCGGAGCTTCTGCTCGTAGAAGCGCTCCAGCCCGCGCCGGCCGATGTAGTCGCCCAGCCGGTAGGTGGTGTCGCCGCCGGTGGCGCGCTTGTCCAGCTCCTCCTGGGTGATCTCGTTCATGTAGCCCAGCACGTGGGAGAGGTACGTGGCGGGCGGCGCGCCGGCGCCTTCCACCTCGCGCTTGGCGGCCTTGTCCTTCCTGGGCGCCTTGTACTGGCGGTGGGCCACCGGCTCGACGTCGATGCCGGGCAGCTCCAGCTGGTGCGCGGAGAGCAGCTCCACCTCCTCGGTGGAGAGGTCCACCTTGAGGCGGGTGGCCTGGAAGGTCCCGTTCCGCCTCTGGGTCTTGTACTGGTCGAACAGCGTGGGCAGCGAGGCCGCGTCCCAGCCCAGCAGCGCCACCATCCGCGGCAGCACCTCCTCCTGGCACTTCTGGCAGAAGGCCGGGGTGAGGAAGAGGTCGAAGGAGGGGCGGTTCTCGGCCAGGAGCTGTCCTGAGGCGTCGAGGATGCTCCCGCGGTCCGCGCGCAGCCGGACCTCCTTGACGAAGTTGGCGGCGGACTTCTGGCTGTACTCGTCGAAGCGGGTGACCTGGAGCCGGTAGGTGCGCACCGCCAGCACCAGCAAGCCCAGCAACATGAGCCCGCCCAGGACCAGGTAGCGGTCCTTGAGGTCGCGCCCGGGGCTGTTCTGGCCCAGCGTCATCGGCTCACCTCAAGGTCCCCAGCTGCGGGCGATTGTCCCCGCGGTCCAGCCGCCGCAGCAGCGGGTACAGTGCCCAGGCAGCCACACCCGTGAGCAAGACCTGGAGCGGGAGGCTGGAGAGGATGGCCCCCGCCCCCACCGCCTCCTTGGCGGTGAGCCAGCTCAACAGCACCGACAGCAGCACGTGCACCACGTCCCCGCCCATGGCGTAGAGCGCGAACGTGAACCCGGAGCGCACGTCCACCAGGGACGCCACCAGCTTCCCGAGGATGAACAGGAACACGGCCAGGAAGGTGTACAGCCCGGTGTAGCGGCCGGACAAGAGATCGAGCAGGTAGCCGGTGACGAAGGAGGAGACGGCGCCCTCCCCCGTGTTCGCTCGCAGGGCCAGGAAGGCGATGATCGCCACCGTGACGTCGATCCGCGTCACCGACCAGCCCAGCTTCTGGACGATCACCGACTCCAGCGACAGCAAGAGCAGCGCCAGCGCGCAGGTGGCGAGCATCTTCATGGGACACCCGCCCCGGCGGTGCCTGGCGTACCCGGCGTGACCTGCGAGTCCTTGGCGGAGGCGGGGGCCGGCACCACCACCTTCGGCAGCACCAGCACCTCCTCCAGCTTGGTGGGGTCCACCGCGGGGTGGATGCTGCCCGCCCGGAACATCGCCGAGCCGCGCGCCTCCACCCGCGAGATGGTGCCCACCTGGAGGTCCGCCGGGTACACCCCGTCGGTGCCGGAGGTGACGATCACGTCGCCCTCCTGGTAGTCGTCCTTGCGGAGCGCGTAGTCCAGCCGGAGCTCGAGGTCGGTCTTGCCGCCGGTGCCGGCGGCGATGGCGCGGGCCCGGGTGCGCTCCGTGCGCACGCCCATCCGGTGGGTGGCGTCGGTGATCAGGATGACGTCCGCCCACCCGGAGGTGGCGCGCTCCACGTAGCCGGCCACGCCGTCCGGGGTGACCACCGCCATCCCGGCGGTGACGCCGTCCGACTCGCCGCGGTTGATGCGCACGAAGTGGCGGGTGGAGGACGGGTCCACTCCCACCACCCTCGCCACCACCTTGAGGCCCGGGTGCTTGTCCGCGTAGGTCGACAGCGCGCACAGCCGCTCGTTCTCCACAATCAGGCCGGCCTGCTCTTGCGCCTTCATCTTGAGGGCCTGGTTCTCCTCGCGCAGCCCGCGGTTCTCCGCCTCCACGCCGCGCAGCGCCACGTAGCCGCGCCAGACGGAGACGGTCCCGTCCAGCACCCACCCGAAGGCGCCCTGCACGTACGAGGACACCGACAGCACCGCCCGGTCCACCAGCATGGGCTTGCGCCCGCTCGGGCCGCGCGTCACGAACGTGAAGAACGGGAAGAGGAGCAGGCCCGCCACCAGGATGAGGTCGCGATAGCGCTTGATCAGCGACAGCACGGACAGGTCAGGGAGCGAGAGTGGTGGCTTTGTATGAGCGGGTGCGCTGCCCGGGCGGGCAGGCCGCTAAGGACTCTAAATCGCTTGCATTTACGATGCCCCGATCATAGGGGACCTGCGCGCCCGCGTCTAACAGCAACACGCCGGTCGGTCATTCCACCGTCCAGACAGGCACGGGTCCTCCAGAACGACGACCATGGCCCTCAAGGAAGACTTCGAGCCGAAGCGGCTTGGCTACTACCTCATCATCCTGGCGATCGCCTTCATCTTCGTGGTCCAGTGGGGACCAGGCGCGAAGGGGTGCGAATCTCCGCTCGGCGCCCCCACCGCCGCCAGCACTGGCGGCGCGGCGCGGGTGAACGACCGGGACATCTCCCAGCGGGAGTTCAACCAGGCCTACACCAACGAGCTCAGGCGCTACGCGGAGTCCTACCGGCGCTTCGGCCAGGAGCTGACCGAGGCCAAGGCCCGGGAGATGGGCCTGCCGAAGCGCGTGCTGGACCAGATGGTGGACGCCGAGTTGATCGCCCAGGAGGCGGAGCGGCAGGGCATCGCCGCTTCGGACGACGAGGTGATCAAGGTGCTCCAGCAGCACCCCGAGTTCAAGGGCGAGAGCGGCCACTTCGAACAGGCCAAGTACTACGACGCCGTCCGCAACTACTACCGGAAGACGCCGCAGGAGTTCGAGAACGACATCCGGCGGGAGCTGGCCATCCAGAAGCTCTACCGGGTGGTCGGCGAGTCCGCCCAGGTGGCGGACGACGAGGTGAAGAACCAGTACTTCCGCGAAGGCGACAAGGCCAAGCTGACGTACGTCCGCTTCACGCCCGGCATGTACGCGGGCAAGGCCGGCGAGCCCAAGCCGGCCGACGTGGAGTCCTTCAAGAAAGACCACCAGAAGGAGATCTCGGACGACTACACCGCCAACTCGTACGTGTACCAGCAGCCGGAGCGGGTGCACGCGCGGCACATCCTGGTGGCGGTGGCAAAGGATGCGCCCCAGGCGAAGAAGGACGAGGCGCGGGCGAAGATCGAGGACTACAAGAAGCAGATCGACGGCGGGAAGGACTTCGCCGCGCTGGCCAAGGAGGTCTCGGACGACCAGGGCAGCAAGGCCTCCGGCGGCGACCTGGGGTTCAAACCGAGGGAAGAGTGGGTGCCGGAGTTCTCCAACGCCGCCTTCTCGCTCAAGCCTGGCGAGGTCTCCGCGCCGGTGGAGTCGCCGTTCGGCATCCACCTGATCAAGGTCGAGGAGAAGAAGCCGGCGGAGAGCAAGTCGCTGGAGTCGGTGTCGGGGGAGATCGCCAAGAAGCTGTGGACGCGCGAGAAGTCCAGGGTGCTCGCGAAGGCGGAGGCGGAGAAGGCGCTGGCCGCGGCCAAAGGCGGCAAGAAGCTGGAGGAGCAGTACCCGGCGACCAAGGGGAAGCTCCAGTTCGAGGCCGCCGCCACGCCAGAGGCCAAGACCACCGAAGACTTCAGCGTCAACGGGGAGAGCATCCCCCAGCTGCCCCCCACGCCGGACCTCATGAAGGACGTGGCGGCGCAGAAGGGCGAGGCGCTGCTGGACAAGGTCTACGCCGAGGGCGACACCTTCCTGGTCGCGCGCGTGGACGGCCGCACCATTCCCTCCGAGGACGCCTTCACCCGCGACCTGTCCAAGCTCCGGGACGCCGCCATCCAGACCAAGGAGCGCGAGACGCAGGAGGCGTTCGTCAAGGCGCTGCGCAAGGGCGCCACGATCACCCTCAACAAGGACGCCCTCGGCGAGCGCGCGCCCGGCGGGATGCCCGCCGGGGACGACGAGGGCTGAGCAAGGAGGTACGGCCGGCGTCATGCCGGCCGCCCGCGGCGTCCCCCCTGCCGCGGGGGCTGAGCAGAGGAAGCGGCCGCGCTACCCGCCGTTCGGGAGCGCGGGCGTGGCGGCGGTGAGGAACGGCGCGGAGCGGATGGCGTCGCGCCCGGCCGCCTTGGCCTCGTACATGGCCGCGTCCGCCGCGCCCAGCAACGCGGTGGCGGAGCTGGCGTGGTCCGGGAAGGTGGCCACGCCGAAGGACGCGGTGATGCGGATGGAGAGCCCGCGGTCGCCGAGGAAGGCGCGGCGGCTGAAGGCTTCGCGGATCCGCCCGGCGATCAGCTGCGACGAGCCGGAGTCGGTCTCGATGAGGAGGACGACGAACTCGTCGCCGCCGTAGCGGAAGGCGGAGTCGACCTGCCGGATGCTGCTGGCCAACAGGCGCGCCACCTCCTCCAGCAGCGCGCTCCCCACCAGGTGCCCGTGGGTGTCGTTCACCTGCTTGAAGTGGTCCAGGTCCAGGAAGATGAGCGAGAGCGGGTGCTGGAAGCGCTGGGAGCGGGCCACCTCCTTCTCCAGCAGCGCGCGCAGGTGGCGCACGTTGTACAGCCCGGTGTGCTCGTCGGTGAGGGTGAGCTCCTGCACCTTGCGGAAGTTGCGCGCGTTGTCGATGGCGATGGCCGCGAACTCGGCGATGCCGGAGAGCGTCTGGAGGTCGTCCTCGGTGAAGTACGGGTCCGAGGGGCCGTTGACCAGCTCGACCACGCCCAGCGAGTGGCCGCGGACCCTCAGCGGCACCGCCAGCACGGATCGGGTCTCGAACTCCGAGGCGTGGTCGAAGCGGGTGGAGAAGTCCGGGTCGTCCCGCACGTCGTCCACCCGGCGCGACTTGCCGCTGGCGAACACCGCGCCGGCAATGCCCTCCCCCGGCTCGATGCGGAGGACGCGCAGCCGTTCGGCGCCCTGCCCCACCACCACCTCGAAGTAGAGCTGGTCCGTGGCCTCGTCGTAGAGCAGGAGCGACCAGTTCCGGGGGTTGAGCAGCTCGGAGACCTTCTGCATCACCACCGTGAGGACGTCCGGCAGCTCCAGCGACGAGGTGAGCGCCTTGGCGATGTCGTTGAACGCGGCGAGCTGGCCGACCGTCCGCTTCATCGCGGCGAGGAGATCTCCGGCATTCATCGGCATCGCGCGGCCAGTATAAGGCGACTCCGCATGGGTGAAATGCCGTTGGTGCTGGTGCTGGCGTCCGCGTCCCCCCGCCGCCGGGCGTTGCTGCAGGGGCTGGGGCTGACTTTCGATTCAGTCGCCCCCGGGCTGGACGAGTCCGTCCACGAAGGGGAATCGCCGCGGGCGTACGTGCTCCGGGTGTCGGCGGAGAAGGCGGCGGCCGGCGCGCGGCTCCGCCCCGGCGCGCTGGTGCTGGCGGCGGACACCGCGGTGGTGCTGGGGGACGACATCCTGGGCAAGCCCGACGGCGAGGCGGAGGCCGGGCGGATGGTCCGCGCCCTTTCGGGAAAGCGGCACTCGGTGCTGACCGGGGTGGCGCTGGATGGTGCGGCCAGGGCGTCGGCGGTGGTGGAGACGGCGGTGTGGTTCCGGCCGCTGTCGGAGGCGGAGATCGCCTGGTACGCGTCCACCGGGGAGCCGCTCGACAAGGCGGGCGCCTACGCCATCCAGGGCGCCGGAGGGATGCTGGTGGAGCGCATCGAGGGAAGCGCGTCGAACGTGGTGGGCCTGCCGCTGGCCGAGACGGTGGAGCTGCTCCGGCAGGCCGGGCTGAAGCTCCCGTGGAGCGGGTCATGAGCGTGGCCGAGGGGCTGTCCCAGGTGCGCGCGCGCATCGCCGCCGCCTGCGCCCGCGCCGGGCGCGACCCGGCGGGGGTGGAGCTGATCGCCGTCTCCAAGCTCCAGCCGGAGGCGCTGCTCCAGGAGGCCTACCAGGCCGGGCACCGCGCCTTCGGGGAGAACTACGCCCAGGAGCTGCGGGACAAGTCGGAGCACCTGTCGGCGCTGGCCGGCGTCCGGTGGCACTTCATCGGCCCCTTGCAGGCCAACAAGGCCAAGTACGTGGCGCGCGCCGCGCACGTGTTCCACGCGGTGGACCGCCTGGAGATCGCCGCCGAGCTGTCCA
>DATBSS010000608.1:0-12869 GCA_036559665.1 Myxococcaceae bacterium
AGAACAACAAGATCGAGCTGGAGAAGCTGAAGGAGAGGTTCAAGGACCTGAAGAGCCAGCTCCCGGACGCGTCCGCGATCACCCTCCAGGCGGAGGACAACATCCGCTACGAGGACCTGGTGCGGATCATCGACGAGTGCAAGGGCGACGGGTTACCGAACGTCTCGGTGGCCGCGGCCATGGGTTGAGGGGGCACGGCAATGGCGATCCAGGTACCCGGCAAGCGGTACGGCAAGCGGCTGGAGCACTCCAAGGTCTTCGGCCACGGCGGCCACGGCAAGAAGGCCACCTACGCGGACCTGCTCATCACCCCGCTGGTGGACATGTTCGTCATCATCGTGCTCTTCCTCATCGCCAACTTCTCGGCGACGGGTGAGGTGCTGATGATGACCCGCGACATCCAGCTGCCGGAGGCGCTCAACGTCACCGACATCGAGATGGCGCCGGTGGTGATGGTGTCCAACACGGACATCATCGTCTCCGGGACCGCGATCGGCCGGGTGGAGGACCTCACCAAGGACGAATACCTCAACATCCCCGCGCTGGAGGAGAAGCTGCGGGAGATGAAGAAGCAGTACGAGGACCTGCACGCCCTGGCCAAGGACACCGAAGGCTCGTTCAAGGGCGACGTGAACATCCAGGCCAACAAGGACGTGCAGTTCAGGGTGATGAAGCGCATCCTCTACAGCTGCGCCACCGCGGGATACACCAACCTGAACTTCGCGGTGATGCAGAAGGGCGGCACCGCCGAAGGCGCGCCGTCCACCGCTACCGGCTCGCCGTAGCGGCGCGGGCGCGCCACCAGCGCCGGACCGCGCTGATGCCGATGGGCAGCACCGAGACGAACACCACCACCAGGATCAGCTTGTCGATCCGGTTGGCGAGCGGCGTCTGCCCGAGGAAGTAGCCGATCCACAGCATCGAGGTGATCCAGGCCACCCCGCCGGCGATGTTCCAGAACACGAACCGCCGGTACTCCATGCGGGAGATGCCGGCGGCGAAGGGGACGAAGGTGCGGAGGATGGGCACGAAGCGCGCGCCCACCACCGCCCAGCCGCCCCACCGGCTGTAGAACTCCTGCGCGGCCTCCAGGTGCTTGCGCTTGTAGAGGCGCCCGTCCGGGCGGGACCAGATGGCGTTCCCGGTCCGGCGGCCGAGGAAGAACCCCGTCTGGTCGCCCAGCACCGCCGCCACCACCAGCACCGCGTTGAGGGTGAGCGTGTCGAGTGACGCCACGTGCTGCGGGTGCGCCGGGTTGGAGATGACGCCGGCGGTGATGAGGAGCGAGTCGCCCGGGAGGAAGAAGCCGAGCAACAGGCCGGTCTCGGAGAAGATGACCGCGACGAGCGCCACCAGGCCGCCGGTCTGGATGATGCCGGCGATGCCTTCGGAGGAGTAGAGCTGCTGGAGCCACTGGAGCATGGTGACTGCTGGACCTATCCCAGCCGGGCCCGCGAGCGCTACCCTCCGGTTGGAGTAGCCTGGCAGGCAGGTGACCCCGCTTGACTCGGTGCGCGCCGCCTGCCGGGCGCTGAAGGTGTTTCCCCTGCCGCAGGCGGTGCTGTTCCCCGGCACGGCCATCCCGCTTCACATCTTCGAGCCGCGCTACCGCGCCCTGGTGCGCGACTGCCTGGCGGGCGACCAGGTGATGGCGCTGGTCCAACTCCAGCCCGGCTGGGTGGAGGACGCCCAGGCGCGGCCGCCGATGCAGCCGGTGGCCTGCGCCGGACTCGTGGTCGCCCACGAGGCGCTGGAGGATGGAAAGTTCAACATCGTGCTCCAAGGCCTGGTGCGGGTGCAGATCCTGGCGGAGCTCCCGCCGGAGAAGCTGTACCGCGAGGTGCTCGCCGAGGTGGTGGAGGACGGCCCCTACGAGGGCCCGGGCGAGGAGATGCTGCGCCAGGCGGTGCTGGAGGTCTGCCACCGGTTGCCCACCGAGGCCGCGGAGGGCCTGGTGCAGCTCGCGGCGCAGAACGGCGGGGGCGCCCTGGCGGACGTGCTGGGCGCGGCCCTGGTGATGGAGCCGGAGCGCCGCCAGCGCATCCTGGAGGAGCGGTCCATCGACCGCAGGCTGCAGCTCGTCCTGGGCGAGGTGGGCGCGCTGATGGCCAAGCTGATCCCGCCCAACCCCACCATGCCTTCCTGATCCTGCCCTCGAGGGATGTGGGCGTGTCGGCTGGTACGTGGCTGGCCTTCCGCTGGCGCGCTCCGTGCTTACCCTGGTCTGCATGGGGCCCGGAAGAGGATGGGCGGTGTGGACGGCGGGCGCCGCGCTACTGGCGGTGGTGCCGGCGGTCGCGCGCGCGGGGGAGGAGGCCGGCGGGCCGGGCTGGGAGGTCGTCGCCCGCGGGCCCATCGTGGTGAAGGTCCGGTCCATCCAGGGCACGGACGCGCGCGAGGTGTGGGCGGAGGGCGAGCTGAGCGCGGAGGTGCAGGACCTCGAGTCCGCCATCCTCGACGGCAACGCCTATCCGCGGTTCATGCCCTATGTGAAGGAGACGAAGGTGCTGGAGGTGCGGCCGGACGGGACCACGCTGCTCTACGCCCGGCTGGAGCTGCCACTGGTCACCCCGCGGGACTACGTCGTCCGGATGCGGGTCCACCGGCGGTCGGGGCCGGACGGGCACGGCGACTTCGCCAACGCCTGGCACGCGGTGAACGACCGGTTGCCGGCGCGGCCCGACGTGGTGCGGCTCCCCATCTGCGATGGGAGCTGGACGGTCACGCACGGCTCGCCGGGGCGCTCGAAGGTGGTGTACCGCGCCTCGGTGGACCCGGGCGGGTGGATGCCGGGGTTCCTCTCGGACCTGGCCAACCGGTCCGGCGCGGTGGGCACCCTGCGCGCGGTGGAGCGCGAAGCGCAGCGGCGGGCCGAGGAGCGGAAGACCCAGGCAGCCAACGACGCCCGCCGCCTGGAGGTCCGGAGGTAGCGCGCGGGAGCAGGCCCCCGATCGCCCGGCCGCGGTCTACACTGCCGGCATGCGCGGGTGGATCCTCGGCGCGGCGGTGCTGTGCGCGTGGGCGGTGCTGGCCTCCTCGTGCAGCGAGGAGCCGCCGGCCATTGAACGGGTCATCATCGACGGGAACCAGTTCAGCAACCAGGTTCGCCAGGGCGTGGGCCCCATCTCCCTCGTCGTGACCGGGCGAGGATTACAGTACGTGGAGTCCGCCTTCCTGGAAGATCTCCAGGCGACCGTGCGAGCGGGCGTGCCGGACGGCGGCGTGACGGTGGACACCGTCATCCCCCACGGCACCCTGCCGGGCGTGCGCGACCTGACGCTCACGCTTTCGGACAACCGGCCCATCCTCACCCGGTCCGCGGTGGTGGAGGTCACCACCATCCGCGCCACCACCCAGGGGAACGACATGGTCGGGCTGGGCACGCCGGAGCACCCGTTCCGCAGCCTCACCCACGCGCTGGGCCTTTCGTCCACCGGTGACGAGGTGGAGCTGGGAGCGGGGACCTACGGGCTGGTCAACGGCGAGCGCTGGCCCTCGGAGAACGGGTCGCCGCCCAACTTCTCCGTCGCCAACGTGCCGGACGGGGTGATCATCAAGGGCGCCGGGAGCGCGGTGACGGCGCTGGACGGATCGGGACTGTTGGGGAGCGCGGCAGCCCTGATCTTCAACGGGGGCGGCGCCGTCGAAGGGATGACGCTGACGGGTCCTTTCCACCGCGGCATCCTGGCCGGGCGCGGGCTGGTGAACGTCACCGATGTCTCGGTGAGCGGGTGCGCCGCCGAAGGGGCCCTCGCCTACGCCGCCGCCACCCTCCGGCTCGCCGGCTCCGGCATGAGCGGGTGCGCCACCGGGCTGCGGGCGCTGGGCAGCTCGACGCTGGACGTCACCAACTCCAACTTCACCGGGAACAGCGTGGGGGTGGAATTCGACGACTCGTCGCACGGGACGATGAACGGCGCGGGCGTCAGCTCGAACACCGGCGCCGGCATCATCGTCGCCAGCCGGGGCGACATCACGCTCACCAACATCACCGTGGACCAGAACGGTCAGGGCGCGGTGGAGGGAAGCTCCGGCATCTACGTCACCGGCGTCCCCAACCAACTCCACCTGGTCACCGGGACGCTCTCCCGGAACGCTGGAAGCGGGCTTCACGCCAAGGGCGGCGTGGTGGAAGTCATCACCATGACGGTGACGCAGAATGGGCTGGACGGCGTCACCCTGGATGGCGCCGCCCAGGCGCTGCTGGACCGCGCCGGGCTCAGCCGGAACGGCCGGGACGGCGTACGGGTGACGGCCGCCGCGTCCACGTCGCTGGACATCCAGGCCTCCACCTTGAGCAACAACACCGGCTCCGGCGCCACCATCAACGCCGGCTCCACCACCATCCGTTCGTCCACCGTGGACTCCAACGGGTTGCACGGGCTGCGGGTGACGGGGCTGGCGGCCCTCGCGCTGCCGTGGACCCCGGGCTCCGATCCGCAGGCAGACGTCATCTCCATCCCGCCCGGCTCCATCAACGCCTGCCTCCAGGACGAGCGGACGGCCGGTGCGCCGAGCCTGGTGAGCGTGGTCCACGCCTCCCTGAACGGGGTCACCATCCCGACCGGGCTGGTGGCGGGGCCGGTGGACGCCAGGCCCCAGTATCGCATCGCGAACTCGGGCAATCAGATCAGCTTCTCGCAGTGAGGGGCCCTGCTGCGGCAGGGGCGGCAGGGCGGGCCTAGAGTCCATAAGAGCGATGAGGCTCCTCAAGGTCGGGCTGGCGAACGTCAACAGCACCGTGGGCGCGCTGCGCGCCAACGCGGACCGGGCCATCGCGCTGGCCGGGCGGATGGCGGCGGACGCGGTCACCGTGGGCGCCTTCCACGAACAGCTCATCGGCGGCTATCCGCCCGAGGACCTGGTGCAGTGGCACTCGTTCGTGGACAACCAGTGGGGGGAGCTCCTCCGCTTCGCCCAGGCCACCGCGCGCTTCCCCGCCGTCTTCGTCCTCGGGGTGGCGATCAACCAGGGCGGCCTGCGCTTCAACTGCGCGGCGGTGGTGGCGGGCGGGAAGGTGCGGGGGCTGGTCCCCAAGCAGAAGCTGCCCACGTACAACGTCTTCTACGAGGGGCGGAACTTCGCCCGCGGGTACCCCGGCCAGTCGGAGTTGCACCGGGGCGTCCCCTTCGGCGACCTGCTCTTCCGGTTCGACTTCGGGCTGATGGCGGTGGAGGTCTGCGAGGACCTGTGGAGCGCGGCGGGCCCCATCGCTCGAAGGACGTACTCCGGCGCGGAGCTGGTGGTGAACGTCTCCGCCTCGCCGTTCCGGGTGGGGGCGATGCGGACGCGGCAGGAGCTGATCTCCACCCGCGCCGCGGACCACGAGTGCGCGCTGGCGTACTGCAACGCGCTCGGCTCCAACGACGGGCTGATCTTCGACGGGGGCGGGTTCATCAGCCAGAACGGCACCTGGGCGCTGGACGCGCCGAGGTGGCGGGAAGGGTTCGCCTCCGCCACCCTGGACCTGGACCGGACGTCGCGGCTGCGCTCGGAGAACACCACCTGGCGGATGGACCGGGAAGCCTGGTGCGCGGCCAATCCGCCGGTGGCGGTGGTGGAAGTGCCCGCCTCCGAGCTGGCCACCGAGCGCGCCTCGTTGTCGTACCCGGTGCCGGCCGGCCGGAGCTTCTTCCTCCCGCAGGATGCGGCGCCCCGCCCGGCGCGGGAGGCGTTCTGCGAGGAGATCCTCGACGCGCTGGCGCTGGGGGTGGGCGACTACTTCGAGAAGACGGGCGCCTTCAGCTGCCTGGGCATCGCGCTGTCGGGCGGGCGGGACTCGCTCCTCACGCTGCTGATCGCCCACCGGTACGCGAAGAAGGCGCGGCCCGCGGACCCGGGGTCTCTGCTGCGGGCGTTCTACATGCCCAGCCGCTACTCGTCGGCGGAGACGCAGAAGGCGGCGGAGACCGTCTGCGCCGAGCTGCGGGTGCCGTTCAAGGTGGTCCCCATCGACGACGCCTTCGACCGCGAGTTGGAGAAGGTGAAGCAGATGCTGGGCGGCGACCCCGTGACGCCGCTCACCGAACAGAACATCCAGGCGCGGCTGCGCGCCGCGCGGATGTGGAGCTGGTCCAACTCGTCGGGCGGGCTGTTCCTTCAGACGGGGAACATGAGCGAGAAGGCGGTGGGCTACACCACCGTGGGCGGCGACCTGATGGGCGCGCTGGCGGTCATCGCCAACGTCCCCAAGACGGTGGTGATGTACCTGCTGGACTACCTCCAGGAGACGACGGGGCTGGAGGGGATCCGCCTGGCGCTCGCCAAGCCGCCCGGCCCGGAGCTGAAGCACAACCAGCTGGGGGAGGAGGAGCTGATGCCCTTCCCCATCCTGGACGCGTGCTTCCACCTGTTCGCTGGAGAGAAGCTCTCCCCGCCGGAGCTGCTGAGCGCGCTGCGGGGGATGTTCCCGGACGTGCCGGCGGACCGGATGCAGGAGCACGTGGACAAGTTCGTGAAGCTCTTCCTCCAGTCCATCTACAAGTGGGTGCAGGCGCCGCTCTCGCTGCACATCGGCCACCTGGACCTGGACCGGGAACGGGCGCTCCAGTTGCCGGTGGTCACGCGGCCGGACTGGACGCGAGGCGACCGGTAGCCGGCATGGGCATCTTTTGACCGTGCTGGACGCGGTGGTCATCGGAGGCGGTGTCTCGGGGCTGGCGGCCGCCCGAGCGCTCCAGGCGCGGGGCCTGGAGGTGGTGGTGTTGGAAGCGCGCGACCGGCTGGGCGGGCGGGTGTGGACGCACCGCGACGGCCGCAGCGAAGTCCCTATCGAGCTGGGCGCGGAGTTCGTCCACGGCAAGCCTCCGGGGCTGTTGAAGCTGGTCCGGCAATCGCGCCTTCAGCTCGGCAGCGGGGACGGGTCGCACTGGGTGCTGGAGGGCCGGCGCCTCTCCCAGGGGGACGACCGGATGGGCCGGGCGATGGAGCTGTTCACCCGGGCGGCGGAAGCGGACGGCGCGCTGGGGCCGTTCCTCCGCCGCGAGACGCGGGGCCGGCCCGAGCTGTTCCCGCCGGCGCGTCTATTCGCGGAAGGCTTCTACGCGGCGGACCTGGCGCGCGCGAGCGCCCGCGCCATCGGCCTGCAGGCGCGCGGGGCCGAGCGGCTCCAGGGCGACACGGCGGCACGGGTGATGGGCGGGTACGACGGGGTGGTGCGGGCGCTGGCGCGCGGGGTGGAGTCGCGGTGCTCGGTGGTGGCGGGGGTTGTGCGCTGGCGGCGCGGGCGGGTGGTCGTCCAGGCGCGCGGTGCGGCGGGCGGCGCGCTGCCGGACGTCGTCGCCCGGGCGGCGGTGGTGACCCTCCCGGTGAGCGTGCTCCGGGCGGGTGGGCTGCGGTTCTCACCCTCGCTGCCGGAGGGGACGCGGTGGGCGCTGCGCGGGTTCGACCCCGGGCCCATCGTGAAGGTGGTGCTGCGCTTCCGGTGGCCGGTCTGGGAGCGCGCCCGAGGGGGACAGCTCAAGGACTTCGCCTTCATCCACGGGGCCGCGCTGCCGGTGCGGACCTTCTGGCGGCCGTTGCCGTCCACGGCGCCGCTGGTCGTCGGCTGGGCGGCCGGTCCGGTGGGCCAGGCGCTGACGGGGCGCCCGCGGGAGGCGATCGCCCGGGCGGCGGTGACCTCGCTCGCAAGGGCGCTCGGGCTCCCCGCGCGGGCGCTGGAGGCGGAGCTGGACGCGGCGCTGGTGGTGGACTGGCCCCAGGACCCGTTCAGCCGCGGCGGCTACGCGGTGGTGCGCGCCGGGTACGAGGACGCGCCGATGGTGCTGTCCGCGCCGGTGGAGCGCACGCTCTTCTTCGCGGGCGAGGCCACGCACGAGGACCAGCCCGGGACGGTCCACGGGGCCATCGAGACCGGCGAGCGCGCCGCGCGCCAGCTCCTCGCCACATGACGCCATGCGACATGGGTAGTGGGGGACCCACTCCTGGGTAATTCTTCGCCCATGGTGCGTCTAACCCAGTGGCACCCGTGTTCGACGTATTCCTTTCCCACAACAGCGTAGACAAGCCCGCCGTCAAGGAGCTGGCCAACCGGCTCCTGGGCGCCGGGCTGAAGCCGTTCCTCGACACGTGGCACCTCATCCCGGGCGAGAAGTGGCAGCCGGCGATCGAGGAGGCGCTCGAGGAGAGCGGATCCGCCGCGATCTTCATCGGCCCCTCCGGCATCAGCCCCTGGCACAACGAGGAGATGCAGGCGGCCATCGCGAAGGCCATTTCCTCGCGCGATGAGTACCGGGTAATTCCCGTCCTGCTCCCTGGCGCGGACGAGCAGGTGGTCACCGGCTTCATCGGGCAGCGCACGTGGGTCGACTTCAGGGCCGGGCTCGACTCAGAGGAATCGTTCCGGGCCCTCGTCGCTGGTGTGACCGGCGTCCCGCCCCAGCAGCATGGAGCGGTCAAGCTGCCGGACGAGCCGGCGCCGTACCGCGGCCTGCACAAGTTCGAGCCCCGGCACGCCGCGCTCTTCTTCGGCCGGGAACGCGAGATCCAGGCGGTCCTGAAGAAGCTGGAGCAGTCGAGCTTCGCGGCGGTGGTCGGCGCGTCGGGCGCGGGGAAGTCGTCGCTGGTGCAGGCCGGGGTCATCCCCAGGCTCGAGCATTCGAAGACCTGGGCCGCGCCGATCCGGATGCTCCTCTTCACGCCCGGGACGAATCCGCTGCAGTCCGTCGCCTACCAGGCCATCTCGCTCCTGCCGCAGGAGAAGCGCCTGAAGGGCGCTGACGAGTTGGAAGAGCGGATGCTCCAGCGGCCGGACGGGTTGCGGACGGCCCTGATGGCATGGAGCGCGGACCCGGACGCCCCGCGAACGATCGTCCTGGTCATCGACCAGCTCGAAGAGCTCTTCACCTATGGCAGCGGGGCGGGAAGCTCGGCCCGGATCAAGGCCTTCGCCGACAACCTCTGCGACGTCGCCGAGCATGGGGCCGAGCGGATCCGCGTGCTCACGACGGTGCGCGCGGACTTCCTCGACCATTTCAAGGTCGTCGAACCGCTCCGGAAGCTCCTGCTCGGGCACGACGTCCAGCTCAGCCCGATGAAGCTCGAGGACTACCACGATGCCATCGTGCGCCCGGCCGCCAAGGTGGGGGCCCAGTTCCAGACCGGGGTCGTCAAGGCCTTCATGCGGGAGCTCAAGGACCAATCCAACGTCCTGCCGCTCCTGGAGTACGCGCTGGATCTGCTCTGGCGGAACCGGGCGGGCATCTGGCTGACCACCGAAGCGTACGACGCCATGGGCGGTTTGAGGGGCGCCCTGCGGAAGCACGCCGACGACTGCTTCCAGCTGCTTGAGGCCGAGGACAAGCTGATCGCGCGGGACATCTTCCTGCGGCTGGTCTCCCTGGGAGAGGGTGGAGGTCCGGACACCAAGCGCCGGGTGCGGCTGGACGAGCTGAGCGCGCTGGGGGCGAACCGGGAGCAGATCGACCGGGTCGTGCAGCGCCTGTCGGGGCCCAAGGATCGCCTCCTGGTGGTGGATCGCGCGGCCGGCCACGCGAGCCCGGAGGTCGAGATCTGCCACGAGATCTTGATCCAGGAGTGGCCGGTGCTCCGCGCCTGGGTCGACGGCGAGCGGCGCCGGTTGCAGGCCCACCGGCGCCTCGGCGCCGCGGCTCGCGAATGGGCCGACCACGGCCGGAGCGCCGATTTCCTGCTCACCGGCGCCAGGCTGGCCGAGTGCGAGCAGTACCTCACGCCCCAGAGCACGGCGCTCAACGAGCTGGAGCTGGCCTTCCTGTTCGCCAGCCTGGAAGCCCGGTACGACGCCTTGAAGGAAGATGATCGGTGGCACCGCGAGTTGGCGGACTCCCACCGCCGCGCCGATTTCCAGGCGGCCCAGGTCAAGGAGCGGGACGAGCGCCTCCGGCAACTCCAACGCGCGCTCGCCGTGACCCGCTCCCGCGAGCTGGCGGGGACGGCGCTGCGCGAGCTCACCTCCGATCCGCAGGCCGCGCTCCTCCTGCTCCAGGAGGCCTACCGGACCGCGCCCACGGAGACGGTGGACGGGGCCATGCGCCGGTACCACTCGTACGCCGGGCGCGTCACGTTCAAGGGGCACTCGGGGTCGGTGATGGGCGCGGCCTTCAGCCCGGACGGCCGGCAGGTCGTGACGGCGAGCCTCGATGGGACGGCGCGAATCTGGGACGCCACCACGCGCCGGGAACGCGTCAAGCTCCAGGGGCATGCCGGGGTGGTGCTGAGCGCGGCCTTCAGCCCGGACGGCCGGCGGGTGATGACGTCGGGCGAAGACGGTACGGCGCGGGTGTGGGACGCGACCAGCGGCCAGGAGCTGCTGAAGCTGAAGGGCCACACGGGCGCGGTGTGGAGCACGGCCTTCGGCCCGGACGGGAGCACGGCGGCGACCGCCGACGCGGATGGCACCGTCTACCTCTGGAGCCTGGCCGCCGGCAGGTCGTATGCCCGGCTGGAAGGCCACGCGGGCGCGGTGCTGAGCGTGGCCTTCAACCCGGACGGGAGCCGGGTGGTGACCGCCAGCAAGGACGAGACGGCGCGGGTGTGGGACGCGGCCTGGTCCAGGCTGTTGGCCAATCTGGTGGGCCACGCGGGATGGGTGCGGAGCGCCGCGTTCAGCCCGGACGGGACCGTGGTGGTGACGGGCGGCCAGGACGGGACCGCGCGGCTGTGGAACGCGACCAGCGGCGAGGCGCTGGCCAGGGTGGAGAGCCATTCCGGCGCGGTGATGACCACGGCGTTCAGCCCCAATGGGCGCTGGCTCCTGATGGGAGGGGAGCGCGGATCGGTGCGGGTCCTGGATGCGGCCAGCCGCGCGGAGCTGGAGAAGCTGGAAGGTCACTCCGACGACGTGATGGCCGCGGCGTTCAGCCCGGACAGCCTGCGCGTGGTGACCGCGAGCCGCGACACGACCGCCCGGGTGTGGGACGCGGCGAGCCGGCGAGGGATCGGGAGGTTGAAGGGCCACGCGGGCGCGATGTGGTGCGCGGCCTACAGCCACGACGGGCGGCGGGTGATGACGGCGGGAGAGGACGGGACCCTGCGGCTGTGGGATGCGGCCACGCGCGAGCTGGTGTCGAAGATCCAGAGCTCAGGGGTGGTGCGCGGCGTGGCCTTCAGCCCGGACGATCGCGAGGTGGTGAGCGCGGGCGAGGACGGGGTCGTGCGGTTCTGGGAGGTCTCCACCGGCCGGGAGTTGGCGAAGCTGAAGGGCCACTTCGGCTGGGTGTGGGCCGCGGCGTTCAACCTGGACGGGACCCGGGTGGTGACCGTAGGGCATGACGGGACCGCGCGGATCTGGGACCGGGCGCGCCGCCAGGAGCTGGTGAGGCTGGAGGGCCACGCGGGCGCGACCTTGAGCGCAGCGTTCAGCCCGGACGGCCGCCGGGTGGTGACGGCGAGCCAGGACGGCACCGCTCGGCTCTGGGACGTGGAGAGCGGCAAGGAGCTGGCCATCCTGAACAGCCAGTCCGGTGCGGTGTGGAGCGTGGCGTTCAGCCCGGACGGTCACCGGGTGGCCACGGCGAACCACGACGGAATCGTGCGGCTCTGGGACGCGGCGAGCTACCAGGAGCTGGCGAAGCTGGAGGGGCACTCGGGCGTGGTGTGGAGCGTGGCCTTCAGCGCGGATGGACGGCGCCTGGGGTCGGCGGGACAGGATGGCACCGCCCGGGTGTGGGACGCGGCGAGCGGCCGGGAGCTGGCGAGGCTGGACGACCGCTCGCACACGTTCCTGGTCGCGGCGTTCAGCCCGGATGGGAAGCGGTTGATCACCGCGGGCAACGACGGCACCGCGCGCCTGTGGCCGAGCTGGCTGTGGGAGCCCGCCGACGATCGCCTCCTCGCGCTGGAGGCGGGCCGGCCGTTCACGCCCGAGGAACGGCGCCGGCTCCTTCACGAGTGACGCCGCCGCTCACCCTTCCGGGCGCCAGCGGACTTCGAGAGAGACGGCGTGGGCCGTCGCGTCGTGGATGGCCACCTGGAGCTCCTGGGCGCGCGCGTGCGTCATCGCCGCGTGGATGGCGCCCCGGAAGTACGCGGGACAGCCGTAGGTCTCGTTGAAGGACATGCGGAAGTGGCTGTCCCCCAGCTCCTCCAGGTCCACCTTCATGAAGTTGTTCACCGCCGAAAAGCCTTTCCAGAGCCGCTGGAGCGAGCTCCGCGGCGACTGCCACCGGGCGATGAGCAGCACGGTCCGGCCAATCGCGGTGTTGGCGAGGCCGTTGATGCAGCACTCCCCCAGCCGGTGATACCCGTCCTCGACGGCCAACTCCGGGAACAGCTCGGCCACCGCCGTGGCGAGCATCTGGATCCACCCCGCCCGCGAATAGGTAGGCCGGAGCTCCTGGCCGAGGTCCAGGCCCAACTCGAGGAGCTTGGCCGCCAGCACCGGCGAGATGCGCGCCTTGAGCCCGTTCAGGAAGAGTCCTTCGGCGGCGGCGGCGTAGACCAGTGCGCCCGGGCCGGGCAGGGCGCCGCCAGCCTTTGCGTAGAACGAGACCAGGCTCCGGATGGCGGAGACCGGGGCGGCCGTCCCGCGCGCGGTGACGACCCCGGCCACCGCGCCCCCGGAGACGAGCGGGTCACCCGGCGGTAGCCCCTCGCGGACCGGAAGGACGGCCGGGTCTCCATCCGCGAGGACGAGCGGCGTCATTCCAGCGTCAGGAGCGGCGACCTCCAGCAGGGCGATCTGGCGCGCCTGGTTTTCCGCTACCACACGCAAGGAGCGCTGGGCCGGGCCCGTTCTCTCCGAGAAGGCGATCTCCGGCCGAGAGCGCCAGTCGCTGGGGACGCACGACCGCGCCGTCACGGCCAGCTGATTCGAGATGAAGAACGCGGACCCCCCAGTACTCAACGAGCACTTCAATGCCGTGGTCCTCCCGCCGGGACGGACCGGAGTC
>DATBSS010000609.1:0-46931 GCA_036559665.1 Myxococcaceae bacterium
TGACCGGCATCGAGCTGGGGGACGGCTGCGTGAATGCCATCTTCGCGGAGGCGTCCGAGGCGGGCGTGCTGGTGGGGTGTGCGGGCGACAGCGACTACAGCGCCTTCCCCATCGTCCACACCATCAAGACGGGCGTGGTGCTGGTCTCCGGGGGGATCGCGATGGCGAGCTGGTCGGCGGCGTGCCCTGCGGGGAGCCCAGGTTGCGCGGACCCGTCCATCTCGCGGGTGCACGCGGTGGGGGCCAAGGTGTACGCGGGAGACCAGGCGGCGGGCCGGCTGTTCGTGCTGGACACCAAGGGCGGCGGCCTCTCCGAGCGCCGCGGCTACGCGGACGGCGGCACGCCCATCGACCTCTGTCCGCTGGGCCCGTTCGGCTACTCCAACGTCGCGGACCTGTTCTCCCGATGAGCGCGCTCGTCCTGGCACTGGTCCTGGGGGCCGGCGCGGCGGAGCCCACCACCGCCTCGGACGCGCCGCGGTGGATCGGCCCGAAGCCGAAAGCCCAGGTGCGGCGGGTGGTGACGCTGGCGCCGTCGTTGACCGAGACGGTGCTGGCGCTGGGGGCGGGGGATCGGTTGGTGGGGGTCTCGCGCTTCGACGAACGTCCGGAGGTGAAAGCGCTCCCGCGCGTGGGCGGCTTCGTGGACCCCAGCGTGGAGGCGGTGATCGCCCTCAAGCCGGACCTGCTCCTGGTGCAGCCGGCGCCGGGCAACCAGCAACCGGTGGAGAAGATGGCGGAGCTGGGCGTGCCCGTGCTGCTCCTCCCACTGCACAGCGTGGAGCAGGTGCTGGTGGCCATCCGCGAGAGCGGGAAGGCGCTCGGGCGCGACGGGGAGGCGAAGGCGCTGGCGGACCGCATCGAGCGGGCGCGCTCGGCCGTCCGCCAGCGGGCCGGCGCGTTGCCCCACCCGCGCGTGCTGTTCGTCTACGGGTGGGAGCCGCTGGTGGTGACCGGGCCGGGCTCCTTCGCGGACGAGCTGCTCCGGGACGCGGGCGCGGTCAACGCCGCCGACCGGGCGACCACGCCGTACCCGGTCTACTCGGTGGAGAGCGCGCTCCGGGCGCACGTGGACGTGGTGGTGAACGCGGCCGGCGTCCACGAGGGCGGCGGCGGCAAGCTCCGCGAGCTGCCGGGGCTCAAGGAGGCGCGGTGGGTGGAGCTGCCGTCGCTGGACCTGCTGCACCCCGGACCGCGGCTGGCGGAGGGGTTGGAGGAGCTGTTCCGGTTGCTCCACCCGGCACCGGCGCCGGCGTCCGCCCCGGATGGAGGCCGCTGACGCCGATGGTCCGGTTCACCCCCGCTCGGCTGTTCGGATTGCTGGTGGCGCTCACGGCGCTGGCGTTGGCCGCGTTCGCCCTCTGCGTCCGCTTTGGCGAACAACCCATCTCCCTCCTCACCGCCCTCTCCGACCCCACCTCCTCGGACGCCACCATCTTCTGGGCCCTGCGCCTCCCGCACGCGGTGCTGGCCGCCATCGTGGGCGCGGCGCTGGCCACCTCTGGCACGGCGCTCCAGTCCCTGATGCGCAACCCGCTCGCGGACCCGTTCGTCCTCGGCGTCTCCGGCGGCGCCGCGCTGGGGGCCACCCTGGCCATCGCGCTCGGGCTCGGGAAGGTGGGCGACCTGGGCGTGGCCGGCCCCGCATCCGCCCTCGCCAACCTCTCCGCTCCCTCCCTGTTCGCCTTCGCCGGTTCCGCCGGGGCCATCGCCCTCGTCTTCGCCATCTCCCGCGTCCAGGGACAGACCTCCACCTACGCGGCCCTGCTCTCCGGCGTCATCTTCAACGCCTTCGCCTCCGCCGCCATCACCTGCGTGAAGACGCTCACCTCCCGGGAGCGCCTGGGGGAGATCCTCTACTGGCTGGTCGGGACCCTGGGCTACGAGCGCGGCTGGACCCTGGCCGGCGCCGCGCTCCTCCAGGTCGCCGCCATCGGCCTGATCTGGGCCAACGCCGCCCACCTCAACGCGCTCACCCTGGGCGACGAGGACGCCGCCTCGCTGGGCGTGGAGGTGGCGCGCACGCGCCGCGCGCTGCTCCTGGCCACCTCCCTCTCCGTCGCCGGGGCGGTGGCGCTCTCCGGGCTGGTGGGCTTCGTGGGTCTGATCGTCCCCCACGTGCTCCGCCTCTGGCTGGGCCCGGACAACCGGCTGCTCGTCCCCTGTAGCGCCCTGGGCGGGGCGGCCTTCCTCATGGGATCCGACCTGGTGGCCCGGCTCCTCTTCCGCCTCGTCTCCCAGGAGGTCCCCGTGGGCGTCGTCACCGCCCTCGTGGGAGGCCCGTTCTTCCTGGTCCTCCTGCGGCGGCGGCAGCGCCTGCCCGCCTGAAGAACGCCAGGGAACTCGGATCCTGCCGGAGGTAGGGTAGAGTACGCGCGGCCATGTGGCAGCTCATCATCAACGGCCCGGGCTACTTCGATACTACGTACGACCTGCCCGAGGGACTCACCTCGCTCGGGCGCGCGGACGAGAACGACATCGTCCTGTCCGGCGACCTGGTCTCGAGGAAGCACGCGAAGATCTACGTCCAGGGGGATGACCTCACCATCGAGGACCTGGGCAGCCGGAACGGCAGCCGCCTGAACGGCCAGCCGTTCACCGGGACGGCGGACCTCAAGGCCGGCGACCTGGTCCACGTGGGGGAGAACACCCTCTCCATCCGCCAACCGAACAAGGTGGAGAACCAGGCCACCGAGATGGTGGACCTGGGGGCGGGCGGGGTGAAGCGCTACGGCGAGGGGATGGACATCGGCGCCTCCGTGGTGGTCTCCAAGAACGTGAAGGAGAGCGTGGTCCTGCGGGCGCTGGACAACATCATGCCCTTCACGCCGCGCGAGGGCATTCCGCTCCCCGACTTCGACGTGCCGG
Source organism: Myxococcaceae bacterium (assembly GCA_036559665.1). Classification (GTDB taxonomy): domain Bacteria; phylum Myxococcota; class Myxococcia; order Myxococcales; family Myxococcaceae; genus DASRBA01. Next base: position 2,869 of record DATBSS010000609.1, read on the forward strand.
CGGGGTCGGGTGCGGGGGGCGACCGGCCCACGCCGCTGCCGAACACGCTGCCCGCCGCGTCGCCCTCGGGCGGGACGCCGACGCCCATCACCTACGACGCGCTGCTCCTGCTCTACAAGGTGTCCGAGGCGCTCTCCACCTCCCGCACCCAGCAGGCGTTCCTGGAGCTCACCGCCGACCGCGTCCTCGAATCCGTGAAGGCCACCACCGCGGTGGTGCTGCTGCGCCACCACTCGGGGGTGATGGTGCCGGCGGTGGTGCGGCACCGCGGCCGCCTGGCGCAGGGCGAGGTGCCGGTGTCGGACGCGGTCATCTCCGCGGCGCTCTCCAAGGGTGCGGCGCTGGCGGTGCAGGACGTCCGCGGGGACGTGCGCTTCAACGCCCGCGAGAGCGTCCTCCTCTACGGCGTGGACCAGGTGCTGTGCATCCCCATCGGCGAGAAGGAGCCCTTCTCCGGGGTGCTGTACATCAACAAGCCGGCCGGCCCGGCCAACGAGCTGGAGGGGCTGATCGACCTCTGCAGCGCGGTCAGCCACCTGATCGCCTCCGGGGTGGAGCGCTTCCGCAACGCCGGCGCGACCGCCGTCGGCCCGGAGCGCGGGCGCGCCACGCTGGACCGCTTCTTCCCCCCGGCCATCGCCGAGCGCCGCGCCGCCGAGCTGCAGCGCTCCGGCAACGCCGCCCCCAAGCTGGAGGAGCTCACCCTCTCCGTGGTGGTGGCGGACCTGGCCGGCTTCACCGCGCTCACCCAGAAGCTGGAGCCCGCCCTGGTGGCGGACCTGCTCAGCGAGCTGTACTCCCGCGCCACCGCGGTGGTGTTCAGCTTCGAGGGCACGCTGGAGAAGTTCGTGGGCGACGCGGTGGTGGCCGTCTTCGGCGCGCCCTACGCCCAGACGGACGGGCCGCTGCGGGCGGTGCGCGCGGCGATGACGCTGCGCCAGGATTGGGCCAAGGCGGTCGCCCGCCGCCCGGCGCACGCCCGGCCGGACCTCAAGATCGCCGTCAATACCGGCAAGGGCCTGGCCGGGCTGATCGGCCCGGAGGGCCGGCAGGACTACGCGGTGGTGGGAGACGTGGTGAACGTGGCCTCCTGGCTGTGCGCCAGCGCGCTCCCCGGCCAGGTGCTGATCACCGGCAAGACGCTCGCCAGCATCGGCGCCCGCTTCGACGTCACCCCGCTCGGGGAGCGGGGGCTCAAGCCCGGGCGGGAAAAAGTGCCTGTCTTCGAGGTGATGGAGGAGGACGTCGCCTCCATGACCTCACCGGGACCGAGGTAGGTCCGCGCCCGGCCATACCAGGGGTGGAGCAGTGGTGCCGCGTCCGCAGTTGGGGTTCAATGCGCCCGTCCGGCCGCGGTGATGACCGTCCAGAACCAAGCCCGAGGACTGCGCCCGTTCAAGCCGATCCCCTTCGGGCGGTACACGCTCGTGGCGCCCATCGCCACCGGCGGGATGGGGGAGATCTTCCTGGCCCGCATGGAGGGCCCGCAGGGCTTCGAGAAGTTCTGCGTCATCAAGAAGATCCTCCCCCACCTGGCCGAGGACGGTGAGTTCGTCGAGCGCTTCGTCAACGAGGCGAAGACGCTGGTGAAGCTGTCGCACGGCTCCATCGCCCAGGTGCTGGACATGGGCCTGCACAACGGCGACCCGTACATCGCCCTGGAGCACGTGGACGGGAAGGACCTGCGCAAGGTGGCATCCCGGATGCGGGAGCAGGGGACGCCGCCGCCGCTCACCTACGTGCTGTACGTGATGAGCCGGGTGCTGGACGCGCTGGCCTACGCGCACCGCAAGCGGGACGAGGACGACCGGGAGATCGGCCTGGTGCACCGGGACATCTCGCCCCAGAACGTGCTCGTCTCCTACGAGGGCGAGGTGAAGGTGATCGACTTCGGGCTCGCCAAGAGCACGCTGTCGTCCGCCAAGACCAACCCCAGCATCATCCTCGGCAAGTTCATGTACATGTCGCCGGAGCAGGCGCGGCACATGCCCGCCGACCGCCGGAGCGACCTGTACTCGGTGGGCCTGTGCCTGTACGAGCTGATCGCCGGGAAGAACCCGTTCGATGACGCGCCCACCGGTGAGCTGATGCAGCGGGTGGCCAACCCGCAGATCCCCTCGCTGCTGGGGTTCGACCCGCTCCTGCCGCCCGCGGTGGCGCAGGTGGTGCAGAAGGCGCTCGCGTCGGACCCCGACCAGCGCTACCAGACCGCCGAGGAGTTCCGCGGCCGGCTGATGGCGTGCCTGCTGGAGATCGACTCCTCGGCCGGGCCGGAGAGCGTCTCGCGCTTCATGCGGGAGACCTTCTCCGGCGAGTTCGCCGCTGAACGCCGCATGCTCCACGCGCTCAAGGAGGCGTCCCGGCCGGCCGCGCCCGGCGGGCACATGGAGACCGGCATCGTCAACCTGAGCACCACGCTCCAGCCGCACTACGGCACCCCCTCGGCGCCCATGCCGTCCTACGCGCGCAACCGGGCCAGCCCGCTGGTGCAGAGCGGCGCCCAGTCGCGCTGGCGCGACAACCGGGACACCGTCACCGAGGTCGCCACCGAGCACGACGTGCCGGTGCTCAACGTGGCCGGGTACCCGGGGCTGACGTCGCAGGCGCCCGGCATCCGGCCTGGGATGGGCGCGATGGAGCCCACCCTGCCCAGGGCCTCGCAGCCCGGCATGCCGGCGGCCCCGCCGATGCTGTCCGCCTCGCCCTCTGAGCCGACCCGGCGGTCGTCCCTGCCGGAACCTCCGCCCACGCTGGGCGGCGCCGGCGGCGCACCCGGTGCCCGTCACGCCCACCCGATGCTGCGCAGCCGGGAGGAGATCACCGACCCGACGCGGATGCAGTTCCAGAACGAGGACGTCCCGGAGGTTTCGCCGGACGCGGTGGTGGACCTCCTCTCCTCCGAGCGGGAGGCGACCATCCGCGCGCCCATCCCGGCCGCGCCGGACCACCCGGTGCGCGTGGGCCTGGCGGTGACGCTGGATGACCCGCTGAGCCCGTCGCCCTCGCTCCCCAACGTGCAGCGGCCCGTGCTGCACATGACGCTGGACGAAGTGCGCAACGCGCCGCCGCCGCCCGGCGTAGGCCCGCCGAGGCTGGGCCTGGGCAACACCCAGGACATCCCGGCGCCGGTCATCCTCGACAAGTACAAAGGCGGCGCCATCCAGCAGCGGCTGCGCGTGTCCGGGCCGCGGGCCACGCCGGACGAGCCGCCGCCGGTGGAGGACCTGGGCAGCACCATGGACCTGCCCGGTTCGCCGCCGCCGCTGCGCACCAACGAGCCCACCGACCGGCTCCAGCGCGCGGTGCCGGAGCCGCCGCGCAAGCTGTGGAAGTTGGCGGCGCTGGGCATCCTGGCCGGCATGCTGGCGGCGGGCGGGTACGCGGCGTTCACCGCCTGGCGGTCCGGCGCCTTCGCCGGCTTCGGCGCGCAGGGGACGCCCAACCCCAACACGACCTCGCCGGTGACGCTGCCTGCGGGCGGGCCGGACACCGCCGTGGATCCGGGGCCTCCTCCGGCCCCCACCGCCACCGCCACGCCCGAGGCCGCGACGCCTTCGACGGCGCCCGCGGCAGGGCCGGGGACGACCGGGTCCGCGGTCACCACCGGCACGGCGGGGACCCCGAAGGAGCCGAAGGACGACTTGATCAGCCTGGGGCCGCTGCGCCCGGCGAACCCGGACGGGGTGGTGGTCCGCAAGCCGAACAAGCAGCACAAGCTCCCCAAGACGTCGCCGCTGTTCCGCGAGTGGAGCCGGACGGTGACGGCGTTCGAGGAGCTGACGCGGGTGAAGACCTGCGACCAGCCGTCCATGGGCGTCATCTGCCACCGCTTCGAGGACCTCAAGAAGGACATCGAGACGGCGGACTCGGACACGCCGGTCGACTCGCTGATCACCCGGGTGCGGTACATGAGCGAGTCCATCGCCGCCAAGAGGGCCCAGCGCTGAGCCTGGCGCTGTCCGTCGCCGGCCTCTCCGCCGGCTACGGCGAGCGCCGCGTCCTGGAGGGCGTGTCTCTCGAGGTGCGGCCGGGCGAGCTGTGGGCGGTGCTGGGGCCCAACGGCGCGGGGAAGAGCACGCTGGTGCGGGCGTCGCTCGGGCTGCTCCCGGCGCGGGAGGGGCGGGTGGAGGTCTTCGGGACGGACGTGCGCGCGTTCGGGCGCCGCGAGCTGGCCCGGAGGGTGGCGTGGGTCCCCCAGGCGGTGGACGCGCTCCCGGACTTCACCGCGCTGGAGCTGGTGTTGATGGGCCGGGCGCCACACCTGTCGCGGTGGGCGCTCGCCTCGGGCGCGGACGTGGCGCGGGCGCGCCAGGCGCTGGAGGAGCTGGGCATCGGCGCGCTGGCGGGGCGGGCGCTGGGCGCGCTCTCCGGCGGCGAGCGGCGGCTGGTGATGCTGGCCCGCGCGCTCACCCAGGCGCCGGAGCTGCTCTTGCTGGACGAGCCCACGGCCTTCCTGGACGTCCGCCACCAGGTCCAGACGCTGGCGCTGGTCCGCCGGCGGGTGGAGGCGGGGATGGCGGCGGTGGCGGTGCTCCACGACGTCAACCTGGCGGCGGCGTTCGCGGGGAAGGCGCTGCTCCTGGAAGGCGGGCGCGTGCTGGCCAGCGGGGCGGCAAGCGAGGTCCTGGGGGCCGAACGGCTGGAGGCGCTCTACGGGGTTTCAATCGCCACCGCGACGTCGCCGTCCGGCCAGCGGCTCTTCGGACCGGCCACCGGCTAAAGGAGTGTCGTAGCGTGGCGCGCGGATGAGCCTCCAGCGGCAGGGTTGGCTGGCGTTCGGCCTGGGCGCCTCGATGGCGCTCCACGCGTTCCTGGCGTTCTGGCTGGCACACGCGCCGGCGCCCGAGGCGGTGCCCGCGCCCGGCAGCCGCGATGCGGAGGCGATTGAGCTCCAGGTCGTGCCCACCGCGGGCCGCGATACGCCGCCCCCGACCCCGGTTCGGCCCAAGCGCGGCGGGCGGGCGAACGGGGTCACGGCGCGTCCCCCGGTGGTGGCGTCCATGGCGACCTCCACGCCGTCCATGGATGAGGCGGAGCGCCCTGGCGATGAGGTCTCGGCGCCTGGTGCCGCGGTGGAAGGTGCCGGAAATGGATCGACCGCGTCCGCGCCGGGAGCGAGCGCCGATCCCGGGAGCGGGCGGCCTGACCCGACGGCGCTCTTGATGGCGAGGCTCTCGGCGGCGGCGCTGCGCTGCTACCCGCCGGAGGCGGTGCGCTTTCGCCTGGCGGGTGAAGCGCAGCTGTCCTTCTGCCTGAGCGCGGAGGGGCAGGCGAGTGCGGTGAAGCTTTCCCGTTCTTCGGGCTCGGAGGTGCTGGATCGGGCGGCGGCGGAGTGCGTCCTCCCCGGCGCGCTGCCGCTCCCCGGCGCGGCGGGTTGCTACGAGTTGCCAGTGCGGTTTGTCGCGCGCAGCCGGTGATCTCCCGCGCTGGCCGTGCCGGTCCCCCTCTGCTACGCGGGCCCGCAATGACCTCGCGCGCCGTCCTTCCGCTCCTCCTGCTCTCCGCCGCGGCCTGTCGCACCGCATCTCCCGCCCCCACTTCACCGGGCGGGCCGCTGGTGTTCGTCAGCAACGAGGACTCCAACGACGTGACGGTGATCGACAGCTCCACCGACGAGGTGGTCCGCACCATCTTCGTGGGGAAGCGGCCGCGCGGGCTGCGCGTGTCGAAGGACGGTTCCACCCTCTACGTGGCGGTCAGCGGCTCCCCTCGGGCGCCGCCGGGCGTGGATGAGTCCACGCTCCCGCCGCCGGACCGCGACGCGGACGGCATCGCCGCGGTGGACATCAAGAGTGGCAAGCTCCTCAAGACCTTCGAGAGTGGCCCGGACCCGGAGTCCTTCGACCTCTCGGCCGACGGCCGCTGGCTCTACGCCTCCAACGAGGACGCCGCGGCGGCCACCGTGCTGGACCTCTCCACCGGGCAGATCCAGACCACCATCCCCGTGGGCACCGAGCCCGAGGGCGTGACGGTCCATCCCGATGGAAAGACCGTGTGGGTCACCAGCGAGGGCGACGACGCGGTGTTCGTGATCGACCTCGCCACGCGGAAGGTGACCGCCACGCTCAAGACCAACCTCCGGCCCCGCGCGGTCGGCTTCACGCCGGACGGCCACCGGGCCTTCATCACCACCGAGGCCGGCGGCGCGGTGATGGTGGTGGACGCCGACCGGCCGGCCGTGCTGTCGGAGCTGCACGTGGACTCGCCGGGCGCCCGGCCGATGGGCGTGGCGGTGGCCCCGGATGGGCGCCAGGTGTACGTGACCTGCGGCCGCGGCGGCCAGGTGGTGGAGATCGATGCCGCCACCGGCCGGATCTCGCGGGTGCTGGAGAAGGTGGGCACCCGCCCCTGGGGCGTGGCGGTCACCGCGGACGGGAAGAAGCTCTACACCGCCAACGGGCCCGGCAACGACGTGTCGGTCATCGACCGCACCACCGGGCAGGTGGTGCGGCGCATCCCCGCCGGAAGCTTCCCCTGGGGCGTCGCCATCGCTCCCTGAGCGCGCCCCAGCGGGAAGCGGCGATCTCAGCTGCGCCGGGAGCCGGCGCGCTGTTTCGCGGTCTTCTGGGCAGGCCGATCCCGCCGCACGCGCTTCGTGCGCGGCTTCTTCGTGGACGACCCGACCATGGGGAGCCGCGAGGCGCCGCGGGTCCTGGGAGTCGGGTCGTCGGGGTCGGTGTTCTGCAACTCGACCGTCGAGAGCCGCGAGGCGCCGCGGGTCCTGGGAGTCGGGTCGTCTGGGTCGGTGTTCTGTAGCTCGACCGTCGGAAGCCGCGAGGCGCCGTTGGTCCTGGGAGTCGGGTCGTCCGGATCCGTGTTCTGTAGCTCGACCGTCGGAAGCCGCGAGGCGCCGCGGGTCCCGGGAGTCGGGTCATCCGGATCCGTGTTCTGCACCGATGGCCCGCCGGCCGTGGGTCGCTGCTGGTCTCCGTGATACGCCGAGGTGTCCCTGGGCGCGCGTTTCACTCCGCCTCTCCTCGAAACATCAGCACGTCGTCTACCCATTCGCTTCTCCCCCCGTTGCTCTTCCATGTTGCCCTGGCCTCCATCAGTGCGACCGCTGGGTTCTGACCTGTACGAAGCCGCCCCAGCAGCGGCTCGAAGAAGCGGGATGCTTCATCGTTGGGAATAGTGCTGGCGGCCGCGAAAACGATTCGGGCCCCTCCCTGGATGAACGCCACCGGCAAGCTCAGCGGCTCATGCTGATAGGGCGCTGCCCGGGAAGTCTGGCAGGCGATCACCACTACCACTGGACGCCCCTTCAGGCTGGCCTTCCGGACCTCGCCGGCCGTCAGGGCAAACCGGCCCTCCCGGTCCGGAGAGAGCGCGACGTAGGCCGCGTCGGAGACGGCCCCGTCCAGCACGCCGTGGCCGTGGATCCGGATCTCCGTGGCCATGGTCATGGCCTCCAGCACCCGGCTGGGGGTTGCCGCGTCGTCCTGGAGCACCTCGGCCGCCTGGGTGTCGGCAGGCATGAGGTATGGGACCAACGGCTCCAGGCCGAGCTCGCTGGGCGGCTTGGCTCCGGTGACCACCAGGCGCTTCGGAGGCACCGGCGGCGCATCATGGGACACGCCGGTCAAGAATCCCCAGGCCATGTCCGTGGGCAGCATCCCGGGTGTTCCCTGCAACGGCGTGCGGGCCATCACGTCCACGCTCTTGCAGGCACGCAGGGCCGACACCAGCTCCGGCGGCACCAGGCCAGCCGCGTCCTTCAGCGGGCTCTTCCGCGACGCGTCGTACCGGCCGCGCACGTCGCCATCCGCGTCCCGGATGATGGTCAGCGTGCGCTCGTCGTCGACGGTGACGCCCAGCACGCACCGCTGCGGCGCGCGCGGCAGTCCCATCTCCTCGACGAACAGCTGGAACGCCTGGTCGTACCGGCCTCGCTTGCCCGCCTCGAGGATGAGCGACGTGTAGCTCCACGCCCTCGCCTTGACGGCGGCCACGTCATCCGGCGTGGCTTCCGCGTCGCGGATGGTGCGCCGGAGAAGCGCCTCACCCATCTGCGGCTGCACTTCGAGGAAGTAGCGGCCCTCGGCGTGATCGGCCATCCACCGGGCGGAGCGGTTTCTTGGGGCGCTCGCGCGGAGCGCGGCCAGTCGCTCCTGGAATGCGGCGGTCTCCTCGGGCGTGGGTGGGTAGATGCGGGCCAGCTCCGCCTCGACCATCAGGAGCGTGGAGTACGGCGTCTTCGCCGCCCGGCATCCACGTGCCACCTCGACCTCATGGCGCGCCCGGGGGAAATCCAGCGCTCGCTGGTACATCAAGGCCAGGTTGCCATGGGCGAAGTCCTGGATGTCGCAGTTGGTGGCCCCGCGCTCGCGTTCCAGCACCTCCTCCAGGTACCCGCGCACCAGCCAGGCGCTGTCACTGTGCCGAGCGATCTGCCCCAGGTCCTCGAGCAGGTGCCGCTCCTGCTCCCAGGCGCCGATCCGCTGCGCCAGCCGCATCGCCTGCAGCGCCTGGGTGCGGGCCTCCACGGGCTTGTGCTCCATGGAGAGGGTATGGGCCAGCTGCCGCCGCAGCTCCACGCAGCGCAGGTCCATGGGCCTGGGCGGCGCCGGGTGGTCCGCGCAGCGATCAGACAGGGTCTCGGTCATGCGGTGAATGGCCACCGCGACCCGGCCGCTGGCGAGCTCCTGGGCGGAGGCCTTCTCCACCGCCAGGAGAGCGCTCCACGGATCCGGCGCCGCTGCCTGGGCTGGAGCGGCGGACCGGAGGCGGCGGATGGAGTCCGACAGCCCGGGGTTCCCGTCCAGTGCGTCCAGCTGCAGGGCCAGGGGAAGGAGTACCTCGGCCCGCTCCGGGGACGGCTTGTTCCCCAGTACCTGCTCCAGGCACTCGCGGGCGTGTCCGGGAGCGGCCGCCGCGACGGCCGAAGGGATGGGCTCCCCGCCGGCCTGCATCCTGGTGCACGCGTCCGCGTTCTTCTGGAACGCCTCGCGGCGCCTGGACAGCTTCTGCTGCAGCTCCGCCGCCTCGCGCGCGGCCTCGTCACTCCAGCCGGGCTCCTTCTGCTGCGCCACCTCCTCGAACATCCGGGCGGCGAGCGCCAGGGCCTCCAACTCCCGCAAGGCCAGCGCGCGGTTCCACTTGGCCTGCACCAGGTCCGGCTGCTTCGACAGCGCGCGGTCCGCCAGCTCCAGCGCCTCGTCGGGCTTCGCCTGGAACAGGTAGATGGCCGCCTTGTCGCTGTCCGAGCGCGCCGAGGCGCCGGCCTGGTCCGCGAAGTCCATGGCGTCCTTCGCCTTGCCGCGCTGGAGGAAGGCCGCCGCCAGGCCGAGGTATTCGCCGCGCTTCTCCAGCTTGCTCAGCTCTACCAGCGGCGGCAGCGGGGAGACCGGCCCTTCGCCCAGCGTCGCCTTCTTCGCCGGCGACTCGTAGCGGCGGTAGAGGTCCGCGTCCGGGGTGGTCAGCCGGCCCTCGGCGATCCGGTACGCGAAGGGCGCGTACACCGCCGGGTCCACCTGCCGCGACGCCGAGTAGAGGTTCGAGACCACCGCCACCGCCATGGCCGCGACGCCGGCCAGCGCCCCCGCGGGCACCAGCCGCCAGCGGAGCGGGAAGCCCTCGCCAGCGGCCTGCGCCTTCTTGACCGGGCCCATCACCCGCCGGGCGACCGAGTCGATGGTCCACGCGTCCACGATGCGCGCGTGGCACGACTCGCACTTCACCAGGTGCAGGCGGAACTCCTCCGCCTCCGAAAGGCCGAGCTCCTGGTCGATGAAGGCGTAGACCGACTCGCACGCCCCGCCGGGCACCGCAGACCCACCTCGCACGCTCACTGGACGTCCTCCTCGTCGGTCTCGTCCCGACTGGATTCGGCCCCCCCGTTGCTCTCTTCTTCAAGGTTCAGCAGGTTGCTGCGCAGCCGGACCCGCGCCTCGGCCAGCAAGGCGCCCACGGTCCCCGTCTTCACGCCCATCTGCGTGGCGATGGCCTTGTAGCTGTGGCCCTGCAGCCGGAGGTGGAGCGCCTCGCGCGTCCGCTCCGGCAGCCGCTCGATCTCGGCCTTGACGTCCTCGTCCGAGAACGGGGGCTGCTCCATAGGTGGGGGCGCGGGCACGTCGTGCTCTGCGGTGATGACCGTGAACTGCACCCGGCCCTGGTGGCGCCACACGCTGCGCAGGTGGTTGAGGAGCGCCGCTCTCAGGTAGGCCTGGACCACGACCTCCGGCCGGTCCCTCAGGACCTGGTACTTCTGGACCGCCTTGAGCATCACTTCCTGCACCGCGTCCTCCGCCTCGTGACCCGTTTTGGAGACAGTCCTCGCCTGCCGCAGCAGATCGCCGCGGATGCGGTGGCACCACACCGCCACTCGGATGCGCTCCAAGGGCTTGAGAGTCATGAGGATTTTGTCGCCGCGCCGCGGCCGCCCATGAAAAAGACGCCCTGAGTCGAATTTATTGGGTTCCGTGGGGAAACGCGTCTGCAGCCGGCCCGGACATTGTCCCTCAACAAATCGACGCCCTGGGCGTCTCCATGGTCATGAGCATCTGGGGGGAGTCGCTGCGATTCCGCAGCCTGGAGATCAAGAACCGGGTGTTCCGCGCCAGCCGGGCGTACGCCAGGGGCGCGGAGGCTGGATGGAGCCCGCTGGACTGGGAGCTGAAGTACGCCCGGGCCGGCGTGGGCGCCATCATCTCCGCTCGCGTCGAGGTGTGCCCGGCCGCCGGCTCTGCCCGGAACGGCCCGGCCATCCACGAGGACGAGGCGATTGGCCCCTGGCAGCCATGGGTGGGTCGCATCCACGCCTACCATTGCCGGTACCTCATCCGCCTCGGCCACGCGCGGGTGCCGCACGGGTCGTTGGCGCTCGAGGACTTCCGCGGCATCGTCCAGGCCTTCGCGGAGGCGGGGCGGCGGGCGCGCGAGACGGGCGCGGACGGGGTGGAGATCGACGGCGGGGAGGGCTCGCTGATCGAGCAGTACCTGGCCCCGGGCGTGAAGAGCGATCGGCCGGCAGGCTACCAGGGGTCGCTTGAGCACCGCGCGCGCCTGGTGCGGCAGATCGTCCGTGGAGTGCGCCACCACGTGGGCCCGGACTTCCACGTCCAGGTGCTGCTGGGGGTGACCAGCCCCCTGGGGATGATGGCGGCCGGTACGCTCCGGCTCGTCGAGTGGCTGCAGCACGACGGGATCGACGCCGTCCATATCGCCGCCGACGCGGTGGCGGCGCGCTACCTCAGGGACACCGCGGCGATCCCGGTGGTGCGGGGCGGCCGCTTCGAGACCGAGGCGGCGGCCCGCGCCGCGCTGGGCGACGGGTCGTGCGACGCGGTCGCGCTGGAAACCCGTGAGGTCGCGACGCCCTGGAGGCCGGCGGCATGACCGGCCACCCGCCGACCCCGCGGCCGCCACCTCCTGGCACTCCGCGCCCGGAGTCGGGCAAGGACAAGGTGGAGCAGGCGCTCCAGTCCGCCCGGGAGGCCCTCGAGCGCCTCCGCGCGGTGCTCGCCTCGCCCGGGTCGGCCACCGCTTCGAACGCCACCGCCGCGCCGGAGCCGCCTGGAGAACCGGATGTCCGGCCGTATCGTTGACGTCCCCGTCGAGACCTTCACCATGGACTGGTGCGTCGCCTGGCGTGGGCCGCGCCGCTTCGCCATGCTGACCTCCAGCCTGGGGGACCCGTCCCACTTCATCGCCTACGGCACGGACGGCTCGGTGGCCTTCCGGGTGGAGGGCTCCTGGCGCGTGGACCTGTCGTTCTTCATGGGTCGGATGGCCGCCGACGGCGTCGAGCTCCTCCCGCCGCCCCCCACCGCCCGCGCCTTCCCGCCGGGCCACATCACCTTCCCGGACCCGCTGACCGTCCAGCGCTGCTTCGACGCCAGGCTTGGGGCGGTTGCAGCGTAAAGCGTCCAGGGGGAAGCCGGCCGCGTCGATGCCTCCGGATTTCGGGGGCGGCTGGCCCTCGCGGGCCGGGGGCCGCGCTAGGCTGTCGCCCGTGGCGCCCCGGCACTGCGACGCGGAGACGCTCCGCAGCCTCGCCCACGGCACGCTCGCCGCGGACGAGGCGGCCGGGGCCCGGTCACACCTGGACGGGTGCGAGGAGTGCTTGCGCGCGCTGGCGGAGCTGGACCCGCTGGCGGGCGAGACGCTGATCCAGCATTCGAGGAATGAGACCGCCAGGGCGATCTCCACCCCGACCCGGCGGACGCTGGAGCCGGGCACCCGCCTCGACCGCTACGTCATCCTCGAGCGGCTGGGCGCGGGCGGGATGGGGGAGATCTACGCCGCCTACGACCCGGGCCTGGACCGGAAGATCGCCCTCAAGCTGATGCGGATGGACGTGCTCAGCGCCATGGGCACGCACAGCGGGCGGTCCAAGCTGCTGGCCGAGGCGCAGGCGCTGGCCCGCCTCAACCACCCCAACGTGGTCGCGGTCCACGACGTGGGGGAGGTGGCCGACGAAATCTTCATCGCCATGGAGCTGATCGAAGGCGAGGTGCTTCGGGACTGGCTGGCCTCCCCGCGCTCCACGCATCAGGTCCTGGAGGTCTTCAAGCAGGCGGGCCGGGGGCTCGCCGCCGCGCACGCGGTGGGCCTGGTGCACCGGGACTTCAAGCCGCTCAACGTCATCGTCGGCCGCGACGGGCGGGCGCGGGTGGTGGACTTCGGCCTGGCGCGCACCGCCGCCGCCACCATGGCCGACACCGTGGCCGGCAAGCCCGCGAAGCCTGGGCCCATCCTCGCCAACGACCAGACCCCCACCGTCCCGCGGGTGGAGGCCAGCTCCATCATGCTCTCCGGCACGCCGGCCTACATGTCCCCGGAGCAGCTCCGCGCCGAGCCCACCGACGCCCGGACCGACCAGTTCTCGTTCGCGGTGTCGCTGTTCGAGGCGCTCGCCGGCCACCGCCCGTTCAGGGCCGAGAACGCGGAGGACCTGCTGGGCGCCATGGCGCGCGGGCCTCAGCCGGCGTCCGCCAAGGGCATCCCGGCGTGGATCTCCGCGGTGCTGATGCGCGGGCTGTCGGCCGACCGGGAGGCGCGCTTCCCCACCATGGCGGCGATGCTTGCCGCGCTGGAGCGGGACCCGTCCCAGAGGCGGCGGCAACGGTTGGCGTTCGCCGGGGTGGCCCTGGCGGCGGTCGCGGTGGTGGCGGGCGCGGCGGTGGCGCGGAATTCGGCCCAGCGGCGGTGCGCACCGCCGGAGTCGCGCTGGGCGGGCATCTGGGACGGGGCGCGAAGGGCGGCCCTGCGCCAGGCGTTCGCCGCCACCGGAAAGCCCTTCGCCGCGGCGGCGTCCGACGCGGTGGACCGGGCGATGGACCGCTACCGGCAGAGTTGGCTCTCCCTGCACGAGCAGGCGTGCCTGGCCACCCTGGACGGCAACCAGGCGCGGGACGTCCTGCAACTGCAGACGGAGTGCCTGGACCGCCGGCTGACGGAGGCGCGGGAGCTGCTGGGGCAGCTGGCGCGCGCCGACGAGGGGTCCGTGAAGAACGCCGCCCGCGCGGTGGCGGATCTCCAGCCGCTCTCGGACTGCGCCGACGAGCACGCCCTGCGGGCCGGCGCCGCCTGGCCGGTGGACCCGGCCCGGCGCGCCGAGGTGGAGGCGCTCCGGACCCGGCTGGCGGAGCTGCGCGCCCTCTACGAGGTCGGGCACGTCGAGGGCGCGGTGGAGTCGGGGGAGAAGGCGGCAGCGGCGGCCCGCGCCACCGGGTACAAGCCGCTGGAGGCGGAGGCGGAGCTGCTGGTGGCACGGGTGCATGCCCTGCGCTACGAGTTCCGGGAAGCGGTGGCGGCGGGGCACCGGGCGGCGGCGGCGGGGCAGGCCACGGGGCAGATGGAGCTGGTGGAGCAGGCGTGGACGCAGCTGGTGCGCTACACGGCGCTGGTAGGCGGCGACTTCGACGTGTGGGCGGCGTACGCGGAGGCGCTGATGAACCGGCTCCCGGGAGACACGCGGGCGATGCGGGCCGCGCTCCTCAAGGCGGAGGCGTCGGCGGAGATCCAGCGGCGCCAGTACGAGAAGGCGCGGGCGCTGGCCCAACAGTCGCTGGAAGTGGTGGAGCAATCGCTGGGGAAGGAGCACGTGCTGGCGCAGGAGGCGCTGGCCACCATCGCCAGCGCGTCGTGGTACCTGGGCGACCTGGACACGGCGCTCTCCTTCAACGAGCGGGCCGCGGAGGTCTCCCGGCTGGTCCAGGGCGCGGACCACCCCATGTACGCGGACCACCTGCGGGACGAGGCGGGCATCCTGCTCGAGCGCGGCGACTACGAGGAGGCGGTCCGGCGGTCGAAGCAGGCGGAGGACGTCTACGTGCGCGCGATGTCGGCGTCCGACGCGCCGCCAATGGTGACGACCCGGTACTACCGGACGCAGGCCATGGCCTACCTCGAGATGGAGCAGGGCCACGCGCCGGCCGCGGAGGCGCTGGCGCGCGAGACGGTGGCGCTGCTGGAGCGGACCCGGAAATCGGAGGAGCAGCTGGTGTTCACGGCGAAGGTGATGCTGGCGGCCGTGCTGCAGATCCGGGGGCGCTGCGCCGAAGCGTTGCCCGTCTTCGAGAAGATCGAGGCGCTGCTGGCGGAAGCGTCCACCGCCGCCGACCAGTGGGACCTGGCGGAGAACCGGGAGCGCCTGGGGGGGTGTCTCCTGGCGACCGGCCAGCCGGCCCGGGCGCGCGCCGTCCTGGAGCAGAGCGTGAAGTGGTTCGCGGACAACGGCACCCGGAACCTCCTGCGGGGCGAGGGGCAGTTCCTGCTCGCCCAGGCGGAGTGGGCCACCGGGGCCAGGGGGGACGCGCGGCGGGACGCGGAGGCGGCGCGCGCGCTGCTGCCGGCGGTGGGCCCGCGGGGAAAGAAGCTGGCCATGGAGGTGGAGAAGTGGCTGGCGGCGCACCCGCGCTGAGCGGTTGACCCCGGAGGTCTCTCTTCAGCTCGAGCGCGACCGCCCCGGCGGCAGCAGGATCTGGCTGATGCTGAAATCCAGGCGGCTCCCCAGCGACCGCACCAGGCTCTCCAGCTCCCGCCCGCTGATCTGCAATCGCTGGGTGAGCAACTGCCGCGTGTTCGCCACCAGGGACGCCCGCGCCTGCTGGATCCACCGCGTCACCGTCGTCCGGTGCACCTTGTAGTACTGCGCGATTCCCTCCACCCCGGCCCCCTCCACGATGTGGAGCCGCAGCACCATCCGCTCCCGCGCGTCGAGCGCGGCCATCGCCTCCTTGAGGCACGCCGCGAACTGTGGCCGGTACTTCTTCCGGACGTACTCCAGCTCCGGGTCGAGCTGGGTGGCGGTGGCGCGCTCCAGCGCCTCGTCCTCCCCCGTGCTGGCCCTCGTCCCTCGCGTCAGGTTGAGCGCGGTCCGCGCCGCCGCCGCCCGCAGCCAGGACTTGAGCGGCGCCCGCCCCTCGTACTCCAGGATGCGCGGCCTCCCGTCCTCCGGCGCCAGCAGCCGCTGCCTCAGCGCCTGCGTCACCTCGTCCGCGAACGCGGGCGACCGGTCCACCCGCGCCGCCGCCGCCGCGCAGACCGTCAAGGGCCCCTGCTCCAGCGCCGCCAGCGCCGCCCGGTCCCCCGCCGCGCACGCGCAGGCCAGGTACAGGTCCGCCGCGTGGACCCCGTCCACCTGCGCCGGGTCCACCCCCTGGAGCCGCTCCTCCAGGAACGCCTGGAAGCGCCTCGATTCGAGCTGGACCCCCGGCCACGCCGCGCGCCCGGCCGCGAGCATCCGCTCGGCCACACGCTGCAGCTCCCCGCTTTTCCAGGACGGCGTGGCCATGAGGACTTCTCCGCAGACGCCTGGTCAGGCAGCCTACTCCCGTCCCGGGCCGTCCGCCCGGCGCCGCCATGGCCTGCCTCACCGAAAACCAGCTCCTGGACCACGCGGCCGGGCGGCTCGACCCGGCCCAGGAGCGCATCGCCGGCGAGCATCTAGAGACGTGCGCCCTCTGCCGCGCCGTGCTGGCCGCGATGGTGGATTCGGAGGCGGAGGGTGGCGATGAAACCGCCGGCGAGTCCGAAGAGGGGACCCAGTCCGAGGAGGGCACCCAGCTGGTCCCCCCCGCGGAGGCGGACAATCTCCCCCGCGGCACCGAGCTGGACCGCTACGTCCTGCTCAAGCGGGTGGGCATGGGCGGGATGGGCGTGGTGTACGCCGCCTTCGACCCCCGGCTGGACCGCACCATCGCCGTGAAGGTGCTCCGCGCGGACGTGAACGCCACCATGACCGAGGAGGCCCGCGCCCGCATGTTGCGCGAGGCCCAGGCCATGGCCCGCCTCTCCCACCCCAACGTGGTGGCCGTCCACGACGCCGGCACCTACGAGGGCCGCCTCTACCTCGCCATCGAGTACCTGGACGAAGGGACGCTGGCGGACTGGCTGGACCGCGAATCCAGGCCGTGGCGGGAGGTCCTCGAGGTGTTCGTGCAGGCCGGCCGCGGCCTGGCCGCCGCGCACGCCCACGGCCTGGTCCACCGCGACTTCAAGCCCCAGAACGTGCTGGTGGGCCGCGACGCGCGGGTGCGCATCACCGACTTCGGGCTGGTGCGGCCCTCTGGTCCACCAGTGCGTCCGGACGAGCTGACGCGCCCGTTCCTGGAGCTGCCGCTGGGCGGGCGGACCGCGGACCGCCTCACCCGCGTGGGCGCGCTGATCGGCACCCCGCGATACATGTCGCCCGAACAGCTCGCCGGCCGGGAAGTGGACGCGCGGGCGGACCAGTTCAGCTTCTGCGTCGCCCTCTACGAGGCGATCTACGGCACGCTCCCCTTCGAGGGCCGCACCCTCCAGGAGATCGGCCGCTCCGTGGCAGAGGGCCGCTTCAGCCGGCCGGCGCCGGGCCACCGCGTGCCGGAGTGGCTGCGGCGCGTGCTGGTGCGCGGGCTGGCTCCCGTGCCCGAGGCGCGCTTCCCCTCCATGGAGGCGCTGCTGGACGCCTTCGCCCTCGGGCGCGAGCGGGTGCTGCGCCGGCAAGCGGCCGCCGTGGTGGCCTCGGTGGTGGTGGTGACGGTGGTCGGCGCCTCCGCCGTGCTCGTCCAGCGGAACCGCGCCTGCGCCGCGGACGGCATGCCGGTGACCCAGGCGTGGACGCCCGAGCGGCGCGAGGCGGCGCGCCAGTCCTTCGGGCGCAGCGCCGAGCCGCAAGCCGCCCAGTCCTTCCAGCGTGCCGCGAGCGGGCTGGACGCCTACGCCGCCGCCTGGAGCGCCGCGCAGATCGAGGCGTGCGCCGCCACGCGCCGCCGCGGAGAGCAGCCGGAGCCGGTGATGGCGTCGCGGATGGCGTGCCTGGACCGGCGGCTACTGGACCTGGACGCGCTGGCCCGGCTGCTGGCGGCCGCGGACGCGCAGGTGGTGCGGGAATCCACCCGGGCCATCAACGCGCTCCGCCCGCCGGCGCTCTGCCTCTCCGCGGGTCACCCGTTCGAGGGACCCCCGCGGCCCACGACCCCGGAGGCGGCGAAGGCGCTGCTGGAGGCCCGGCGCAGGCTGGCGGAAGCGCGCGGGCTGCTCTCCTCCGGGAAGTTCGCGGACGCGGAGGGCACCGCGGCGCGCGCGGCCGGGGCGGCGCTGGCCGCCCGCGACAAGGAGTCGGCCGCGGAGGCGGCGGGCCTGCGAGGCGAGGCGCAGCTCCGGGGCGGCCGCTGGCTGGACGCGGAGGGCACCTTGCTGGAGGGGGAGATCTGGGCGGAGCAGGTGCACCGCGAGGACCTGGCGGCGGAGCTGTCCACGCTGCTGTCGCGCGCGTACCTCTCGCAGGCGCGGCTGAAGGAGGCCCAGCTCTGGGCCGACCACGGAGAGGCGGCGCTGCAGATGATGGCCGGCCGCGACGAGGTGGTGGAGGCGGGGCTGCTGGAGCAGCAGGCCCGGCTGGCGAGCGCGGCGGGACGCTGGGAGCAGGCACAGGCCCCGTTGCGGCGGGCGCTGGAGCTGAAGCAGCGCGCGCTGGGCCCGTCGCACCCGTCGGTGGCGGAGACCATGCTGGTGCTGGCCAAGGAGATGAAGGGCGCCGACCAGCTCGCCGACGCGCTGGCGGAGGCCCAGGGCGCGCTGGAGATCCTGCAGAAGGCGTACTCCATGGAGCACCCGGAGCTGGCGCGCGCGTGGCAGGCGCTGGGGCAGATCCACCGGGACCGCGGCGAGTACAACGACGAGCTGACCTACGCGCGCCGCAACCTCGCCCTCCACGAGCAGCTCGCGGCGCCGGGGAGCGTGGAGCTGGCGCGCGCGCACGGGGTCGTGGCCAACGCGCTCGACAACCTGGGCGACTACGACGGCGCGCTCCAGGAGACGCGCGAGGCGCTGGCGGGGTTCGAGGCGTTCTACGGCGACCGGAAGGAGCGCCAGGAGGACGTGGCCTCGCTGCTGCTGGGCATGGGCCTGGAGAAGTACGAGCTGGGCGCGGACGCCGAGGCGCTGGCGTACTTCCAGCGCAGCCTCCCCATCCACGAGCGGGCGATGGGCGCGGGCGACCCGAAGATGGTGCACGCGCACTACGCCATCGGGATGGCGCTCTCCTCGCTGGGCCGGAGGGCGGAGGCGGACGCGTCCTTCCAGCGCGCGCTGGAGGCGGCGCGGCGGCTGGGCGAGGACAACCACGACCTGTTCTACGCCTACCGGGCGCAGGGGCGCGCCCTCTACGAGCGCGGGCAGGCGCCCGAAGCGCGCGAGCGGCTGGAGCGGGCGCTGGAGATGAGGGCGCGCACGGCGCCCAGGGGGTCCACCCCGCTGGCGCTGGTGGAGGCGGAGCTGGCGCGCGCGGAGCTGGCGGACGGCCAGGTGGAGGCGGCGCGGCAGCGGGCCGACCGGTCGGTGGAGGTGGTGAAGCGGGTGCTGGGGACCAACCAGCAACAGCTGGCGCTGCCGCTCACCGTGGCGGGCGAGGCGCGGCGGCGGCAGGGCGACGCGGCCGGGGCGCTGCCCATCCTCGAGCAGGCGGTGGCCCTCTGCGAGAAACACCGCTACCGGCCGCTGCTGGAGGCCGAGGCGCGGCTGGCGCTGTCGGCCACGCTGCGCGAGCTGCACCGGGAGCCCGCCCGGGCGCAGGCGCTGGCCGCGGCCGCCCGCGAGCAGGCGGCGCGCGCCGGGTTGCGCCCGGTGGGGCTGCCGCGCGTGGAGCGCTGACTTCCTAGGCGAGCGGTCCGTCCAGGGGCAGGGTGAGCTCCGCCACGCACCCGCCCCCTGAGCGGGCCCGCAGCGCCAGCTCGCCGCCGTGCTGGCGCGCCAGCCCCTGGGAGATGACCAGCCCCAGGCCGGAGCCGCCCGCCTTGGTGGTCACGCCCGGCTCGAAGGCCTCCTGGAGGACGGCCTCCGGGGGCCCTTCACCGCGGTTGCACACCTCCACCCGGGCCCGCGCGTCCCGGCCGGCCAGGACCCGCAGCTCGATGGGCGCGCCGGTCGGGCTGGCGTCGAGCGCGTTCTGGACGAGGTTGATCAGCACCTGCTTGATCTTCCGCGCGTCGCACCAGGCCTCCAGCGGCCGCGCCCCCACCGTGACCAGCCAGACCCCTCGCGCCCGGGCCGGCCCCTCGTGCAGCGCCGCCACCTGCTCGCACAGCGCGAACAGCCGCACGCGTCCCCCGTTCAGCGGCAGCAGCGGGCGCGAGAAGCCGAGGAAGCCGTCGAGGATCTCCCGCATCCGGTCCACCTCGCGGCGCAGCACGGCCATGCGCTCGGCGGGCTTGCCGTCCAGCTCCTTGGAGACCAGCGCGGCCAGTCCCTTCACGCTGGCCAGCGGGTTCTTCAGCTCGTGGGCGATCTCCCCGAAGAGGGCGGTCAGCGCGCGGGTGTGCTCGGCGTGGCTGGCCAGCGCTTCGTCCTGGGCGTCCAGGGCGATCCGGGTCATGCGGTCGAACGCCACGCGGAAGACGGCCCCCGCCGCCAGCGACCAGGCGGCGATCGCCAGCATGGTCACCGCCAGGATGAGGCGCTCCGGCCCGCCGGTGGCGGCGAGGGCGGCGCAGGCCATGGAGACGCTCCTTGGGAAGGTGCCGGGACCCCGAAGCAGGCCCTGTGCCACGCGGGAGATGGGCGTTTCCTGGGGATGAAAGACCCCTGGACCGCCGGAATCCCGGCACCTCCCTGCCGGAATCCCGGCAGGGGAGGGCTTCAGGACGAGGAGCCGGCCACTTCCTGCTGGAGCGCCGGCACGGGCGCTCCGGGGACGGCCTTCCGCTCGAGGTCCATGGGGACGATCTCCCGCGACGACAGCCTCCAGAACCGGGCGAAGAGCGACACCGCCACCACGGTGAGGCCGGCGGAGAGGCCCCACCAGATGCCGCGCACGCCGAGGTGGCCCCAGAGCCCCAGCATGAGGGTGATGGGAAGGCCGATCAGGTAATGGCCCACCAGGTTGGCGACGAAGGTGAACATGGTGTCCCCCGCGCCGCGGAGCACGCCCGCGCCCACCCCCTGGATGCCGTCGGAGAGCTGGAACGCCCCGGCGACCACCAGGAGCTTCGCGGTCATCTCCAGCACCTCCTGCTGGTCCGTCATCGCCGAAGCGATGGCGCGCGAGAACAGGCTGAGCAGGAGGGCGTTGGTGCCCATGAACAGGGCGCCCACGCCGAACGCGCGCAGGCCGGCCCGCCGCGCCTCCGCCGTGTCGCGCGCGCCCACCGCCCAGCCCACCGTCACCGAGCCCGCGTTGCTCACGCCGAGCGCGAAGCAGAACGTGACGCTGGCGATGTTGAGGGCGATGGTGTGCGCCCCCATGTCGACGGCGCCCATCCGCGCGGCCAGGAACCCGGCCAGCGCGAACACGCCCACCTCGGCGAAGTAGTGCGCGCCCACCGGGGTCCCAAGCCGGGCGATGGCGCGGATGTCGTCCCACGACCAGGCCTTGCGCGGGCGCTCCGGGACGCGGATGGACCCGAAGCCGCGGCAGGCGATCCCCAGCTGGAGGACGCTGCAGATGGAGGTCGAGATGGCGGCGCCCGCGGCGCCCAGCGGAGGGACCCCGGCCCCGCCGAAGACCAGCCACAGGTCGATGACGAAGTTGGCCACGTTGGCCACCACCACGCCCTCCACCAACTCGCGGGTCCGCTTGACGGACTGCAGGTACGAGCGGGCGGTGAAGAACACGAACATGGGGAAGATGCTGAACGCGCGGAAGAACAGGTACTTGCGCGTCTCCACGGCCACCGCGTGGTCAATGCCCCCGGCCTCCAGGTACAGCGAGGTGATGACGATGGGGATGGTGACCACGACCGCGAGCACGGCGGACATCCAGACGCCCTGCCAGTAGAGCTCGCGCGCGCGGGTCGGCTTGCCCGCGCCCAGTGACTGCGACACCAGCCCGTCCAGCCCGACGAGGACACCGAGGCCGAAGATGGTCCAGCCGATGAAGATGGAGTTGGCCAGCCCGGCGGCGGCGAGCGGGACGGCCCCGGCGCGGCCGACGACGGCCGTGTCCACCAGGCCCATCAGCGCGTTGCCGCCGCTGGAGACGGCGATCGGCGCCGCCAGCTCCAACATCGGCCCGAACCCTGTCCGCTTCGCCTCGCTCATTGCTCCGCCGGACGGTAGCCGGCCTCCCAGCCCCTGGGGACGTACCAGCTTCCGCAAACCTGACGGACCGGTTGAGAGGTTACCCTGGCGGCCAGGTCAGCGGGCGCCCGGCCAGCAGGTGCAGGTGGACGTGGAAGACCGACTGCCCCGCGTCGGGCCCGCTGTTCATGACCACCCGGTACCCGCTCTGGGCGTACCCGCGCTCCTTGGCGACCTTGGCGGCGGCGATGAACAGGTGGCCAATCTTCTCCCGGTCCTCCAGCGAGACGTCGTTGATGCCGGCGATGTGCTGGAGCGGGATGAACAGCACGTGCACCGGCGCCGCGGGGCGGATGTCCTCGAAGCCGAGGCACACCTCGTCGCGGTGGATGACCTTCGCCGGAATCTGGCCATCCCTGATCTTGCAGAACAGGCAGTCGGACATGCGGGACGATCTTAATGGTCACTACGGCAGCCGCCACTGATATCCCTCGTCGCGCCGGCACCCCGTCACCGGCAGGCGCAGGAGCACGAGCGGCCCTTCGCGCGCCACCACCTCGCTGCCGGGCGTCACCCAGCCCTGCGGCGCGAGCGCGTAGTTGAAGAACCCGGACTCGCGGGGCGGACCGGAGGACGGGTAGAGCGGCGCGGGACGGTGCAGGTAGGTGGCGCCGCCGCTCCAGGCCAGGTGCACCGCCTCGACCTTCAGGCCGCAGAGGTCGGCCCGCCGGTGCGCCGCCAGCAGCAACCGGTTCACCGCGCCGAAGTCGTCCAGGGCGGAGGCGCCGGGGCGCTCGTGCTCGTACTGGCCGAGGTCGCCGAACGTCAGCGCCGGGAGCCGGATGGCCGAGAACGCCCCGCACCCCAGCACGACCGCCAGCGCCGCGCGCCGCGGGACCGCCTCCGGCAGCGCGTCGAACCCCACCGCCGCCAGCGCGCTCAGCAAAGGGAGCAGCGGGAAGAGGAAGCGCAGCTCCTTGTGCGGCACCAGCGAATGCACCAGCAGGAAGGCGAGCGCCAGAAGTGACAGCCCCGGCGCGCGCCGGGCCCCCAGCGCCCAGAGCGTGAGCAGCGCCAGGGCGGGCGCCGGCATCGACGACCACAGCACCCGCAGGTAGTACCAGGGCTCCGCCGTCCCCCAGCGCGCCGCCTGCCCCTCCACCAGGTTGAAGCGCAGGTACTCGATGGCCGAGTGGAACAGGCCGCCCCAGGTGAAGAGGTCCAAAAGCCCGTAGAACGCCGCCCAGGCGGCCAGCGCGCCCGCCGCTTCCAGGAGCCCGCGCCGGTCGCGGCGAGCGGCGAGGATCGCCAGCGCGCCCGCGGCGAACACCGCGTTCTGCAGGCGGAAGAGCACCGCCACCCCCAGCAGCGACGCGCCGAGGAGGAGCCTCCACCGGGGCCTGGACCCGGGCCGTCCGCGGTCCAGCACCAGCGCCAGCCCGAACGCCACCGGCGCGGCGGAGGCGGTCTCGCTCATCGCCCGGTGGGCGAAGTAGATGGGCACCGCCGAGAGGAGGAACGCGGAGGCACCGGCCGCGGACGCCAGCGCGCTCGCGCCCTGCCCGCGCGCCAGCCGGAACGCGCCGTACCCGGTGGCGGCCGCGGCGGCGCAGAAGGCCACCCGCACGGCGCCGAGGTACGCGGAAGGCTGGTCGAGCCCCGTCCAGGCGCACAGCTTCAGCAGCGCCGCCAGCGCGCCCGGGAACGCCCAGTTGCGCGCGCCCTGGACGAACTCCCAGGGCACCAGCCCATAGCCGAACACCAGGCGGTGGGCGGGCTCCAGCGACTGGTAGATCTCGTCCGGCCAGTAGATGCCGTCGTCGGTGAAGGCCAGCCAGAGCCGCGCGCCGAGGCCCAGGGCGATCGCGGCGCCCAGCGCGGCCCAGGCCAGCGTCCGCTCGTGACTGTCGCGCTCCCCGTCCGTCCTGGTCTCCCCTCCGGCGTGATATCCAGTTCGTGCGGATGACCTCAATCAAGATCAGTCGCCTGCTGGAGGACAGCGACTACGACCTCCAACTCTCGCTGGTGGCCGGGAAGGATGGCTTCAACCGCATCATCACCTCCTCCCGCATCCAGAAGCCGGGCCTGGCGCTCACCGGCTTCACCGAGCACCTCCACCCCGAGCGCGTCCAGGTCTTCGGCAACACGGAGATCTCCTACCTGCGCACGCTGTCGGTGGACGACCAGCGCACGGTGCTGAGGAAGCTGTTCGACGCCGGGCTGGCGTGCGTGGTGGTGACCAAGAACCTCGACATCCCCGAGGCGCTGGTGGAGGCGTGCGACAAGGCCAACCTGGCGCTGATGAAGACGCCGCACCTGTCCTCCACCTTCATCCAGCAGGTCCAGTCCTTCCTGGAGGAGGCGCTCACCGAAAGCACCAGCCTGCACGGGGTGCTGATGGACGTCTTCGGGGTGGGCATCCTGCTTCTGGGGAAGAGCGGCATCGGCAAGAGCGAGATCGCGCTCGACCTGGTGATGCGCGGCCACCGCCTGGTGGCGGACGACATCGTGGACGTCACCCGCCGCAAGGCCGGGACGGTGTACGGGGCGGGGAACCCCATCATCAAGCACCACATGGAGATCCGCGGCCTGGGCATCATCAACATCAAGGACCTGTTCGGCGTGGCCTCGGTCCGGGACCGCAAGAAGATCGAGCTGGTGGTGGAGCTGGTGGAGTGGAACCCGCAGTCCGAATACGACCGGCTGGGCGTGGACGAGCAGAAATTCGACATCGTCGGCTGCCAGCTCCCGCTCTCGGTGGTGCCGGTCCGCCCCGGCCGCAACATGACCACCATCATCGAGGTGGCGGCGCGCAACCACCTGCTCAAGCTCCAGGGCCACCACTCGGCGCGCGAGTTCGCGGACCGGCTGAACCGGGCCATCTCCGAAGGCACCGTGCACAAGACGATGGGGGAAGAGGTGGAGTGAGGTGACGGGGACGACGGCGCCGGCGGGCAAGCAGATCGTCGTCATCACCGGCATGGCGGGCGCCGGCAAGAGCACCGCCGTCCGCGCCCTGGAGGACTCCGGCTTCTTCTGCATCGACAACCTGCCGGTGGCGCTGCTCCCCAAGCTGACCGAGCTGGCGGCGGTGGGCGGCAGCTCGGTGGCGAAGATGGCGGTGGTGATGGACGCGCGCGAGGGCGTGTTCCTCAAGGAGGCCCCGCGGGTCATCGAGGAGGTCCGGCGGGGCGGGCACCAGGTGGAGGTGCTGTTCCTGGACGCGTCCGACGACTCGCTGATGCGCCGCTTCTCGGAGACGCGGCGCCGCCACCCGCTGGCGCCGGGCGGGAGCGTGGCGGACGGCATCCGCGCCGAGCGCGCCGCCCTGGCCGACCTGCGCGGGATGGCGGACCACCTCATCGACAGCTCCACGCTCACCGTCCACGACCTGAAGCGGCTGGTGCAGGCGCGCTTCTCGCCGGAGCCGTCCAACTCCCCGTCGCTGTCCATCATGTCCTTCGGCTACCGCTACGGCGTGCCGCCGCAGGCCGACCTGGTGTTCGACGTCCGCTTCCTCCCCAACCCGTACTTCGTCCCGGAGCTCAAGGGGCTCACCGGCACGCACCCGCGGGTGGCGGCGTACGTCCTGGAGCGGCCAGAGACCCAGGAGTTCCTGCAGAAGATCGTCGACCTGTGCGAGTTCCTCTTCCCCCGGTACCAGAAGGAGGGAAAGGCCTACGTCACGGTGGCGGTGGGGTGCACCGGCGGGAAGCACCGCTCGGTGGCGCTGGCGCACGAGATCCACCGCAGACTTTTCGAAGGAAATCCGCGAATCCAGCTCTGGGACCGGGACGTGGACAAGGAGTAGGCCCCCGGCTGGCCGCCTGCCTCCCCGGACGCCCACCAGGTGCGCATCGGCCCCGGAGGGCACCCGGCTTTCCGCGAGTTATCTTCTGGGAGTCGCTGCCTGTTGCGCGGTGCAACAGGCGGGGGTACGAGATCGGTCATGGTCGGGTTGGTGGTGGCCACACATGGAAGGCTGGCGGCGGAGCTGGTCGCGACGGCCGAGCAGATCGTCGGCGCGGTGACGGCCACCGCGACGGTGAGCCTGGAGCCCGGCGCCGGTCCGGCCGAGATCCGCGAGAAGATGCGGGCGGCGGTGAGCGCGGTCGACCAGGGGGAAGGCGTCATCATCATGGCCGACCTCTTCGGCGGGACCCCGTGCAAGGAGTCCTTGATGCTCTGCAAGGACGGGAAGCTGGAGGTCCTGACCGGGGTCAACCTGCCCATGTTCCTCAAGGCCAATTCCCTGCGCGCCGAGTCCATGCCGCTGGCCGACCTGGCGCACGCCCTCACCCAGTACGCGCAGCGCAACATCACCTGCGCCTCCGACCTCGTCCGGGAGACCGCGGCACACGCCCGGTAGCCCGCCGGAAGGGACTGCGCCAGGTGATCTCGCTGGTCCGCGTCGACAACCGGCTGATCCATGGCCAGGTGGTGGAGGCCTGGCTGCCCCACCTGAAGGTCACCAGGGTGGTGGTGGCGGACGACGAGGCCGCCCAGAGCCCGCTCATCCGCGCCGCCATGGGCATGGCCGTGAGCCCCTCCGTCGAAGTGGAGATCAAACCGTTGCAGCAGGTGGACTTCGCCGCCCTCTCCTCGGACGCGACGAAGACCCTGCTCCTGCTCCGCAACATCCAGGACGTGGTGACCGCCTGCGAGCGCGGCCTGCGCGTCCAGAAGCTGAACCTGGGGAACGTCCACTTCGAGGCGGGGCGGCGCCAGGTCTCTCCGTCGGTCTTTCTCTCGCGCGCGGACCTGGATCGGCTCAAGATGCTGGCCGGGGCCGGGGCGGAGGTGGAGGCGCGGGCGGTGCCGTCGGATCGGCCGGTCACGCTGACTGACATCGCGGAGAAGTTCGGCAAGGACGCGTAGTTCGCATGGTCGACTGGTCCCAGGTCGCGCTCGCCGGGGTGTGGGGCGGTCTGCTCGCGCTCGAGCGCCGCGCCTTCCTCCAGGCCATGTTCAGCCGCCCGCTGGTCGCCGCCACCTCCCTGGGCCTTTTGCTGGGCGAGGTGGAGTCCGGTCTCTTCGTGGGGATGCTCCTGGAGCTGTACCACCTGGGCGCGGCCAACCTGGGCGCCGCGCTGCCGGAGAACGACACCATCGCCGCTACGGGGTGCTCGGCGGCGGCGGCCTCCTGCGCGCTCTCCACCGGTGGCGGCGGCACCCCGGCCATCTGGGCGCTGGCCATCATCCTCTTCGGCTGGCTGGGCGCGCTGGGCCGCAAGGTGGACCGCTGGCTGGAGCCGTACAACACCCGCCTGGCCCGCAAGGCCACCGCCCGCGCCGAGCACGGCGAGCTGCGGCGCGCGGTCCGGCAGAACCTCTGGGGGATGTGGCCCCACTTCCTCATCTACGGCGCGCTGGTCGGCGGGTGCGCGGTCGCCGGGTACCTGGTGGGGCCGGCGGTGGCCAGGCTCCCGCTCCAGCTCGTCCGCGGGCTGGCCTGGGCCTACCCGGCCATGGGCGCGGTGGCGGCGGCCATCGCCGCGCGCGGCTCCCACGCCCGGCACTCGGCGTCGTACGCGGCCGCCGTCGCGGCGTTGGTGGTGGTGGCGATGGTGGCCCTGACCTGCCGGAGGGTGGCATGAGCGGGCCTTCCGCCCTGGCCGCCGCGCCCCAGGTCTCGTCCTGGACGCTGCTGCGCGTCTTCGGGAGGTCGCTCTTCCTCCAGGCTTCGTGGAACCCGCAGGGGATGCAGAACCTGGGGCTGGCCTACGCGCTCTTCCCCGCGCTCAGCGACCTCTACCCGGATCCGGATCGGCAGATGGCCGCGGTCCGCCGCCACCTGGCGTTCTTCAACACCCAGCCGTACATGGCGGCGGCCATCCTGGGCGGCGTCATCTTCCACGAGGGGCGCATCGCCCGCGGCGAGGAGGGCCCGGAGCAGGTGGTCGCCTTCAAGGCGGCGCTGATGGGGCCGCTGGCGGCGCTGGGGGACGGCTTCTTCTGGCTCTCGCTCCGGCCGGCGCTGGGCGCCCTCTGCGCCGCCCTGGTGCCGGTGCTGGGCGCGTGGGCGGCGCTGCTGTTCCTGGTGCTCTACAACGTGGTGCACCTCACGCTGCGCGCCCGCCTGTTCCGGATGGGCCTGCGGCTGGGCGACCGGCTGGTGGAGGGCGTGGCGCACGCCCACCTCCCGGAGTGGGGTGCCCGGCTGCGCACGGTGGGGGCGGCGAGCGCCGGCGCGGCGGTGGCCTACCTGGCCATCTCCCTGGGCGCCAACCAGGGCGGGCAGGTGGGCGACGCGCTCGCGGTTGGATACCTGGCGCTGGGCGCGGTGGCGTACTGGCTGACGAGCAAGCGGTTCGGAAACTACGCGCTCCTCTATCTGGCGGCGCTGCTGGCGGTGGCGGCGGGGGCGTTCCTGTAAGGGAGAGAAGATGGCAGTGGCGGAAGGCGAGTACGAGATCATCAACGCGCTGGGCCTGCACGCGCGGGCCGCGGCGCAGCTGGTGAAGGCCGCGAACCGGCACAAGTGCGAGGTGGCGGTCGAGTGCGAAGGCCAGTCGGTGAACGGGAAGTCGATCATGGGCGTGTTGATGCTGGCCGCCGCCCAGGGGATGCGGGTGAAGATCACCTGCCGCGGGGAGGACGCGCAGGAGTGCCTGGACGAGGTGGCGGCGTTGATCCGGAACAAGTTCGGAGAGGAGCAGTAGTGCCCGTGCCCGTCCCCACGCTCACCTTCAAGGGAATCGGAGCCAGCCCGGGCGTCGCCGTGGGCCACGCCTTCGTCCTGGACCGCAAGCGGATCCGCACGCCCAAGGCGCGGCTGGCCGAGGAGGAGGTGGAGCAGGAGCTGATGCGGATCAAGACCGCGGTGGAGCTGTCGGACCACCAGCTCTCGGAGCTCAAGGACCGGCTGGGCCACGGCGAGGGCCAGGAGCACGCGCTCATCCTGGAGGCGCACCGGCTGATGCTCCATGACCCCATGTTCCTGGACGAGGTGAAGCGGCTGATCGCCACCGACCGGATCAACGCCGAGTGGGCGGTGCGGCGGGTCTCCCGGAAGATCAAGCACATGTTCGACAACATCCAGGACGAGTACTTCCGGGAGCGCCGCGCCGACCTGGACTTCGTCGCCGACCGCATCGTCCGCAACCTGATGGGGCAGGTGGTGGACGTGGAGGTGGAGATCCCCGCCGACGCGGTGGTGGTGGCGCACGACCTGTCGCCGGCGGACGCGGCGGTGATGATCAAGGACGCGCGGGTGGCCGGCTTCGTCACCGACCTGGGCGGCCACACCAGCCACACCGCCATCGTGGCGCGGGCGCGCGAGGTGCCGGCGGTGGTGGGCGCAGGAAGGGCGTCCGAGCAGATCTCCCCGGGCGACCTGATCGCCCTGGACGGCGGGCGTGGCCTGGTGCTGGTGAACCCCAGCAAGGACCAGCTCTCGCTGTTCGCGGAGACGCTCCGGCACCAGAAGGAGATCGAGGTCGAGGCGCTCCAGACGCGCGACCTGCCCGCGATCTCCATCGACGGCTACCGCGTCCGGCTCAACGGGAACATGGAGTTCGCGGAGGAGATCCCCTCCCTTTTGGAGCACGGGGCGGAGGGCATTGGCCTGTACCGCACCGAGTTCCTCTTCCTCGACCGGCAGACGCCGCCCAGCGAAGAGGAGCAGTACCGGTGCTACCGGTCGGTGCTGGAGGCGATGAAGGGGCGGCCGGTGACCATCCGCACCCTGGACCTGGGCGGCGACAAGGTGCCGGGCAGCAAGAAGCACGAGCGCGAGCCGAACCCGGCCCTGGGCCTGCGCGCCATCCGCTACTGCCTCCACAACCGGGAGCTGTTCCGCGTCCAGCTCCGGGCGCTGTTGCGCGCGTCCGCGCACGGCAACCTCAAGGTGATGTTCCCCCTCATCTGCGGGATGAGCGAGCTGCGGGAGGCGCGGAGCGAGCTGGAGGCCTGCCGGAGCGAGCTGGGCCGGGCGGGCGTCCCCATCGGGCCCCGGTTCGCGGTGGGCATCATGGTGGAGACGCCCAGCGCGGTGCAGATCGCCGACCGGCTGTCCCAGGAGGCGGACTTCTTCTCCATCGGCACCAACGACCTCATCCAGTACACGCTGGCCATCGACCGGCAGAACCGGGAGGTGGCGTACCTCTACAAGCCGCTCCACCTGTCGGTGCTGCGGATGATCCAGTACGTGGTGGCGGCGGCCAAGGGCGCCAACATCCCGGTCGCCATCTGCGGCGAGATGGGTGGGGACCCGGTGTACGCGCTGGTGCTGATGGCGCTGGGGTTCGACGAGCTGTCCATGACCGCCGGGCAGATCCCCGCGGTGAAGCAGATCATCCGGAGGTCCAGCCGGACGGAGGCGGCTGCGCTGCTGGAGCAGGCGATGTCGCTCACCACCGCCGAGGAGATCGAGCGCTACATCCGGACCGAGATGGAACGCCGGTTCGCGATGGAGGGGGAGTGACGCACGCGTTCGGGCTGGTGCTCGCGCTGGGGCTTTCGCAGACGCCGGCGCAGGTGGAGGCGATCCGGAAGCTGGAAAAGGAGGCCCACGAGCTCCAGCGCGCCGGGCGCTATGCCGACGCGGAGAAGCCGCTCCAGGCCGCCATCGACCTGTGGAGGAAGTACCGCGGCCCGGATGATGTCGAGGTGCTCAACGACACCGCGGATCTGGCGGTGGCGAAGCGGCGCAAGGGCGACCCGGTCGCCGCCGCCGCCTTGCTGGAAAAGGTCGTGGAAGGGTTCAGCCGGTGCAAGGACCCGGACGCTCCGCAGATCAAGCAGAGGGCGCTCAACAACCTCGCCGCCGCCTACAAATACGCGGGGCAGCCGAAGAAGGCGCAAGCCACCTGGGAAGCGGTCCTGGAGGCACTCCGCGGAGCCACCTAGGGCGAGCCGGCAGAGGACCGGGCGCGGGTGTTGGATAACCTGGCGACGCTGCTGCTGGACGACACGGACGACCTGACCGGGGCGGAGCGGTACGCGCGCCAGGGCTACGCGGCCTGGAAGGCGCTGCGCGGCGAAGGGGACGACCCGGACGTGGCGATCTCTGGGGGCATCCTGGGGACCATCGCCTTCCGGAAGGGCGACCGGAAGGAGGCGCGCCGGCTGCTCCAGGAGGCGCTCCGCATCCACGAGGCGGTCGCCGGTCCCGACAACCCGAACGTCGCCGCGACCTTGAACCTCCTGGCGGGATTGGAAGCGGCGGACAGGCACCCGGACGTCGCGCGGGCCCAGCTCAACCGATCGCTGGAGATCAGCCGGAAGCTGAACCTGGATCCCAGGCATTACCTGGTGGTCCAGGCGCAGAACGGCCTCAAAGCGCTCGGCTCTCGCAAGTAGCGCGACTCGTTTTCTCCGGAGCCAAGGAAGCGCAACTTCGCCGGGCGGCGACCGGAGAATCGCGCATGCTTCCTGTCGGCCTGGGTCCCGCGAAGCCGGTCACCGCCTCCAAGCTCGAAGAGATCCGCCCAGCCGATGCTGGCTCCAGCGCGCCGCGCTCGCCGGATTCGTTCAAAGAGGGCGCCCCGGCGGTGGATGGCCCCACCCCGAAGCCGGAGATCCCCGCCGCCGAGCCCGTGGACGGCCGCGCGTGGATGCAGGACGCCATCGAAGACATCAAGGCGCGGGTGGCGAACGGGGAGAAGGTGAAGGTGGTGTTCGACCTCGACGACACCATCTGGGACAACCGGCCGCGCACCGTGGAGCTGGCCCACCGCTTCGACGCCGAGCGCGGCACGCACCTGTTCGACGGCCTGACGGTGGACCAGGTGGGCCGGGACGGCTTCGAGACGGCGGTGAACGCCGGCCTCAGCCGCCAGGATGCTCGGGCCTTCAACGCCTACTGGCAGCCGCGGGTGTTCACCGCCGAGATGGCCGACTTCGACGCGCCGCAGCCGGAGATCGACGACCTGGCGCGGCAGGCGCATGACGCCGGGGCCGAGGTCGTCTACCTCACCGGCCGCCCGGAGACTGAGCGCGACGTCACCCGCGGCGAACTGCAGCGGATGGGCCTGCCGGACGCGGACGACGCCCACCTCATTCTCAAGCCGTCGCTCAACCAGTCGACGCCGGCCTACAAGGTGGCCGAGTTCCGGAAGATGGTGGAAGCGGGCGACTCGCACCTCTCCTGGTTCCTGACCGAGAGCCGGCGCGACCTGGGCGCGGTCCAGGACGCCAAGCTGGGCATTCCGACCGTGCTGCTGGACGCGCCCTGGGAGCGCGGCGGCCGCCCGCTGGACCCCGGCACGCCCATCTTCCCGGCGCAGGCGGGCCCGCGAGACGACCAGGTCATCTGGGCGGCGTGAGTTGGATCGAAAGCTCGCGGGTGATGGCCTGCGAGGAGTCCGCCATGAATAGGTTCTTGCGAGGGAGGACCGACACATGGCCATCGTTCGCAGAGAGCAGAGAGAAGAAGGAACCTCCGGTCTGGGGAGGGCGCTGGAGTGGGATCCGTTCCGGGTGATGCGCGAGATGCTGCGCTGGGACCCCTACCGGGAGCTGGGCCGCACGCTACCCCGGGCGCTCTTCAACCCGGACTTCGAGGTGAAGGAGCGCACGGACGCGTTCGTCCTCAAGGCGGACCTCCCAGGCCTCGCCGAGAAGGACCTCGACCTCAGCTTCACCGGCAATCGCCTGACCATCAGCGGCCAGCGCGAGGAGGAGACGCTCAACGAGGGTGAGACGTATTACGCGGCCGAGCGATCGTTCGGCAGCTTCAGCCGCTCGTTCATGCTGCCCGACAACACTGACCCGGACCACGCCACCGCGGACTTCAAGGACGGCGTGCTCACGGTCACCGTCCCCAAGAAGGCCGAGGAGAAGGCGAAGAAGCTCACCCTCGGCGGGGGGCAGAAGGCAAAGGCATAGCGCCCGGGGTTGGCGCCGGGCACGGCCCGGAGGCAAGCTAGGTGATCGGATGCGTACCCTCCGATCGCTCGCCGCGTTCGCGTGCCTGGCGGCCGCCTGGCCCCTGGCCTCGCCGGCGCAGGAAGACGAGGAGGAGCAGTCGGCCCCCGAGGATCGCCCGGCCGAACAGCCGAAGAAGAAGCGCCGCCCTCCAGAGGCCGCCAAGCCGCGGGGGGACGAGCTTCCGGGGTGGGCGGAGAGCTGGCCGGAGACGTTCCGCGCCGCGCAGCAGGGCGGGTCGCTCCGGATGACCGCGAAGGTGACGCCCACCGTCATCCCGTCCGGGCCGTCGGAGGTGTTCGCGCTGATCACCATCCGCGCGCCCATCTACCCGGTGGAGCGGGAGGCGCCGCTCAACGTGGCGCTGGTGCTGGACAAGTCGGAGTCGATGAAGGGCGCCCGGCTGGTGGCGACGAAGCGGGCGGCGCGCGAGGTGATCGCCGAGCTGGACGAGCGCGACCGGCTGGCGATCATCGCCGTCTCCGACGACACCGAGACGCTGCCCTCCCAGGAGGTCACGGACGGGAGCCGGGCCCGGATGCTGGCCTTCGTGGAGAAGGTCCAGTCCAGCGGGGGGAGCAACCTCTCCGGCGGCATCGAGGCGGCCATCAGCCAGCTCAGCCCGAAGTCGACCGAGTTCGAGTTCAACCGGGTGGTGGTGGTGACGGACGGGATCGCCACCCGCGGCCTCACCGACAAGGACGGATTGGCCAACGTGGCCAAGAAGGCGCGCACCGTCTACCGGATCCACGTCAGCGCGGTGGGCGTGGGCGAGGACTGCGACGAGGACGTGCTCCAGCGCATCGTCAAGGACGGGTGGGGGTTCCTCACCTACGTCCGGGGCGCGTCGCAGGCCGCGCGGGTGGGGCATCTCCAGAAGCTGGAGGTGCTCCGCCGCTGCGCCGAGCAGACCGAGCTGCGCCTGCGGATGGCCCACGACGTGGAGGTGCTGGACGTCCTCAACTACCAGGCGCTGCCCTCGGGCGCGGGGATGGTGGTGCCGCTGGATGAGGCCGGGCCGGGGGACGAGTTCAACGTGGTGCTGCGGCTGAAGGTCAACGTGCCGGCGCGGATGCAGGGGAACCTGACGCTGGGCGCGGCGGAGCTGAGCTACCTGGACATGCTGAGCAACGCCACCCGGAACGCCAAGGTGGAGATCTCCGCGCCCATCGCCGCCAAGGGCGCCGCGGTGCCGGCGGACCCCGAGGTGACGGTGGAGGCGGCCAAGGCGGTGACCGCCCGGAACCTGGTGCTGGCGGAGGAGCGGTACGAGGAGCAGAACCGCGCCGCGGCGCTGGAGATCCTCGACCGGACCGAGGACCAGCTGGGGCAGATGATGAAGGCCGCTCCCAAGGACTCCCTCTCCGAAGAGCTGGTGGCGGTCGCGGCGGCGATGGAGCGGTACGCGCCGCCGCCGACGAAGGGCGGCCCTCCATCCAAGGTGGACAAGAAGAAGAAGCGCGGGCGCGGGAAGTGAAGCCGGCGGTCGCGGAGGTGCTCGCCCGGGTGGATCCGCGCCTGCGCGACCTCGTCCAGCGGGAGATGCGGGAGGCGGGGGCGGAGGTGCGGCTGGGGCCGCGGGTGGTGCTGGTGGGGCACCGGGGGGCGGGGAAGAGCACGCTGCTGCCCCACGTGGCGGCGCTGCTGGGGCGGCGCCCGCTGGACCTGGACGCGGAGATCGAGCGCGCGCTGGGGCGACCCATCCGGGAGGTGTTCCGGGAGGACGAGCGGAGGTTCCGCGCGGCCGAGCGCGAGCAGTTCCAGCGCGCCCCGGCCGGGACGGTCGTGGCCGCCGGCGGAGGGTTCCTGGCGCTGCACGCCGATCTGCTGGGGGGCGACACCGCCGTGCTGGTGCCGGTGTCGTTCGAGACGTACCGGGAGCGGCTGCTGGCGGACGCGACCCGCCCCCGGCTGAGGCCGGAGCTGTCCGCCGAGGAGGAGGTGCGGGTGGTGTTCGAGGAGCGGGAGGCCATCCACCGCGCGCTCGGGGACCGGGTGGTCAGCCTGGCACGGCTGCTGGCGGGCTCGGAGTGAGCCCCTGGGCTTCGGGGACCTCGACAGGAGGCGGGACGAAGGCTTGGTCGTCGCGGTACGGTGAGGCCGTGGCGAGCCACGCGGTACCGGGACGCGGAGCGGCATGGGTATGGGTATGGCGCCGGGGAGGCAGGTCCTCTCCCGGTGCGCCGCCCGGGCACCCGGTCCGTCCAGCGTTTCTGCCGGGCGGGAGGCCCGACTGATGTCGCCTCGCCTGGTGGTCACCCTCCCGACCGGCTTGGACTCCGCCGCGTCGCGCGCCTTCGCCGAGCGCGCCCGCGCCCGCGGCGCCTCGATGCTGGAGCTGCGCACGGACCTGCACCCCATCTCGCTTGAAGCGGGCGCGCTGGCGTCGCGCATCCAGCTCCTGGTCGCCGAGCGCGGCCGGCCCATTCCCTCGACCTGGCTCGCCGCGGCGACCGTGGTGGATCGGGAGGACGCGCGCGTCATCGACCCACGGGCGCGCCCGCTCGTCTCCCACCACGCCTCGAGTCCGCTCCCGACCCAGCAGGCCATCGCGCTCTGGCACAAGCTCCGTCCGCCGCCCGAGGCGATGGTGAAGCACGTGGAGCCGCTGGGGAACCCGGCCTCCGCCACCCGGCTCCTGGCCACCCAGCGCCTGCTGCAGCGCGAGCTGGGGCCGGGACGCGTCACCGTGCTCGCCACCGGGCCCATGGCGCTCCCCTTCCGCGCGGTCCTCGCCCGCTCCAACGAGCTGGAGTACGTGGCCGACAGCCCGGAGTGGAGCTCCGCCCCCGGCCAGCGCCTCCTCGACGACGCCGTGCGCGACGCCCGCTACGCGCTCCCGGACAAGCCCCGGCTGGGCATCATCGGCTCGCGCATCGCCGCCAGCCGCTCACCCCGCATCCATCCCCAGCCGTTCGACCGCATCGACCTCCCCGAGGACGCCGCCCTGGGCGACCTGCTGGACTCCCTCCTCCCGTTCTTCGCCGGTCTCGCCGTCACCAGCCCCTTCAAGCGCGCCGCCGCGCAGCACCTCCACTCGAAGCTGCCGGCGGTGAACACCCTCGTCCGCCGCCCCGACGGCTGGGAGGCGCACAACACCGACGTGGAGGGGGCTCGCGCGGTGCTGGAGGTCCTCCGCGCGAAGAAGGTGACGCTGCTGGGCTCCGGCGGCGCAGCGGCGGCGCTGGGCCTGGCGGCCGTCGACCTGGGCATGGACCTGCCCTCGCTTCGCCGCGGCGAGGTGAGCGACCGGCCCGTCCGCGGCACCGCCATCTGGACCTGGCCGCCGCACCTCTCCCCCCCGGCCGGCCTCAGCTTCGAGGGCGCGCGCGTGGCGATCATCGCGTATGGGCCGCCCGCCCACGCGATCGCCCGGGAGATTACCGGGCGCGGCGGCACCCCCCTCCGCCTCGGCCCCTGCTGGCTGATCGCCCAGGCCCGCCGCCAACGTGCCCTCTGGGCCACCGCCGGGGTCTGAGAGTCCGAGAAAAACCAAGCAGTAACGAAACCTTACGCAGGTGGAGCGCGACAACCGCACATGCCTTCTCTCCCCGTCGGCAGCCCCCCTGTCCAGGTCTCCCGCGCCGCCCCGGCGCAGGCTCCCGCAGCCCCGGCCGTCCCCACCGCGCAGGCCGCCTCCGCGGCTCCGCGCTCGGACCAGTTCGACGCGAACCCCCGCCCGCAGCCGCAGGCCCAGGCGACCCAGCCCGGCCACCGCCCCGCGGATGGGCTGCGCGCGTACGAGGAGCTGGCGCCGAAGCAGCAGGCGCTCCTCGGCGAGGATGGGGCGGAGCGGTACGCGGCGCTGGGCCCGAAGGAGCGCGCCGCGTTCATCGTGCTCACCACCCGCATGGAGCAGAACGGGTTCGACACCAGCGGCCTCCAGCTCAAGGCGCAGCCCGAGGGCATCCAGCAGGACCGGCTGCTCTTCGAGGCGGAGCCGAAGGAGGCGGTGGAGCGGCTCAAGGGCCAGGTGCGCGACGCGGTGGCCAGCGGCAAGTTCGTGGAGGACAAGCCGTCCGGCGGCCTGCACGGCAGCGGGATGAGCGACTACGGCGCGCGGCAGTGGGTCACCCGCGAGGCGATGCAGGTGGGCTTCGGGCACGACGGGATCTTCGTGGACATCGACCGGTTCGGCGCGAAGACCGACCTGGTGGGCATCTTCGGCCACATGGGGGAGATCCTGACCCCCGGCAAGACCGATCCGTTCAAGGTGGGCAAGGCGCTCCACATCGACGTGGCCTCGCATTTGCCTCCTGCCGGGAAGTAGCGGCGCGGCTTCCATCCATCAGAGAGACGCTGTCCACGAGGTCGGCGCGGCGCCGTCAACGGCGTTGTCGCCGGCCGGGGTGCGTCCGCGCAGATCCTCGAAAACCGGGCCGGAGCGATCCGGCACGCGCGGTGCTCTTCCGTGGCTTCGAGCCACACCACCACGGAGGAAGCCATGAGCACCCGCATCGGAACCTGGTTGAGCACCCTGGACACCAAGCGCGCACTGGCGCTGATGGTCGGGCCGGGTGCGCTGGCCCTCGGAGTGGACGCGGCGATCTCCCACTTCGCCGGCCGGGAGATGCGGAACCCGGCGCAGCTCACCCCCATCACCTACGGCGTGGTGGCGTGCGTCGCGCTGGTGGCCGCCGCGGTACCGAAGCTGACGGCCGCGCACTTCCGCCGCGCGCTCCGCTGGATCGGCGGCGCGGGCCTGCTGGTCGGCCTGGTGGGGACCGCGTTCCACGCCCACGCGCTGTGGTTCATCCTCCAGGGCGAGCCGATCACCCTCAACGCCTTGTGGAACGCGCTCGCGGTGGCGCCGCCGCTGTTCGCGCCAGCCGGGTTCGCGGGGATCGGCGCGCTGGTCTGGGCGCTGGCGAATCCGCGGCTGAGCATCAACGTGCAGCGGCGGCCCGCGCTGGCCATGGTCCGGCCGATGCCGCTGGCCGCATGAACGCGCTCGGTCGATGGTAGGGTGCCGCCCCCTTAGCGGAAGGAGGGAGCCATGGAGGAGGCGGCGCAGGTCTGCTTCATCAACATCGGCCCGAAGCAGCGGCGGATGCGGTTGATGTTCGGAGTGGTCTTCCTGGCCATCAGCGCGGCCATCGAGGCAGGGCTGGTCCTGGGAGGCGCGCCGAGGTTGGCGCGCCTCGGTCTGTTCCTGCCGCTCTTCTCCGCAGGGGTGGGTTACTTCCAGTACCGGGAGAAGACCTGAGTGAACCTCGCGTCGCGCGGTCTGCGCAACATGGACACGGGGATGGAGAAGGTCACCGACTCGCTGGAGGTGCGCGCGCTCCGGCAGCAAGCGCGCAAGGTGTACCTCGAGTCGCTGGTCGCGGCGGTCGTCCTCACGGCGGCGTCGCTGGCCGTTCCGATGTTCTCGATGGGGAGGTAGCGGATGCGCCGCTCGCGGGCGGTGTGGATGGTCTCGGCGGTGGCCCTGGGTGCGGTGGCGGTGACGTGCGTGTCGTGCCAGTCGTTGGGGCGCGCGGTCATCTCGGTGATGGGCGATCCGAAGAAGTACAAGCCCGTCCCGGTCCCGGCCAGCGGGGGCGGGACGGAGGCGGCCCCGGGCGGGGTACTCCCCGCGACGTATGACGGGAAGGACGAGTCGCGCCGGCGCATCGAGGTGGCGCTCAAGCCGGTGGCGCGCGGGTTCGACTCTCCCACCGACGTCCAGTTCCCACCCGGCGAGTCCGCGCTCTGCGTGGTGCTGGAGAAGGGCGGCGCGGCGAAGTGGGCGTCGGTGGTGGATGGAACCTCGGGGCCGCTGTTCAGCGTGGACGTGCTCACCGAGGCGGAGGAGGGCCTGCTGGGATTGGCCTTCCACCCCCGGTTCTCCGAGAACGGGCGCTTCTTCATCAACTACGTGGCGGATCTGGGCGGGCAGGACACCACCGTCATCGAGGAGTGGCGGGTGCCGCCCGGCGCCGACCTGCGCACCGCGCACCCGAAGGCGGAGCACCGGGTGTTGACCCAGGAGCAACCGTTCCAGAACCACAAGGCTGGGCAGCTCGCGTTCGGCCCGGACGGGCTCCTCTACGTCGGCTTCGGTGACGGCGGCTTCGCGGACGACCCGCGCGGGAACGGGCAGAACCCGAAGACGTGGCTGGGGAAGATGCTGCGGATCGACGTCGACCACCCGGCGGACGGGAAGGCGTACCGCGTGCCCGCGGATAACCCATTCGTGGGGAAGGAGGGCTTCCTCCCGGAGATCTGGGCGCTGGGGCTGCGCAACCCGTGGCGGTACGCGTTCGACCCGAAGGGCCGGATGGTGGTGGCGGACGTGGGGCAGAACCTCTGGGAGGAGGTCAATCTCCTGGAGCGGGGCGACAACCTGGGGTGGAACACCCGCGAGGCGCGCCACTGCTTCAAGCCGAAGTCGGACTGCCGGACCGAGGGGCTGGTGGACCCGGTCTACGAGTACGACCGCGAGGAGGGACAGTCCATCACCGGCGGCTACGTCTACGAGGGGAAGTCCGTCCCCGCGCTGGACGGCAAGTACCTCGTCGCGGACTTCACCTCCGGGCGGGTGTGGGCGCTGGAGCTGCCGGCGGACCGCGCCGGCCCATTGGTGGAGGCGTGGGCGGTGGGGCGGTGGAGCATGCTGCCGGCCACCTTCGGCAAGGCGGCCGACGGCGAGGTGTACCTGGCGGACTTCGGCGAGGGCACCGTGTACGGGTTCGTCCCCGCTCACCCGTGATAGACGCGCGAGGCGGCGATCTGCTCGCCGCGCACGTCGAACACCTCGGCGACGGGTGAGGGCGGCTGGTTGGGCGCGTGGCGGACGTATTCGATGAAGACGCGTTCGGCGGAGGCGGTGATCGCGGTCAGCTCGTAGCGCAAGCCGGGGAGGCGCGCGTTGGAGTCGCGCCACCAGGCGGCGAGCGCCGCCCGGCCGACCAGCTTGCCGCCCGTCTCCGGGTGGAGCGAGCGGATCTTCGGCGAGGTGTGGGTGGCGTCCTCGGCATAGAGCGCGACTAGCGCGTCCACGTCGTACGCGTTGAACGCCGCCAGCCAGCGCTCGGCGATGCGGCGGGTGGTTTCAGGGGTCATGGTTTCGTTCCTCCCTGGTTGTGGGCGAGGTGCTGGCGCAACTGCTGTCATGATGGGCCGTGACACGGGGAACTCTCCACCCCTCCCCGGAGTCTCAACCCACATGCGAGCCACCCTTCTCCTACTCCTGGCCTTCGCCATCCTCGGCTGCGGGATGCCGCCCGATGAGACCCGCCTGGTCCTCCTCGACGAGGCCGCGCGCCTCTCCGGCGCCACCCTGCAGCTCGAGCACTGGGAGGGCTCCCCGGCCTTCGCCATCCGCCTCACCGACGGTGAGCGGCCCCTCCTCGTCACCCAGACGGACGCGCGCCGGCTGGAGGTGCCTGCGCACTCGCTCGCCTATGTGG
Source organism: Myxococcaceae bacterium (assembly GCA_036559665.1). GTDB lineage: Bacteria > Myxococcota > Myxococcia > Myxococcales > Myxococcaceae > DASRBA01. The sequence continues at coordinate 42,573 of DATBSS010000609.1, forward strand.
AGGGATCCGGCGCCCAGGTGCGCATCCTCGAACTGGAGCGCGACATGGCGCGCGATGCGCTGATGCTCACGGGCTCTCAGGGGGCGGCGGAGTACGTCGCCAAGCTGCTGGACGCGCAGATGACCTCGCTGGCGGACGACCGCTTCCAACTCACCGGGTCGGAGCTCCTCGATCGCTCCGCCTTCCTCGACGCGCCGCGCGGCCTCCGCGAGGTCCGCCCCATCGAGCGCGCCCCGGAGGAGATGCGGTCGCTCCTCGGCCGCGGCGACCGCCCGGTCCCGTCCATCGCCTGGTCCACCCCGGGCCGCGCCGGGTCCGTGCCCGTCGCGCTGGTCGGCGTCTACGTCAGCGAGCAGACCACCGTGGTCCTCGACGCCGAGGGAGGCTTCGCGCTCACCCGCGGTTGCGGTGAATCGGAGGTCGGCACGGCAGTCCTGGAAGGTGACCGGTTGGTGCTGGTGGGAGAGGACCAGAGCCCGATCTCACTTCACCTGACCGAAGCGGGCGGCATCCAGCTCGGCGCCGAGGTGCTGGCGCCCCTCATGGAGGAGTCACGATGAACCGGCGAGGCGTTCTCAAGGGCCTGGGCGCGGCGGCCGCGGCAGCGGTCTGGCCGGGGTGGCTGAGCGAGGCGTTCGCGGGCGCGCCGTGCGGCGTGCTCAAGGGCGCGGCGACGCTGAGCGCGGCCATCAAACGCGCGCACGACGCGCTCCAGCCGCTGCTCATCCTGGTGGTGCCGAAGGACGACGGCGAAAAGTGGGACCGCGGCCGGCACTTTGGCGAGTGGCTGAACTTCGGCGCCGACCGGGACCTCGCGCCGCTGGCCTGCGCGCAGGTGGTGTGTTCGGAGATGAGGGCGGTCTGCCAGCTCTTCCCCAGCGCGCCGGCCGACGCGGAGCCGGCGGCCTTCATCGCGCAGGTCGACCGCGCGCCCGCGCGCATCGGCATCGCGCTGGACTCGTTCCTCCCGCACGAGGCGTCGCGGCTCAGCGAAGCGGTCGACCACGAAGGGCTGGACCACCTGACGGAGGCCGAACGCCAGGCGTTCTGGGAAGGACGCTACGAGCGGCAGCAGCTGCTGGAGGACGCCTCCATCCAACCGTGCATCGACCGGACGGGCGAAGCCATCCGCCGGGCCGTCCTCGGCGACCTGGCGTCGCTCCGGCGCCTGGCGGACGCGCGCTGGGAGCGGATGACCGCCTCCGACCGGGACATGACGCGCCGGCTGCTCGGCGGCGGGTCCGGCTCGGCGCTGGACGTGGTGATGGCGGCGCCCATGCTGGCGGTCGCCGCGGCGGAGCGGGGTGGGGCGGAGGAAGACCGGCTGACGAAGGTGCTCGCCGACGCCGCGCGCGCGCAGTTCGGCGAACAGCGCATCCCCGGCAGCAAGTGGGCGAGGGCTTCCGGGTGCGGCGAGTTCGTCGAGGGCGAGGAGGAGCAGATCGGCATCGCGTGCGGGATGGGCCACGTCCCGCGGAAGAGCCAGCGCTTCCTCTACTTCTTCACCCGGTCGCCCTACCTCGGAGGCGAGTGACCAGCGTCCAGGTCGGCTTCGTGCTCCAGCCGGACGAGGAGACGCTCGGGATGACCGAGCCGCTCCTGGAACTGGCCGACTACCTGGAGGTCGCCCCGGAGACGACGTGGCTGGAGGCGCCGGACGGCCGCCTCGTCGAGAACGGCTTCCACCGCCGGTTCCTGCAGATCAAGGAGCGCACCGGGAAGCCGTTCGTGGCCCACGGCGTGGGGCTGTCGCTGGGCTCCTTCGGGCGGGAGGAACGCCGGCGCCGGTCGCGCTGGCTGCGGCGTCTCCGCGAGGACCACGCGCGCTTCCAGTTCCGTTGGTACTCGGACCACCTGGGCGCCACCACGCTGGGCGGGCGGGTCGTGGCGCTCCCCATCGCGCTGCCGATGACGCCGGCCTTCGCGGCGCAGGTCAGGCGGACCCTGCGCGCGGCGCAGGCGGTGGTGCCGGACGTGGGCCTGGAGAACACCGCGCCGACCGTGCTCTTCGGCCATCCGATGGAGGAGCCGGCCTTCATCTCCGCCGCGCTGGCCCGCCCGCGCACGCACCTGGTGCTCGACCTCCACAACCTGCACACGGTGGCGCTGAACTACGGCGCCGACCCGGACGCGTACCTCGCCGGGTTGGACCTCTCGAAAGTGATCGAGATCCACGTTTCGGGCGGGAGCTGGTCCGACCCGGCGTGGCTCCCCGGCGGCCGGTCGCTCCGGCTGGACAGCCACGACGGCGCGACGCCGGACGCGGTGCTGGCGCTGCTGGAGCGCGTGGCGCCGCGCTGCCCCAACGTTCGAGGCATCACGCTGGAGCGGATGGAGGGGACGGTGGGCGCGCCGGACGTGGCGGTGCTGGCCGCCGAGCTCCGGCACCTGCGCGGGGTGGCGAGGGCGTTGGAGCGCCGGGGTACGGCGTCGCCTGTCACCGGAGCGCGTGCGGCTGCTCCGCCTCCACAGTCGGACGGGGGTCCTCGGATGCGTGCGGCGGAGCAGGAGGGCTTGCAACGCGCGATGGCGGATGCGCTCTGCGCTGCGGACCCGGTGGCCGCCATGCGCGCGCCCGCCGGTCAGCCAGGGCTCGACGAGGCCACCCGCGCGGCCCTCCGCGCCGCCGACCCGGACGGGCTCCGGCTCACCGCGCTGCTGGTGGCCAAGCTCCGCTTCGAGCGCATCATCCGAGGCTCCTCCGCCGCTAGCGCCTGGTTCGATGCCGACCCCGCCGCTTTCAGCGCTGCCTTTCGCCGGTACCACGGGGAAATGCCACCGACCACGCACTTCCCGGCGGCGGAGGCGGCGTCCTTCCTGTCGTGGGCACTGAGGAACGGGCTGGCGCCTCAGGACGTGGCGCCGGAGAGTAGCCGCTTGCCGCGGTAGAGGCGCCCGGCGCAGATTCGCGCTGCCTCTCCCTCGCTTGACACGGGGAACCCGGATTCGCCAAGAGGCTGCATGCTCCTCGTTCAGCCGTCCAAGCTCATCCCCGTGCTGCTCGCGGCCACGGCCGTCCTCCTGGGCGCCGGCTGCCCCCACTTCTGCGACGCCACCAACTGCTCCGACGGCTGCTGTGATGACGACGGCATCTGCCTGGTCGGCGGTAGCCACAGCAAGTGCGGGCTGGGCGGGAACGCCTGCCGCTCGTGCAGCAGCGCGCAATTGTGCTCGCAGGGCCAGTGCAAGCCGAAGTGCGACGCTGCCAACTGCCCGACCGGGTGCTGTGACGAGTTCGGGTCCTGCTTCTCTCCACCGAGCGACGGCTTCTGCGGCCTGAACGGGGTCACTTGCCAGCGGTGCGCCACGGGGCAAGGGTGCTCCTCCGGCGTGTGCGGGCCAAAGTGCACCGCCGCCAACTGCCCCGACGGGTGCTGTAGCACGAGCGGCAATTGCTTCAGCGCGTCCGACAGCTTCTGCGGTCTCTCCGGGGCGACCTGCCAGAGCTGCACCAGCACGGGTTCTCACTGCACGCAGTCCGGCGCTTGCGGCACCTGCACCGGCTACTACAGCTCCTGTTTCAACACGGCCGACTGTTGCGCGGGCCTGACCTGCGAGTACTTCTCCTCCGCCTACCGCTGCATGTACTGACCGCCATGACCTTCACGACGACCGCGATAATGACGCTGTGGCTCCTGGGCGCAGGCGCCGGGGGCGACTGGAGCGCGACCTTCCCTCCGGCCGCGACCGGCTCCTACCTGGAGGCGGACGCGGCCGCCGTCCTGGTGACGCCGGCGGGCGACCCTTCGCCGGACCTGGCGACAGCGGCCCAGGGCGTGGCGGCGGCCCTGCGCGCCAGCGGCCGGGCCAAACTGGTGATGGATGGCGCGTCCATCGGCTCCACCGCCGGGCTGAGCGACGAGCAGATCGTCCAGAAGTGCCAGGCGCTCCCCATCCAGGCGGTGGTGGTGGTCCGCGTCTTCCCTGGCGCGGACGCGGCCAGCCCGCCCTCGGCGGTGGTGACCTTCTACGACAAGGCGGGCAAGGCGCTGAGCGCGCTAGCCGCGGCGCTGGGGACGCCGGTCGCCGCGCGAGAGAGCCGGGCCACGGGCGGCGTGTCCGGCGGGACGCTGAACGCCGTCGGGAACGTCACCCACACCAACCCCGCGGACAAGACCGCGCAGCAGAAGTACGACGAGCAATACATCTGGTTCGAGGAGCTCACCGGCGTGAACGCCAGCGGGCAGGTGGTGGGCGCCTGGAGCCTCGCCTACGAGGGCAAATACCGGAAGCTCCTCTCGGCGGAGAACCTCTTGCAGAAGGTGGGCCGCGACGACCTGTCGCGCCAGTACTCAGCCCAGAACGCCAGGAAGTTGGGGTTCGTCTGGACCGGCGTGATCGCCGCCAGCGTCGGCGGGG
>DATBSS010000610.1:0-1616 GCA_036559665.1 Myxococcaceae bacterium
CGCCCCCCCGGCGCCAAGCGCTTTTTGGGTGCCCCGTCCGCCGCAGGCGGCATTGCGCCGGCCGGACCTCCAGGCTCACTCCTTGGGCGTGGTCTCCGAGAGGCGCTGGAGCGCCCGGCGGGCGGGAGAAGAGCTCCGTGCTGGGGGACGCGCTGGAGGCGGTGATCGGCGCGGTGTACCTGGCCGGGGGCATGGCCCGGGTGATGGAGATGGTGGACCGCCACTTCGGCGAGGCGCTGGCCGGCGTGGCCGAGGGACGCAACGGGCTGGATCACAAGACCATCCTCCAGGAGGACGCCCAGGAGCGCCTCCGGATGGCCCCCCGGTACCGGGTGATCTCCGAGTCCGGCCCCGACCACGACAAGACCTTCGAGGTGGAGGTGGTGATCGGCGAGGAGCCCTACGCCCGCGCCTCCGGGAAGTCCAAGAAGGAGGCGGAGCAGGCCGCGGCCCGGAACGCCCTGCAGCGGCTGGGCGAATTGCCGGCCAAGGACTGACGCTCAAAAAGCGCTTGGCGCCGGGGTGGCGCCTCACTACAACCGGGTGCCCCGTATGAAGAATCGACTCCCCCTCGCGTTCGCTTCCGCCCTCGCGGCCTCCCTGGCGCTCGCCGGGTGCAAGGACAGCCCCGCGGCACCTCCCGCCGCCGCGCCTCCCGCCCCCCCACCTCCGGTGGCCAGCGCGCCCGCGCCCGCGCCCCCTCCGGCCGCCACCCCGGCGCCGCCCCCGGCCCCGGCCGGACGCTTCATGGCGGCCGCGGAGGCCGGCACGCCGCTGTGGGCGACCGTCAAGACCACGATGGGCGACATCTCCCTCGTCCTCTACTCGAAGGACGCTCCCAGGACGGTGGCGAACTTCGTGGGCCTGGCCACCGGCGAGAAGTCGTGGAGGGACCCGCGCTCCGGCCAGCAGGCGCCGGCCGGCAAGCCGCTGTACACCGACACCATCTTCCACCGGGTGATCCCGGAGTTCATGATCCAGGGCGGGGACCCGGAGGGCTCCGGCCGGGGCGACCCGGGCTACCGCTTCGCGGACGAGTTTCAGAGCGGCCGGAAGTTCGACCATCCGGGCATCCTGGCGATGGCCAACGCCGGCCCGGGCACCAACGGGTCGCAGTTCTTCATCACCGTGAAGCCGGTCCCGTGGCTGAACGACCACCACACCGTGTTCGGCGACGTGGTGTCCGGCTTCGACGTGGTCCAGGCGATCGCCAACACGCCGCGGGACGCCGACGACCGGCCCCGCACCGAAGTGCGTATCCTGGGCATCTCGATCACCTTTCAGAACCCGAAGCGCTGAGCGCGGCGGGCGGACGACACGCAGGAGGAGGAAACGCCATGGGCATGATGGATGAGGCGCGCGCGGGGACCGAGCTGTACGCGACGTTCGACACCACCGAGGGGACGGTCGTCTGCCGCCTGTTCTCCAAGGACGCGCCGAAGACGGTGGAGAACTTCGTGGGGCTGGCCACCGGCGAGAAGCCGTGGACCCACCCGGAGACCGGCGAGGCGATGAACGGCGCCCGGCTGTACGACGGGACCATCTTCCACCGGTGCATCAAGGACTTCATGGTCCAGGGCGGCGACCCGCTGGGCCGCGGCACCGGCGGCCCCGGC
>DATBSS010000611.1:0-3764 GCA_036559665.1 Myxococcaceae bacterium
AGCGACGCCATCCGCTCCGCGCTGAACGCGGACAGGTCCAGCTTCCCCTCGTTGAGGTAGACGGAGCCGCCGGTCAAAAGGAGCAGCACCAGCCCGGCCGCCACCGCCAGGTTCACCAGCAGCCCGGTGATGCGGCGCGCCGCGCCCGCTCCCCCCTGTTCCTCGAAGCCGCGCGCGTCCTCCGGCCGCCCGGCCGGCTTGTGCGGCGCCATCATCGGCGTCTGGAGGGGCGCGGGGGCGCCCTGGAGCCCGGGCGCGAACGAGCCGGGGTCGCCCAGGCCGCCCGGGGCCTGGTCCAGCGCCGAGGCCGGCGCCTCCGGCGGCGGAGGCGGGATGTCGAACAGGCTGTGGTCCGGGCCGCGGCCTGGAGGCGGGCCGAGCTGGGCCTCTTCCCCGAACGGGTCCGAGCCGACGGGGGCGGAGGAGAGCGCGGAGACCTTCGGGCCGGGGGCGCCGTAGGTCGCGGCGGGGTCGGTCGTCGCGGAGGAGGAGGAAGAGCCCTGCGCGTCCAGCTCGCCGAAGGCCAACCCCGGGTGGGTCATGGCGGAGGACGTCGAGTCGTGGGGTCCCGAGCCCGGGCCCGGGCCCGGGACGAACGCGCCGTAGGCGCCCGCCGGGTTGGTGAGCGCCTCGGGCTCCAGCCCGAACGCCACCGCCAGCTGGTCGCGCGAGGGGGGCGGCCCCTTCCTGGTGACCTCCGGGTCTGACGGGCCGGCCGCGCGCACGGTGACGTCCGCCTGGGCCTCCGGCGCAGGCGGCGGCGGCGTGACCCCCACCCGCTCCGGGGAGCCGGGCGGGCGGACCGGCCTGGGGGCGACCCGGGTCTCCTTGGAGAACATGTCGCCGCCCGGCGGGGTCACCGGGGCGAAGCTGGCGAACGGGTTCTCCGGCGCCGGGACGGCCTTCACCGGCGGCCCCGCGGAGGGCGCGGCGGGGACGATGAGCGCGTTGCCCTCCGCGTCCCGCTTCACCCGGAACGTGTGCGAGCACTTGGTGCAGCGGACCTTGACGCCCTTCTCGGTGACCTTGTCGTCAGGGATCTTGAACCGCGTCTGGCAGTTTTCGCACTTGACGATCATCGAAGGGAGGACGGGAGTTTAGCGATCCAGCACCGTGCCCAAAAGCGTCGTTCGTTCGCTTGCTCGTCCCCGGTCACCTGGTATCGTCGACTGGTGCGGCGCGTCAATCTTCTGGAGAGCGCCCGTCGAGAACGAACATGACCGAGCCTGAAGCCAAGACCTCCGGGCCTCGCGAGCCCAAGGTCATCAAGCGCTACACCAACCGGAAGCTCTACGACACCGTCGAGAGCCGGTACGTGACGCTCGACGAGATCGCCGAGATGATCAAGGGCGGCACCGAGGTGAAGATCATCGACAACCGGACCAAGGAGGACCTCACCTCGGTCACCCTGGCGCAGATCATCTTCGAGGAGGAGAAGAAGCAGAGCCAGATGCCCCTGGCGCTCCTGCGAGAGATCATCCGCCACCCGGGCGAGTCCATCCAGGGCTTCTTCCAGAAGGAGGTCCAGCCGAGGGTGGCCTCCATCCGCGAGGAGGCCGAGTCCCGCCTGGACAAGCTGCTGGGCCGGGACGGGAGCCCCGGGTCCCCCGGCGACGGTGCCGCCCCCCCCGGCGACGCGGCCGCCCCCCCGGGGACCCCCGGGAGCGCCACCGGGCCGGACCTGCTCAAGGCCTCGCAGCGCGCCTGGGAGGACTTCCAGCGCCGCGTCGACGAGCGCGTGCGCGCGGTGGTGGAGAACGTGGTGGGCAACCTGCCCGCCGCGGCGCGCGACTTCCAGCAGTTGATGGCTCGGCTGGAGGCGCTGGAGAAGAAGCTGGACGAGCTGGAGAAGAAGTAGCCCGCGCTAGGCGGGGCCCTTGTGCTGCGCGGCGAGCGCGTCCAGCTTGGACTCCACCGAGGTCAGGAGCCGCTCCAGCTCCTCCACCTTCGACTTGAGCGCCTCCACGTCGCCGGTGGAGGGCAGGTTCATCGCCGACAGCGCGCTGCGCAGGCTCTTGTCCAGCGAACCCTTGGCCTGGAGCGTGCGCCCCACGATGGTCTGCACCGCGCCCACGAACTTCTCGTTGGAGAGCAGCTGCTGGGCCAGCTTGCCGATCCGGACCTCACCCGACTCGACCAGCTTCTTCACCACCGGGTTGTTCTTCAGCATGGCGGCGCGCACCATGAGCGCCGGGGCCAGGGGGTGTCAAGCGACTCGGACCCTCAAGCGGCGGGCGCGTTGACACGTCCGGAACCGGTCTTTACGGTTGCTTCAAGTCCCCTGTTATGCGGCTCCTCGACAAGCGGCTCCTGGTGGTGACCGGCAAGGGGGGCGTGGGCAAGAGCGCGGTGGCGTCGGCGCTCGCCCTGTACTCGGCCCGGTCCGGGAAGCGCACGCTGGTCTGCGAGATCAACTCGGCGCAGCGGCTGGGGGGCCTGTACGGCAAGCCGGTGGGGCCGGAGCTCACCCTGGTGGAGGAGAACCTCTGGGCGGTGAACGTCCGCCCGGAGGAGGCGCTGCGCGAGTACGCGCTGATGGTGCTCAAGTTCAAGAGCGTCTACCGGGCGGTGTTCGAGAACCGCCTGGTGCGGTACTTCCTCCGCTTCATCCCCTCGGTGGGGGAGCTGGTGATGCTGGGGAAGGTGCTCTACCACGTGAAGGAGATGCAGGGCGGAGGGCCCAGGTACGAGGTGGTGGTGATGGACGCGCCCGCCACCGGCCACGCCGTCTCCTTCCTCCAGGTGCCCCAGGTGCTGCTGGACACGGTGGCCACCGGCCCGCTGTGGACCGAAGCCAAGTGGATGCGGGATCTCCTGGTGGACCCGAAGACCACCTCGGCGGTGCTGGTCTCGCTCCCGGAAGAGATGCCGGTGAACGAGACGCTGGAGCTGGAGGAGGCGCTCCGCAAGAAGGTGAAGATCCCCACCGCGCTGGTGGTGCTCAACGGCTACACCGCGCCCCGCTTCGACGAGCGCGACCTGGCCTCGCTGGGCGGCTCCGCCCTCCTTCCCGTGGGCAAGAACCACTTCGACCGCGCCCAGCTCTCGCTGGACAGCCGCAACCGGCTGGAGCGCGCGGTGGCGGCGCCGGTGGCCACCGTGCCCCGCCTCTACGAGCAGACCCAGGGCATGGCCATGGTGGAGCGGGTGTCGGACGCGCTCGCCAGGGCGCTGGAGAGCGCCCCGTGAAGCCGGTCATCCCGCCGCCCAGGCCGGCCGTCCCCGCCAAGCCGCCCGTGGCCGGGAAGGTCTCGCCCTCCAACCCGTCCGCGTCCGCCAAGGCGCCGCCGCCGGAGCCGGTCAACCCGTTCCGCGCCGCGCTCAAGGAGGACCGGGTGCTGGTGGCGGTGGGCGCGGGCGGCGTGGGGAAGACCACGGTGGCGGCGGCGCTGGCGCTGAGGGCCGCGGTGGACGGGCGCAGCTCGCTGGTGTGCACCATCGACCCGGCGAAGCGGCTGGCCAACTCGCTGGGCCTGAAGGAGCTGGGCAACGCGGAGTCGCTCATCCCCGAGGCGCGCTTCCAGGCGGCGGGCCTGACGCCCAAGGCGCCGCTGCGGGCGATGATGCTGGACATGAAGCAGACGTGGGACGAGCTGATCGAGAAGCTCGCCCCGCCCGGGAAGCGGGAGAAGATCCTCGCCAACCGCTTCTACCAGTCGCTCTCCTCCGCCCTCGCCGGGTCGCAGGAGTACATCGCGATGGAGAAGCTGTGGCAGCTGCGGACCCAGCGCGACTACCAGCTCATCGTCCTCGACACGCCGCCC
>DATBSS010000612.1:0-7340 GCA_036559665.1 Myxococcaceae bacterium
GTTCTTCCCGCGGGCCTCACGCTGGGCGCGCTCGAGGGCGAGTTCGTCTCCCGACGGAACGCGGCCACGGCGGGCCCGATCCATCATCTCGTCGAGCTTGTCCTTGTCCTTGCTCATGACGTAAGCGCGCCATTTGTCGCATCATGCGTCGATAAAACCAGCCGAAACGTCCCACCAAACCGTGGAAAAAATCTGATGACGTGCCTTTTCAGAGGAGAAACGAGGCCGAGGCGCCGTCCGCTCCCGACTCGAAATGGAGCGAAATGATGCCAAGTAATCTGAAACAACTCGTCCCGGTAAAAACACATAAGTTCATCTGCTCGGCGTCCCGGACAGCTAAGGGACGGCCTTCGGAGCTATACTGAACCAATGTGCAGTATGGGCGCCTTCAGGTCAAGGCGCGGTAGGTCGGCGACTTCCAACCCGGCGGAATCGTTTGAAGATCTCCCTGGTCAGGGGAGGAGCCCATAGATCTCCAGCGCGGTCTGCGTGGCCACGTAGGCCTTCCCGTTGACCACCAGCGGGACGGAGAACTTTACCGCGTTCCCGGCGGAATCCCGCCCGCCGGGGGCGGAGGTGCTGTTGTAGAGCTCTGTCGAGAGGCGGCTGCCGTCGTAGGCGCGGAGGATCGCGGGCAGGTTGGGAACGTAGCTGCCCACCTCGATCACCCAGACGATGGAATTGGCGGCGCCGTTGGAGGTGACCACCGGGGCCACGCCCGGGTACCGGAAGGCGTGCGAGGACGTCCCCGCGCTCGACGCGGAGAGGGTGGCGTTGGTGATGGAGAAGGCGCGCAGCACGTCCGGCCCGGTGCTGTTGATGGCGCCCACGTAGATGGTGCCGGTGGCCGCGCTCCCGCCGTTCCAGAACGCGGGCGTGTTGAAGACGCCGGCGGAGAGGTCGCCCACGTTCGGGAAGGTGGCGTTGATCGGAAGCGACTGGACGATCTGCGTATCGTTGCCACCGGCCTGGTACTTCCCCATGTTGGCCTGGTCCAGCAGGTACAGCACGCCCGGCTTCCCCGTCGCCAGGACCAGGTCGCGGTGGCTGGCGCTCCCCACCGCGCCGGGCAGGACGATCGGCCCGACGGATCCGAGGTCCACGTCCGTCGAGTTGTAGGTGGCCTGGTCGGACGGCGTGAACCAGTCCGCGACCGCGAGCCCACCGTTGGTCCGCAGCTTCACCACGGAATCGCCCAGGTCGGTGCCGTTGTACCCGCCGTTCCCGGTCTCGAAGTAGATGCCGCCCGTGGCGTCGGCGGCGGGTCCGGCCCCGCCCATCCAGATCGCGCTGCCGGACGCGCCGCTGGGCGCGGTCAGGTAGGCGCCCCGGGCCGCGAGGGTCGCGGCGTCGTAGCCGAGGACCCAGCCTTGCCACGCGTTGCGGTCGCCGTGGGAGCCGAACGCGATGTAGACCACGCCGTTGAGCAGGAGCAGCCCCGGGCGCTGCAGGTGCGTGAGTGGATCGAAGTCCACCGTGCCCACCCGGGCGGAGATGGTCACCGGCCCGCCGAATTTCTCGGCCCCCGTGCCCAGGTCGAGCGCGTGCAACCGGTACGGGTAGGTGGGCCCCGCCTCCTTGGTATTGACGACCACGTAGAGCGTCTGGGTAGCGGGGTCGATCACCGGCGTGCCGGAGATGCCGCACTCCGGGATCAGGTCGCCGGTCTCTTGCGTGTCGGCCGGGGGAACCGGGATCACCCCCGGTGGGTTGATGAAGCTGACCTTCCACAGGGGCCCGGCCGCCTCGCCGTCGGCGTCGAGGGCGTAGACGCGGTCGTGCTCGGTGGCGACGTAGACGACGTTGTAGACGCCGGTCGGGGTCCCGACGCCGGAGACGTAGAGGGGCTGGGCGTAGGTGAACCCGTCCAGCGCGTAGGATGCGACCTTCCCGAACTGGGTCGGGTTCACGTTCGCCCGCGTCAGCGTCGCCTCGCTCGTGTTCTGACCCTGGCGCGTGTTGTCGTATTTCCAGGTGTAGACGCCGGGCACGCTCGACGGCGGGTTGAACACCGCCGTGGCCGCCCTGGCGCCGTTCATGGTCAGCGTGCACGCCGGGTTGGTGCCGAGGCAGTCGCCGCGCCAGGCCAGGAAGGTGGATCCGTTCGACGGGGACGCGGTGAGGGTGACGGTGGAGTCGGGCGCGGCGGCGCCTACGCAGGTGGGCCGGCAGGAGATCCCGGCGGGCGCGCTGGTGACGGTCCCGGTGCCGCTCCCGAAGACCGAGACCGCCAGCGCGAACCCTGAATCCGGGAGGTGACCGGCGTCCGAGCCTCCATCCGGTCCTCCGTCGTTGCCCCCGTTCCCTCCGTTGCACGTGCACGACGGCATCCAGGCCGCGGCCACCGCGGCGCTCACGATCAGGGCCAGCCGGTACGGAGCAGATCGTCGAGGGGGCATCGCACGAGCATAGCCGCGGCGGTTCGGGGCCTCTAAGCTGCGCCCGCGATGAAGAGAGGTCGCCTCGCGCTGGTGCTGGCGCTGTCGTCCGGCCTGGCCGCCTGTCGCTACACGTACTCGCTGCCGGAGGATGCCCAGGTGACGTGCGCGGCCGGTGGCGCGCCGTGCCCGCCGGGGTGGGAGTGCGCGGACGCGCTGGGGCGCTGCGTCCCGGAGGGCACGCCGATCACCGCCGAGGTGCACGTCAACACCACCTTGCCCCTGCAGACGACGGAAGGCGGCGCCGCGGTGGCCATGGCAGTGACGCTGGGGGCGCCACCGGCGGCGATCGTCCGGCTGCCGATCCGCTCCACCGCCGCGGCCGAGGCGCAGCCGATCCCCGCCGGGCTCGACTTCACCACCGCCAACTGGAACGTCCCGCAGACGGTGACGGTGCAAGGAATCGCCGACCACCGCGTGGATGGGGAGCAGCCGTACGAGATCGTCCTCGGCCCGCCGGAATCGGACGACGCCCGGTACGGCGCGCTGTCCGCGCTCAACGTCCCGGGCACCAACGCGGACCAGGACACGGCGCAGGTCGTGGTGAGCCCCGGCTCGGTGCGGACGAGCGAGACGGCCGGGCCGCCGGTGCCGCTGCTGGTGAAGCTCACCTCCATGCCGAGCGCGCCGGTGACCATCCCGGTCAGCTCCAGCCTGCCCAGCGAGGTCTCGGTGGCGCCGGCATCGGTCACCATCCAGCCCGCGGACTGGAACACTCCGGCGGTAGTGCTCCTCACCGGCCTGGACGACGCGGTGGCGGACGGCGTGAAGAGCTACACCATCGACTTCGGACCGGCCTCGACCGCGGACCTCCACTTCGACGGCGGCACCGCCCGCGTGACCGGGCAGAACGACGACAACGAGAGCCCCGGCGTGGACGTGATCCCCACCGGCGGGCTGCACACCAGCGAAGAAGGGTTGGCGGACACCTTCGCCGTGCGCCTGCGCACCCCGCCCACCGCGCCGGTGTCGATCACCTTCCGGCCGGGCACTTCGTCGGAGGCGGACCTCGGGCTGGCGTCCGAGATCACGCTCGCGTTCGACAACACCAACTGGAGCACGAACCAGGTGGTGTCCGTCTACGGGGTGGACGACTCGGCGGCGGATGGCGACAGGCCCTTCGTCATCCACAGCGACAACGCGGTGAGCGCGGATCCGGCGTACTCCAGCTACGACGTGCCGGAGGTGAACGGCATCAACTCGGACAACGACCAGGCCCAGATCATCTCCTCCACGATCGCGTCCACCTTCAGCGAGTACAGCGGCCAGGGCCAGTACAACGTGCGACTGGGCTCTCCGCCCAACGGCAGCGTGACGATCAACATCCGCAGCGGGCGTTCGGATCGCGCGGTGCTGGCCCCGGCGTCGGTGACGCTGACCACGGCCAACTGGCAGGCGGGGGTGGGCTTCTCGCTGGTCCCGATCGACAACCAGGTCCGAGACGACGACTTGATGTTCAACGTGAGCTTCGACCCGGCGATTGCGCCGCAGGACCCCGCGTATGCCTTCCTCGCCGCCCTGCCGGTCCCGGCCACCATGCTCGACGACGAGCGCGTCATCTTCGTCACCACCGACATCATCCTGGGAGACATGGACGGCCAGAACCCGGACTTCTGGTGCATGCGGCAGGACCCGGGAGATGGGCGAGGCGAGCTGTTTCATCCTCCCAAGGCCCTGGTCGCGAGCAAGGCCTCGGGAGCAGGCACGAGCCGGGTGGCCTCCATCTCGCCCTACCTGGGGGACGGCCAGGAGGACTGGGTGCTCCAGGCGGGGCTCCAGTACCTGAGTGGGCAGCGCAACGGCCCCGTGATCGCGCGCGCGAACGAGCACAACCTCTTGCCGATCGAGCCGCCGGGGCAGCTGAGCGCTCCGCTCTCCTCCGCGAACATCTGGACCGGGATGCTCCCGGACTGGAGGTCGGGTGAGATGTGCCGCGATTGGACCTCGAGCTCGGATACGGAATTCGGCCGCTCCGGAAAAGGCGGCGGGCTCGACGGCGTGGGGCTCTCCTTCGATGCGCTGTCGTGCAATATCCGGCAGCCCATCGCCTGCGTGGAGCAATGACCGTGCGCCGCTTCGCCATCGCCGCAGGGCTGGTCATCGGCGCGCTCGCCCGCGGCGCCGACCTGCCCATGCCGCCGCCGCCGGCGCTCAAGGCCTCCGGTCCCCGCCCGCTGCGGGTGGCGGTCCTGGAGCCGGCGTTCGACGCCGGGGTGGATGCCAGGCTCAAGGGCGCCTTCGCGCAGTCCGTCACCGCGGAGGTGCGCAAGCTGGAGAAGGTGCTGGCCATCGCCGCCGACGAGATCAAGCAGATGGTCTCCTTCGAGCGGTCCAAGCAGCTGATGGGCTGCGATGAGAGCTCGTCCTGCATGACGGAGCTGGTGAACGCGCTGGCGGCGGACGAGCTGGTCTCGACCCGGGTGAGCGCGGTGGGCCAGACGTACTCGGTGGCGCTGCAGCGGCTGGATGCGCGCAAGGGGAAGGTGGTGCAGTCGTTCACGCGCCAGCTCCCGCGCGGCAACGGCGAGGAGCTGCTGGCGCTCGTCGGCCCGGCCGTGGAGGCGCTCTACCCGGATCGGCCGCTGAGTGCGGGCCGCACGCGCGGCGTGGACCGGGCGGTGGCGCGCAAGCTGAACCCGCCTCCGCTGCCGCGCTGGCTGTTCTTCGCCACCGCCGGGACCGGCGCCGCCGCGGGCGCCACGGGGGGCGTGTTCGGGTTGCTGGCGGACCAGAGCCACGGGCAGTGGGAGGCGCTCGCCGCGGGCTCGTCCACCACGCCCGTGAGCGCCGCGCAGCTCGACGCGCTCCGCCGGGCCACGGACACCGCGGCGTTGCGGGCGAACGTGCTCTACGGCGCGGCGGCGGCGCTGGCGGTCGGATGCCTGGTCGAGGCGTTGTTCACGGACTGGAACGACGACCGCGCGGCCATCGCCGTCGTGCCCGCGGCCCAGGGCGCCGGACTCAGCGTCCAGGGCCGCTTCTGACGGGACGGGCGGGCCGCCCGTCGGGCCCGCGCGCCGGCTCCGGCGTCTCGCGGCCGGCGCTGGATCAGTGAGCCGGTAGGCGGCCCGGCGGGATGCTCGCGTGGGCCGCGTCGCACTCCTCGCAGCCCGTCCCCGGGTGGCAAAGGAACACGACCGGGTTGGCGGCGAGGTAACTGATCGCGACGGTCACCAGATCGCGCGCGTTGCAGAGGCGTGCGTCCGCGTTCCCGACCTTGCCTTCGCGCTGGAGGCCACGGGCGCGCATCCACTCGTCGGCGATCCGGAAGCCGCGGCAGCAGTGATCGGTCTCCGCGACGGGGACGGTCTGCGCGACCCCGTCCACCTCCACGACGGTGGGGTGCGAGACGGAGTAGGGCACGCCGGCGATCGCCTCCGCGAGGTGCAGCGTGGTGTCTTCGCTGTGCGTGACCCCGAGCAGGAGCACCTGCCCGCCGAGGTCGTGGACGCGGCCCACCGGGCTGTCCGGGCCGTGAGGCGGGGAGAGCGGCTGCGGGGCGCAGATGCGTTCGGCGAGTGGGCCCTCCGCGGCGAACGAGCCGCCGGGATGCGTGCTCCGCAGGACGCCCGGCTGCCGCCAGAACGTCTCCGCGGTGATCCCCATGTCCACCGTCGGGGTGGACCGCGGGTCGAACACCGACTCGCCGTCCGTCATCGTCGGCATCACCAGTGTGCCCTTCGGGCCCAGCGCCAGGCGCAGCGCGCGGATAAGCCCCAGCGGCCCGCCCTCGACGGGCCGGACCTCGCGGAAGGAGGTGTGCACCAGCAGCACGCCGCCTTCGCGGACGCCCAGGCTCCGGAGCTGCCGTTCGATCTCGGCCCCGGTCATGGATGGTGCAGATAGGCCTGCTGCTCGGCCGGAGACAACTCGCGCCCGGAATTCAGGACCTCGAGTTGCCTGGATCGCGGCGCCCAGATCAGGTCCTGCCACACGAGCACCACGTGATCGTTGCCGACGGTGAGGATGCGGAGGCCGTTGGGGCTGAACGCGGCATGGAGCACCGGATCCGGATGGCCGGCGAGGGTGGTGAGGATCTTGCCGGTGGCCAGGTCCCAGACGCGCGCCAGCTTGTCGCCGCAGGCGGTGACGACGACGCGGCCATCGGGGCTGAATGCCGCGCTCATCACCGAATCGGGGTGCTGGAAGGTGGCGAGGGCCTTTCCGGTGGAGGCGTCCCAGACGCGCGCCGTGTTGTCGTTGCTGGCGGTGACGACGCGGAGGCCGTCGGAGCTGAACGCCACGCTCTGCACCCAGGAGGTGTGGCCGGAGAGGGTGGTGAGGACCTTGCCCGTGGAGGTGTCCCAGACGCGCCCCAGGTGCTCCACGCCGCCGGTGACGGCGCGGAGTCCGTCCGGGCTGAACGCCGCGCTCATGAGGTTGTGCCCGGCGTCGAAGGTGGTGAGGGTCTTGCCGGAGGAGGCGTCCCAGATGCGCGACGTGTCGTCTTCGCTGGCGGTCAACACCCGGGTGCCGTCGGGGCTGAACGACGCGCTCCACACGTAGCCTTCATGGCCGGAGAGGGTGGAGAGGAGCTGGCCGGAGGAGGCGTCCCAGATGCGCGCGGCCCTGTCGTTGCTTCCGGTGACGACGCGCCGGCCGTCGGGACTGAACGCCGCGCTCTGCACGACGTCGGAATGGCCGGAGAGGGTGGCGAGGGGCTTGCCGGCGGCGCTTTCCCAGATGCGCGCCGTCCGATCGGCGCTGGTGGTGACGATGCGGGTGCCATCGGGGCTGAACGCTGCGCGGGTGATCGTGTCCCCGTGGCCCTTGATGACGGCGAGGGGCCTACCGGGGGAGGCGTCCCACAGGCGCACCGTCTTGTCGAAGCTGGCGGTGATGACCTGGCGGCCGTCGGGGCTGAACTGCGCGCTCACCACGGTGCCCGAGTGGCCGATGAGG
>DATBSS010000613.1:0-5564 GCA_036559665.1 Myxococcaceae bacterium
GGCGATCTGCCCCTCCACCCTGCCCTCGATGACCAGGTCCCCACCGCCGGTGAGGTTGCCCTTGATGACGATGCCCTTGCCGATGATGCCCGTCTGCTCGTTCTGCGCCATTCGCGAAAACCCCTCCAGACGAAGCTTCTCCGACGCTATTTCAGAGATGCGCGGAGATCCAGCCGGCAACGTCCCGCCACACCTCTTCTTTTCCCTGCTCCTGCAGGCACTCGTGCCGCATGCCCGGGTAGATCTTGACGGTCTTGTCCTTCGCCGCGACGGTGTCGAAGAACGCCCGCGCCGCCGGGGTGGAGGCGATGGGGTCCTCCGCGCCGGCGAAGAGGTAGGTGGGCCAGGTCACCGCCGCGCCCGCCTTCGCCGTCACCTCGCCCTGCGCGCGGTTGGACTCGTTGAACCAGCGCGGGGTGACGTTCCGGAGGTAGAGCGGGTCCCGGGCGGTCTCCTGCTGCCAGGCCTCGTCGCGAGACAGGTCCTTGAGCGCGATCTCCGTCTTGATGGGCATCCAGGGCACCACCGCGCCCACCAGCCTGGCCCCCAGCACCTTGGTCACCGGAGGTGTGAGCGCCAGCTTCAGATACGGCGCCGAGATCACCCATCCCGCCAGCCCCTCCGGCCTCTTCTCCATCACCCACTTCAACCCCACCAGCGCCCCGTGCGAGTGGAGCACCAGGAAGACCTTCCGGTCCCCGGCCGCCTGCCGCAGCCGCTCCCAGAACGCCTCCAGGTCCGCGACGTAGTCGCCGAACTTCTCGACGTAGGCGCGCCGCCCGTCGGCCCGGCCGTGGCCGCGGTAGTCGAACGCCATCACCCCGAAGCCTTCCTGGGCGAGGTGGCCGATGATGCCCTTGTAGCGGCCGCAGTGGTCGCCGTAGCCGTGGACCAGGCCCACCCATGCCTTGGGGGCGTCCGGGACGTCGCTGGCCCAGAACAGGCGGAGGTTGTCGCGAGCGGAGAAGAACCCCTCGTCGTGTCGGGCGGCCATCCCGGCGGGGGACGTTAGCGGGAGGCGGCCCCCGAGGACAGGAACTTCAGCTTGCGCTCCAGCGACTTCTGCTGCGCCTTGGGGTCGTCCGCCACCTCGGGCGCGGTGTGGATGGCCTCCAGCGCACGCTGGTATGCCTTCTCCGCGTCCTGCGGCCGGGCGGCGCGCTGGTAGGCGTCGCCCAGGTGCTCGATGATCAGCGGCTCCCCGGGCGCCAGCTGCGACGCGCGCTCCAGCGTCTTCACCGCGCGGTCGGCGTCGCCGCGCTGGTAGTAGACCCAGCCCAGCGAGTCGAGGAAGGCGCCGTTGTCCGGCCGCAGCTCCAGCGCCTTGAGCAAGAGCCGCTCCGCCTCGTCCAGGTCCTTCCCGGCCTCGGCCAGCGTGTAGCCGATGAAGTTCATCGCGTCCGGGTTCTCCGGGTTGACCTCCAGCACGGCCCGCATCTCGGCGATGGACCGGTCGTGGTCGCCCTTGCGCTCGTAGGCGGCGCCCAGCGTGTAGAGCAGCGCCTCGTCGCGCGGGCGGGACGCCAGCGCCTGGCCGATGAGGTCGATCGCCTCCGCCAGCCGCCCGCGCTTCTGCAGCATCTGCGTCAGCCCGTCGAACAGCTCGGCCGCCGGGTACTTCTGCACCGCCTTGCGCAGCAGCGCCTCCGCCTCCTTGTCGTTCCCTGCCCGCTCCAGCGCGCGCGCGTAGGCCGGGTAGAGGAGGACGTAGTCCGGCTTCTCCGCCACGCCCTTCTTGAACAGCTCCAGCGCCCTGGCGTGCTGGCCGGCCAGCGAGAGGCACGAGGCCGCGTGGAGCCGCGCTTCATGGAACAGGTCCGAATCCGCCGGCACCGCGCCGTACGCCTCCGCGGCCTTGGGGAAGTGGCGCAGCTTCTCGTGCACCAGGCCGGCGTAGAAGGCCAGCCGCGGCTCGGACAGCCCGGCGGCGCGCGAGGCGTCCAGCACCTCCGCCGCCTCGTCCAGCTGGCGCGTGGCCAGGTACGAGAAGGCGACCTTCACCGCCAGCTCCGGGTCGTCGGAGAGCGAGAGCAGCCGGTCGAAGTAGGCGCGGGCGCGGACGGTGGAGCCGTTCTTGAGCGACAGCCGCCCCGCCTGGAGCAGCACCTCGTGGTTGTCCGGGTCGCGCTCCAGCGCCTTGTCGTACGCGTCCTCCGCCTTGGCGGGGCGCTTGGTGCCCTCGTAGAGCTGGGCCAGCATCACCCAGACGTCGAAGTCGCCCGGGTCGCGCTCCGAAGCGCGGATCAGCATCGGCTCGGCGCGGTCGAAGTCCCCGCGCTCCGCCAGCGCCAGGCCCAGGCGCCGGTAGCCGGAGGCCTCCCCCGGCAGCGCCTTGCCCAGCTGCTCCACCGCCTTGACCGCTTGCTCCGGCTGGTCGGTGTCCACGAAGAGCTGGGCCAGCACCAGGTAGGCGTCCGGGTCCCGGGGGCGGAGCTTGATCGCCTTGCGCAGGGAGATCTGCGCGCGGCTGTACTTGCGCCCCTCGTAGAGCACCCGCCCCAGCAGCAGCTGCGCGGGCTGGTACCTGGGGTGGACCGAGATGACCTTCTTCAGCTCCACCTCCGCGCGCGCGAGGTCCGAGGCCCGCGCGTACTCCTCGGCCAGCGCGGTGAGCAGGAAGGGGTTGCCGTCGTCGGTGGCCAGCGCCAGGCGCAGCTCTTCGATGGCCTTCCTGGAGTCCCCCTCCTGGTGGCGCAGGCGCGACTGGAGGTAGTGCGCGTAGGAGGCGGAGGACGCGAAGTCCTCCTCGATGGAGGCGGCGTCCATCGCCTCCTGCATGGCGGAGAGGTCGACCTTGGGCCGCTTGGGTGGCGGCCCGGCGGCACAGCCGAACACCACCGCGGCGAGGAGCAGCGCCCTGCGAAACATCCGTAGGGGGGAGTCTAACCCTCTTCGCGCCGGCTTGCCGAGGCGGGAGCCTGCGGCCCGCCCATCAGGGCCTCGATCACCTGGTCCGAGGCGCGCTCCATGGCCATCAGGTCCACCACCTGGATGCGGTAGGCCACCGAGGTCACCTGGCGGAGCTCGGGGATCAGCCGGCCCAGCACGGTGCGGGCGTCCTCCGGCGCACACTCCGGCAGCGCCACGCCCAGGACGCCGTTGCCCAGGTGGCCCACCACGTCCGGGGCGCGCAGCCGGGAGCGCACCAGCGAGGCGCCCCCGCGGAGCACGTCCATGGCCGGGGCGGTGGACGGCTGCATCACCGCCAGCGAGAGGGGGCGGCCGTAGCGCTTGGCGCGGGACCGCTCCTGCTCCAGCCGCGCCACCAGGCCGATCCGGTCGAACAGGCCCGTCTCCGGGTCGCTCCCGGCGCGGCGGAGGAGGTTCTGGCTCCGCTCCAGCTCGCGCTCGGCCTTGCGGAGCGTGAGCGCGCGCTCGGTGCGCGTGAGCAGCTCCAGCGCCTGGAAGGGCTTGTGCATGTAGTCGATGGCGCCCAGGTTGAGCGCCCGCACCTTCTCCGCCACGCCCTGGTGGGCGGAGAGGAGGATCACCGGGATGTCGGCGGTGTCCGGCGTGGACTTGAGCGCCACCGCCGCGTCCAGGCCGTCCAGCTTGGGGAGGAAGACGTCCATCACCACCAGGTCGGGGTGGAGCGCGCGCGCCTTGGCCAGGCCCTCGGCGCCGTCGCGGGCCACCTCCACCCGGTAGCGCGACCTCAGGATCTCCTCCAGCACGGCGGCGATCTGCGGCTCGTCCTCCACCACCAGTACGCGGACGTGCTCCTTCTGCTCGGCGGGGACCGGGGGAGGAGGGCGGTCCGCGGTGACCAGCGCCTGGTTCTTGCGCTGCACCACCCTGTGCACCAGCGGGATGGTGAAGATGAACCAGCAGCCGCCTTCGGACGGCGATTCGGCCCAGATCTCCCCGCCGTGCAGCTCGATGAACTCCTTGCAGATGGCCAGGCCCAGGCCGACGCCGCCGGGCCCGTGGCGGTAGCGGTCGAACACCAGGTGGACCTGGCTGTCCGGAATCCCGGAGCCGTCGTTCTGCACCAGCACCCGGGCCGCCTCGCCGTCCGGGCGGCGGAGCCTCTGGGCGCGCAGCACCACCTTCGACTTGGCGTGCTGGATGGCGTTGGAGATCAGGTTCTGCAGCACCTCGCGGAGCTTCACCTCGTCGCCCAGGACGTAGAGGCTCTCCGGCGTCTCGATCTTCAGGGTGACGCCCTTCTCGCGGGCGATGATGGAGAGGTCGGTCGCCGTCTCCTTGCACAGCTCCGCCACGTCCAGCTGCACCGGGTCCAGCGAGACGCGCGCCTGCTCGCCGCGCCCGCGCTCGAGCAGGGACTCCACCAGGTCGAGGATCTTCCGGCCCTGCCGGAGGATGGCCTCCGAGGAGAGCTGCTGGTCGCCGTCCAGCTTGCCCCCCAGCAGCAGCCGGGCGTGGCCGAGCAGGACTTGAAGGGGCGCGCGCAGGTCGTGGCTCACCACCGCGATGATCTCGTCCTTGACGCGGTTGAGCTCCTTGAGGCGCCGGTTGGCCTCGTTCAGCTCGCGGTACCGGTCGACGTACGCGGACTCCAGGTCGTCGCGCTTGCGGCGGAGCGCCGCGTGGAGCCGGCTGTTGCGGATGGAGTTGGCCAGCGCGCCGGAGATGGCCTTGAGGAACTCCTGCTCCTCGCGGCCGAACTCGCCCTCCTGGCGGGAGAGGCGGAGGAAGAGCGCGCCCAGCAGGTCGTCCTGGCAGATCAGCGGCTGGACGAGGATGGACTTCACACCCAGCGGGGCGATCTCCGGGCGGACCTCGTCCATCAGCGGGTCGACGTGGGCGTCCTCCACGTAGATGGTCTGCCGGGTCTCCAGCGCGCGGCGCAGCTCCGGGTACTTCACCAGGTCCAGGGTGAGCGAGTTGATGGAGGAGCTCTCGCGGGTGGCCACCACGCGCGCCGAACGAGGGCCCTGCCCCTCCACCAGCACCACCGAGCAGCGGTCCGCGGTGATCCCCTTGCAGATCTTGTCCACCGCGATCCGCATGATCTCTTCGAGCTCCAGGCTGCTGGTGGCCGCCTGGGTGATCTCGAGGAGGATCTCCATCCGGAGGCGGGCCTGCTCCTCGCGGGCGATCATCCGGCGCGCGCGGATGGAGGCTTCGACGCGGGTGGCCAGCTCGTCGGAGAAGTGGATCCAGTCGTCGAGGCGGGCCTGGGTGAGCGCGGAGGGGGCAGTGGAGGAGCTGGACCCGCTCAGGTCGCCGATGAAGGGGACGTCGCGCAGGGTAGGTTCGCGGCGGATGGCGGCCAGGATGTCGTGCTGCGGCACGGTCCCGTCGGTGAACAGGACCGCGTCCGCCCTGGCCTGGGTGGCGGCCGCAGCAAGTCCGTGCGCGCCAGGCACGGATGCGGTCTGATATCCAGCCGCCTCCAGGGCCGCGATGGCCTGCCGAGCACCGTCCGGGCCTCCAACGACGAGGACCCGGCCTACCACCGGGGTCAACACACGTGCGCTCACACCGTCATCCATGGGGGTCCCGCAATGAATGCAGGACGCTACGGGCCGATTATGCGCGTGACACCGTTCGCGCGCCAGCGGGTGAGGTAGGATACTGGGCTCTGCAAGACCTCATCC
>DATBSS010000614.1:0-2880 GCA_036559665.1 Myxococcaceae bacterium
CACCGCTGCCCCCATCCGAGCATACTCTGAATATCCTCGGGTTCTACTCATTTTTAGGTGCTTTCCACCAGCATTCTACGAGTTCACAGGGTTGGTCGCAATGAGTCCTTTGGGACCTGCTACTGAGTATTTCCCGACATTACAGCCCAAAAGTCCATGATGGTCGTGGGTTGGAGTGCTTGAGGATGATCGGGAAAAAGGGCTCGAACGCCAATGCGTTTAACGCAATGCATTAGCGCACCCGATCGAGTGTCCGGCAGTCGAGGTCCAGGGCATCGGGCGATCTCCCCAAGGGGCTACAGTGCCCGCTCCGTGCGCGTCGCGCTGCTGTTCATCGACGGCGTTGGCGTGGGAGCGGCCGATCCCTCGGTGAATCCGCTCGCGCGCGGGCGCTTCCTGCTCTCCCAGTTCCAGGGCGGCCGCGGCGAAGCGCTCCCGCCCTCGGGCGCGCGGACGGACCTGGGCACCACCTTCGGTGTGCCGGGACGCCCCCAGTCCGCCACCAACCAGACGGCGATCTTCACCGGGGAGCCGGCGGCGCGGATCCTCGGGCGCCACCTGCTGGGCTACCCCAACGAGGTGCTCCGCGGCGTCCTCCGCGAGCACAGCCTGATCAAGAAGCTCGTCGCGCGCGGGCGCCGCCCCACCTTCGCCAACGCGTTTCCCCTCCCCTACCTCCAGGCGCTGGGGTTGCCGTACGAACCGGGCGACTCGCCCGCGGCGCCGCTCCCGCCCATCCCACCCGGCCGGCTCCGCCGCCTGAAGCCCTCCGCGTCCACCGTCGCCTATTCGGTGGCGAGCGTCCCGCTGCGGACGCTGGAGGACGCGGAGCGCGGGCTGGGGCTCACCCACGACATCGAGGGCCGCCGCGCGCGCCTGCGCGGCCTCCACGTCCCGCAGCGCACGCCGGAGGAGGCCGCCGCCGCGCTGTGGCGCATCGCCACCGGCCACGACTTCGTCCTCTTCGAGCACTTCCTCGCCGACGAGGCCGGCCACGGCCGCGACTTCGCCCTCGCCGAGGAGGTGCTGGACACCTTCGACCGCTTCGCGCGCGCCGCGGTGGACGGGCGGCCCGGCGACGCCGCGGTGCTGATCGTCAGCGACCACGGCAACGTGGAGGACCTGAGCACGCGCAACCACACCCTGCACGACGTGGCGCTGCTCTCTTTCGGCGTCCCCGAGCGGCGCCTGGCCGGCCTGCGCGACGTCTCCGACGTGTGCCGGCTGGTGCTGGCGCTGGTGGAGGACGGGCCCTGATGCGGGGCGGGAGGATTGCGCCGCTCCTCCTGATCGCGGTCTTCGGCCCGGGCTGCGCCGCGATCCACCACGCGGCCCTCCGCGAGCGCGCCGAGCTCCGCACCGAGGCCGGCACCTTCCAGCTCGCCTATGGGATTGGCGATGAGCCTTCGCTCGGAGTACTGGAGCGCGCCATCCGCGCCGCCTCCCCCCGGCTGGCGCGCTGGGGCGTGCTGCGCGTCCCGGTCCGGGTCCTGGTCTTCCCCTCGCACGAGGCGCTGGAGGCGGCAGTGAACCGCCGTGACTACGACTGGCTCCGGGCCTGGGCGCGCTACGACGAGATCTACGTCCAGTCGCCCGGGACCTGGTCCCCCCTGGGTGGAGCCAATCCCGCGGACGTGGACGAGCTGATGCTGCACGAGCTCACCCACTGCGTGATGTACCAGCGCTCGGCGCGTGGGGCGGACTGGGATCGGAAGCGGATCCCCTTGTGGTTCCGCGAGGGGATGGCCTCGGTCACGGCGAGCCAGGGGTTCCGGTGGCGATCGCTGGAAGACCTGGCGCAGTTCTATTCGGAGCGGCCGGACCTGGATCCGATGATGAACCCGGACGCGCTGTACCGCGGGCAGAACGCAGTCGTGTACGGCGCGGCCCATCACGCGTTCGCGTTTCTCATCCGGCGATATGGGGAGGAGGCGGTCCAGCGGGTGATGGAAGGGATGGCGCGAGGCGCCGCTTTTCCGGAAGCGTTCCAGGAGGCGACGGGGATCTCCGCGCCGGCATTCGTCGAGGATTTCAAGCGGTTCGTGCGGCTGCGCGGGTTCCGGCCGGCGCCCGCAATGGGCGGATGAGCTCCATTTCTCCGAAGGCGAGAAATCCCGACGTAAAGACGTTGACGTTCCAGCGGTGCACCGAGGCGCACCGGGTCCCGAGAATGTGGGTGTCCGTTTCCTCCCTACGTTTGCACCGACCGGTGCCTGGAGCCCTGTCATGAGCCGCCTCAATTCCCTCTCTGGAACCTCGTTCCGCCCCGCGCAGACGCAGACCGCGTCCAGCGCCGGCGAGAAGGTCGCGAGCAAGGTCCTGGATGGCGGTGACGGGTCGAAGAACCGCTTCCAGCGCGACTCCTTCGATTGCCGGCCGCACCGGCCCCAGGGCCCGGGCGTCTTCAGCTGCGCCGCCCAGGTTCCCAACCGCCCTCAGGACCCGGGCGTCTTCGGCTGCGCCGCCCAGGTCCCCAACCGCCCTCAGGACCCGGGCATCTTCGGCTGCGCCGCCCAGCTTCCCAATCGGCCTCAGGACCCGGGCATCTTCGGCTGCGCCGCCCAGCTCCCCAATCGGCCTCAGGACCCGGGCATCTTCGCCTGTGCCTCCCGCGTCCCCAGCGAGCCTCAGGACCCGGGCATCTTCGCTTGCGCGTCCCGCGTCCCCAGCGAGCCTCAGGACCCGGGCACCTTCGCTTGCGCCGCCCGCGTCCCCAGCGACGCGATCGCGAAGCTCCTGAAGGACCTCGGCCTGGACAAGTAACTGCTCCGCTTCGGAGCGGATAGGCTTCGGGGTCGATGACGGTCCCCTGGCATTGGCTGGCGCCGGCGTTCGAGCTTGCGCCTCGCGGTCCGGTGCTGGAGGTGGGTGCGGGCAGCG
>DATBSS010000615.1:0-22283 GCA_036559665.1 Myxococcaceae bacterium
TGGAGACCATCAAGCGGGCGGTGGAGATGGGCCTGGGCGTGAGCGTGCTGCCCTCCGCCACCGCGCACCACGAGGTGACCGTGGGCACGCTGGTGCAGAAGCCGTTCGCGGAAGGGCCCTTCACCCGCCCCATCGGCCTGCTGGTGCGCAAGGGCAAGTACCTGGACCGCGCCTCGCAGGCGGTGCTGGACGCGATGAAGGCCGCCGCGAAGGACGAGGACTAGCGGAGCGCCCGGATGCGCCTCCACGTCATCGACGGAACCTACGAGCTGTTCCGCGCCTTCTACTCGAAGCGTCCCGACCACCGCGCCGCCGACGGGCAGGACGTGAAGGCCACGGTGGGCCTGATGAATTCGTGGCTCACGCTCCTGCAGAACGAGGCGGAGGCCATCACGCACGTCGGCGCGGCGTTCGACAACCCGATCGAGTCGTTCCGCAACGATCTGTTCGACGGATACAAGACCGGCTTTGGCCTGCCCCCGGAGCTGACCGCGCAGTTCGACCTGGTGGAGGAAGGCGCGGCCGCGCTCGGCGTCACGGTGTGGTCGATGAAGGAGTGGGAGGCGGATGACGCGCTAGCCACCGCCGCCGCGCGCTGGGCGGATCAGGTGGAGCAGGTGCGGATTCTCTCTCCGGACAAGGACCTGGGGCAGTGCATCCGCGGCGACAAGGTGGTGCTGGTGGCCCGGCACCAGGAGAAGGTGGTCGACGAGGCCGCCTTCGTGAAGGAGCGCGGTTTCTCGCCCCGGAGCGTGCCGGACTTCCTGGGGCTGGTGGGGGACTCCGCGGACGGCATCCCCGGCATCCCCGGCTGGGGCGAGAAGGGCACCGCGGCGGTGCTGGGGCGCTACGGCACGCTGGAGCAGATCCCCAGGAAGTTCCTCGACTGGGACAAGAAGCTCCGCGGCGCGGAGAAGCTGTGCGGGGCGCTGTGCGCGGAGGAGAAGGAAGCCGCGCTCTACAAGAAGCTGGCGACGCTGGTGACCGACGTGCCGCTGAAAGAGTCGCTGGAGGACCTCCGCTGGAAGGGCGTCCCCCGCGCGAAGTTCGAAGCCTTCTGCGACCGGATGGACTCGCCCACGCTCAAGGCCCGGCCGATGCGCTGGGCGGAGTGAACACCTGAGAAGCCGGCATTCGAATGCAGAAATGCGGCAGGATGAGCACCATCCCGGCGAGGACAGGGGCTTCGAAGCAGCTCGGGGGAGAGGCGAGCCGTGAAGACTCGATTGCAGGTAGATGACGACAGGCTACGGGATTTCTGCAGCAGGCACGGCATCCTGAAGCTGTCGCTGTTCGGATCGGTACTCAAGGGCACCAGCCGACCCGACAGCGACGTCGATCTGCTCGTCGATTTCGAGCCTGGTGGAAAGCCGGGGCTGCTTGCCCTTGCCACCATGGAGGATGAGCTCTCGGAGCTCCTCGGTGGCCGGCTGGTCGATCTGCGCACGGCCGAAGATCTCTCGCGCTACTTCCGGGACGAGGTCGTGCGCACGGCCGTGGTGCAATATGCGCGAGGATGACCGGATCCGAATCCGGCACATGGTCGAGGCCGCAACCGAGGTCGCTCACTTCATCTCGGGGCGTAAACGCTCAGACCTGGACGCCGATAGCATGTTGCTCTTTGCCGTCGTTCGAGCGATCGAGATCGTCGGAGAGGCGGCGTCGAAGGTTTCCGAGGAGACACGCGCGCATGCGCCGGCGATCCCGTGGAAGGCCATCGTCGGGACGCGCAACCGCATCGTGCATGCCTACTTCGACATCGATAAAGACATTCTCTGGAAGGCGGCCGCCGAGGAGATTCCCGCGTTGGCCGCAATGCTCCGGACGCTCGCTGGAGAAGATGAAGACCAAGGCCGATAGCTGGCCTTGAGTCACGGACGCAGCAGCACTCGAGCGTCAGTACGTCCGGCGCAACCGCGCGGCGAAGAAGCCATCTAGCGCCTCCGGGCCGGGGAGCGTCCTCAGGTATCCCTGCGCGAGTGGCGCACCGGCTGGCATCGCGGGGGGCGGCTCGGCGGTGAAGTCGGGGTGGGAGCGGAGGAAGAGCTCCACCTGGTCGCTGCCTTCCTGCGGATCCACGCTGCACACCGCGTAGACCAGCAGTCCTCCGGGCGCGACCGCGGCCTGGCAGGACTCCAGCAGCCGCACCTGGAGCGCCGCCAGCCGGCCCACGTCCTCCGGCTTCCTCCGGTACCGCAGCTCCGGGTGGCGGCGGAGCGTCCCCAACCCCGAGCACGGCGCATCCAGCACCACCGCGTCGTACTCCTCCGAGAACGGCTTCTGCGCGTCGTGCTGCTTCACCTCCAGCCGCCCCTCCACGCCCAACCGCTTCGCCTCCGATTCGATCTTCCGCAGCTTGTTCTTGTGCACGTCGCACGCGGTGACGCGCACCCGCTCCGCCAGCGCGCACGCCTTCCCTCCCGGCGCCGCGCACGCGTCCAGCACCCGCGCGCCGTCCGGGATGGCGGCGTACTCGACCACCAGCTGCGCAGCTTCGTCCTGTACCTGCCAGAGCCCCTCGCGATACCCCAGCACGTCCTCCAATGGGCCGGGCGAGCCCAGCACCACTCCCGCCGGGGAGATCGACGTGGGGCTCGCATCCACGCCCGCGCCCCGAAGCTCTTCGAGGAGCCGGTCGCGCGAGTTTCGAGAGCGGTTGGCGCGCACCACCACCGGCGGCGGCACGTTGTCCGCCACCAGCATCTGCTCCGCGCGAGCGGGGCCGAACTGGCGGGTCCACCGCTCCACCAGCCACTCCGGGTGGCTCTCGCGAACGGCGAGGCGCTTCACAGGCTCCGACTCCGGAGGGAGCGGAAGCTCAGACATCGCCGCCACCTTGCGCAGCACCGCGTTGGCGAACCCTGCGGCGCGCTGCAGCCGGAGCGACTTGAGCGCCTCCACCGTCTCGGCCACCGCGGCGTGGCGCGGCACCCGCGTGTAGAAGACCTGGTACGCGCCCACCCGCAGGGCAGCCAGCACCCGGTCCTCGAGCGTGGAGAGCTTGTGGTCGCTCACCTGCGCCAGCGCGTGGTCGAGCGCCATCTCGCGACGCGCGGCGCCGTAGCACAGCTCGGTGATCAGCCCGGCGTCGCGCGCGTCCTCCGGCCGCAGCTCGGACAAGGTCGTGTCCAGGACGACGTTCAGGAACGCGTCGGTCGCGCTGACCCGCGAGAGGACCTGGATGGCCGCCGCGCGGGCGTTCATCCCTCGAGCTGCGTCATGAGATCTACCAGCTGCTCATCGGAGAGCCTGGTGGCCGGCATGGCGGAGAGGGTGAGCGTCTGCAACGAATCCTCCAGCAGCTCGCGGTGGCCGCTCTCCGCCGGCGAGCCGCGCTGCACCTCCAGGAACTGCGCGCGCGCCCAGGTGGCCAGGCCGGCGGCGGTCAGCTTGCCGGCGAGCCGGTCGGCGATCTTCGAACGCACCAGCGAACGGCTGAGGAACCCGGACTGGGTGACCACGTTCTTCCCGCCCGCCTTCGCCGGGCGCTCGGCGCCGATGGTCTTGTCCTTCGCCGGAGCGGCCGGGGCCGCCGCGGGCGGAGTGCGGCCGATGGTCTTCTCCGCCTTGACCGGGGCCGGAGGCGGTGCGGCCTTCACTGGAGCCGGCGCGGCCTTGACGGGAGCGGCGGCGGCGGCCCTGCCGGGGGCGCGCTTGCGCTTGCGCCCGGTCAGGTCTCGGTCCGCGAACCGCTGGAGCGCGATCAGGTACGAGCCGAAGCCCTTCCCCATCACCTGCGCCCCGCAGACGTCCTTGATGACGGATTTGCGGCGCCAGGACTCGCGGCGGCGGATGTCGGTGAGATGGACCTCCAGGGTGGGCTTGTTCACCGCGGCCAGCGCGTCGCGCAGCACGTAGGATGTGTGGGTGAGCGCGCCGGGGTTGATGAGGATGCCGTCCGCCCAGCGGCGCTCGGCGTGGATGCGGTCGATCAGCGCGCCCTCGTGGTTGGACTGGAAGACGCGCAGCGTGATCCCCACCCGCTCCGCCAGCGCCTGCAGCTCGTGGTTCAGCTCGTCCAGCGTGCGGCCCTTGTCGTCTCCCTCGCGTTCGCCCAGCAGGTTCAGGTTCGGCCCATGAATCACCAGGATGTTCATCGAAGTCCTCCGCACGCGCAGGTGGTCAAGTCTGTCCCGATTCGCCGCCGAACGGCCGGCTTCCCTTCTGGAGCGGGTGGCCCGCCAGGAACTCGCGCGCGCTCATCGCCCGCTTGCCTTCCGGCTGCACCGTCAGCAGGACCAGCGAGCCTTCTCCGCACGCCACCTCCACGCCGCCCGCCCCCGCCTCCAGCACCTCGCCTGGCCCGCCGCGGCCCTGGCCCACCCTGGACCCGACGACCTTCAGCGTCTTCCCGCCGAGCGACGTGTACGTGCCCGGCCAGGGATGGAAGGCGCGGGTCCTCCGCTCCAGCTCCGCCGCCGGCCGGGCGAAGTCCAGCCGCCCGTCCTCCTTCTTGATGAGCGGCGCCAGCACCACGCCCTCCGGGGGCTGGGGCACCGGCTGCAGCTCGCCGCGGAGGTAGCGCGGCAGCGACTGGCGGATCAGCTCGCCGCCCAGCGCCGAGAGCGCGTCGTGGAGCGTGGCCGAGGTGTCCTCGGGGCCGATGGGACGTTCGCGGCGGTCGATCACCGGGCCGGTGTCCAGCCCCGCGTCCATCTTCATCAGGCACACGCCGGTCTTCGCGTCACCGGCGGCGATGGCCCACTGGATGGGCGCGGCGCCCCGGAAGCGCGGCAGCAGCGAGGCGTGGACGTTGACGCAGCCGCGGGCGGGCGCGTCCAGGAGCTCCTGGGGGAGGATCTTCCCGTACGCGGTCACCACGCCCACCTCGGGGCGGAGCGCGCGGATCTCCTCGTGGAATGGAGTGCCGCGGATCTTCGGCGGCTGGAGCACGGGGATTCCGCGCTGCTGGGCCAGCGCCTTCACAGGCGAGATGGCCAGCTCCTGGCCGCGGCCCTTCGGCTTGTCGGGCTGGGTGACCACCGCCACCACGTCCCCCACGTCCAGGCACGCCTCCAGGGACCGGACCGCGAACTCCGGCGTTCCCATGAAGACGATCCGAGGCCGCTGCAAAGCTCCTCCTGCGCTACTCCACCCGCCCCACGTCCACCTGGTCGGTCGCGTCGCGCTTGCGGTCGTGCATGGCCTGCAGCTGCGCGAGCAGCGCCTTCGCCTGCTCGGTACCAGCCAGCGGCGCCAGCGCCTCCACCGCGGCGCGCAGGGTGTCCGCCTCGCCCGCCTCTCGCGAGCGCAGGGATTCGATGGCGCCCTGGAAGGTCTCGAAGAAGCGCTTCAGCTCGTCGCCCTTCCGCAAGGGCCGCATCATCGGGTAGCGGCCCCGGGCGAGCACGTCGAGGTAGTGGTTCATCACGTGGACCGGGCCGGCGACGCGGTGGGTGATGATCACGCCCACCAGCGAGAGCGCGGCCGCCATGGCCACGCCCAGCGCCACCATCACCAAGATCATCGTGGCCGAGGCGCCGGTAGTCCCGCGGCCCTCGACGTACGCGCGCAGGGCGCTCAGGTGGACCAGGTACATCATGGTCCCGAAGAGGGCGGCCACCAGCACGCCCACGCCGACCAGCAACAGCGTGTACTTGAGCTGGAACCGCCGGTCGACGACGTAGGTCCGCCGGCTGGGGCGGGGGGCGGAAGGGGCCTGGGCCGTTGGGTCCATGGCAGTTCCACAAGCGTACTCCACCTGGCTCGACAACATTGACCGTTCTCGAGGCCTTGATCAGGATGCGCCCGGCCCCCCAGGCCCCCAGGAGGTTGACCGGATGCGCGCGACGTCCCGTTGGTTGCTGGTCCTCGCCCTCGCTGCCGCGCTGGGTGGCTGCAAGGGAGACCCGTCCAAGCCGGAATACTGGGAAGGCAAGGTGAAGAGCGCCCGGCGCACCCAGGACAAGGCGAGGGTGTTCGACGACCTGCGGGCCTCCGGCAAGGCCAACGCCTCCTTCAAGCCCTGGCTCGTGGAACGCCTCAAGGAGGAGAAGAAGGCGGAGACCCGCGCGGCGGTGGCGCGCGTCCTGGGCGGGCTCAAGGACCCGGACACGGTGCAGGCGCTGGGGGACGCGGTGGACCTGGGGGCCAGCGACACGGAGACCTCGGCGCTCAACAAGGCGGTGGCGCAGGCGATGACGCAGATCGGCGGGACGGCCGGCGTGCCCACGCTGCTGCGGATGCTCAAGGCCAAGGACAGCATCGTCCAGGTGGAGGCCATCAGCGCGCTGGGCTCGCTGCGCGCCAAGGACGCGGTGGAGCCGCTCATCGCCAAGGCCCAGGACGACACGACCGAGCCCTTCATCATCAAGAAGGCGCTCCAGGCGCTGGGCGACATCGGCGACGCGCGCGCGGTCCCGGTGCTGATCAAGCGGATGTTCCAGCAGCACCCGCGCGGCCAGCAGTTCTACGGGGAGTCGTCGTTCTCGCTCTTCCAGATCGGCAAGCCGGCCGCGGACGCGGTGCTGCCGCTGCTGCGCGGGCAGGACACCGCCCTCAAGTCGTGGGCGAAGGACAAGGGCATCTCGGAGGCGGCGCTGTACTCCAAGGCCGCGCAGGTGATCGGCGACCTCCACGACAAGCGCGCGGAGTCGGACCTGATCAACCGCCTGTCCGAGAAGGGCGACCCGGAGCAGCAGGTCTACGTGCGCCTCACCGCCTCCGACGCGCTGGGCAAGCTGCGCTCGAAGGACTCGGTGAAGCCGCTCCTCACGTTCCTCCCCTCCGAGGAGCCGGTGGAGCGGGAGAAGTACTGCTGGGCGCTGGCGCGCATCGGCGGCCGGGACGCCCTGCCCGGGCTCCAGAAGGCGGCCACCGTGGGCCTGTGGCCGGCGCGCCAGCCGGCGTTCGCCGCCATCGGGCTGGTGGGCGACGAGCGGGACAAGGCGGCGCTGGAGAAGCTCAAGGCGGACGAGGTGGCACGGACCACCAGGGAGTGCGGCGAGGAGCCGGGGCTGCCCGGCTGCGGCAATCCCAAGGGCGCGGCGGCCAAGCACCAGCAGGAGATCGCCGACTGGGGCGCGGCGCTGGACGCGGCGCGCGAGTGCTCGTCGGATGCGGCCTGCTGGACGAAGAAGCTGGAGGACAAGTCGCCCCAGGTCCGCCAGCGCGCGGCGCTGGAGCTGGGCCGCGGCGGCCACGCCTCCGCCACCCCGGCGCTGCTCAAGCACCTCTCCGACGACAACGTGGAGGCGCGGCAGGCGGCGATCCAGGCCCTGGACTGGCTGCTGGACTCCAGCAAGGACGCCGAGAAGCAGGCCCTGGCGGAGCTGGAGAAGATCGACCAGCAGCTGGAGGCCGAACGCGGACGGACGGAGCTGGTGAAGGCCAACGAGGACCTCCGCCGCCTCGCGGCCCGCCTGCACCGCCAGGGCGGCGCGTAGGACCGGAGCAGCAGGGCCCCTATCCCGCGCGGAAGGGCGTGTCGATGCGGTGGTCCTTCGTCTCGTGGAGCATCGACCCACCCACCGCGAGCGTCATCAGGCTCACCAGGATGGGATAGGCCAGGCCGGTGTAGATGGCGCCACCTCCGAACGTCTCCTTCGCCCAGCCTGAGGTGCTCACCGCGGCGGCGATCAGCGGGAGGAAGCCGCCGAACCAGCCGTTCCCCAGGTGGTACGGCAGCGACATCGAGGTGTAGCGGATGGAGGTCGGGAAGAGCTCCACCAGGAACGCCGCGATCGGGCCGTACACCATCGTCACGTAGATCATCTGTACGAAGAGCAGGCCGATCAGCCCCGCGGTGGCGGCGCCGGACAGCTCGGTCACCTTGGCGGCGTTCTCCGGGTTCGCCAGCGCGTGCATGCCCATGTAGATGGGCAAGTACGTCACCGCGGCCAGCCCGCAGCCGGCCATCATCACCTTCTTGCGCCCCACCCGGTCCGAAAGGCGGCCGAAGAAGACGAAGAACGGCGTCCCCAGCGCCAGCGCCACCGCCACGATGGGGTACGCCAGCGTCCAGTCCAGGTTGAGCGGCTTCTGCAGGAACGTCAGCGCGTAGAACTGCCCCGTGTACCAGACGACGCCCTGGCCGGCGGTGGCGCCGAACAGCGCCAGCAGCACGAAGCGCAGGTTGCGCGGGTTGCCGAAGCTCTCCTTGAGCGGATTCTTCGAGATGCCGCCGCCGCCCTTGAGCTTGGCGAACAGCGGCGACTCCCGCATCTTCAACCGGATGTAGAGGGAGATCCCCAGCAACACCACCGAGGCCAGGAACGGCACCCGCCAGCCGTTCGCCTTGAACGCCGCCGCGCCGAACCCCGAGCGGCAGGCGCCGATCACCGCCAGCGAGACGAAGAAGCCCAGCGTCGCGGTGGTCTGGATGAAGCTGGTGTAGTAGCCGCGCCGCTCGTCGGGGACGTGCTCGGCGACGTAGGTGGCGGCGCCGCCGTACTCGCCGCCCAGCGCCAGGCCCTGCACCAGCCGCAGCGTCACCAGCGCCGCCGGCGCCCACAGCCCCACCGACTCGTACGTGGGCAGTACGCCGATCAACGCCGTGGAGAGGCCCATGGTGACGATGGTCACCAGGAAGGTGTACTTGCGGCCGACCAGGTCGCCGATCCGCCCGAACACCAGCGCGCCCAGCGGCCGCACCCCGAAGCCCGCCCCGAAGGTCGCCAGCGACGCCAGCAGGCCGGCGCGCTCGTTGCCCGGCGGGAAGAAGAGCTCGCCGAAGAACACCGCCAGCGAACCGTACAGGTAGAAGTCGTACCACTCGAACAGCGTGCCCAGGCTGGAGGCGAGGATGACCCTCCGCAGCGAAGCCGGCGCTGGGGTTCCGGTGGATTCGATGGAGGCGCTCACGACCGCGCGTTGTAGCCCGGCGCGATCCAGTTGCATGCAGACCGACCGGTCGGTATACTATGACTATGTCGCCTCGCGTCTATTCCAGTGCCCGCGATCGCATCCTCGACGCCGCTGAACGGCTGATCCGCTCGCGCGGGGCCGGCCAGCTCAGCGTGGAGGCGGTGGCCCAGGAGGCGGAGGTCAGCAAGGGCGGCTTCTTCCACCACTTCGCCAGCAAGGACGAGCTGCTGGTGGCCATCCTGGACCGGCTGGTGGGCGGGGTTCAGGAGCAGGTGGTCGCCATGGCCGCGAACGACCCGGAGCCTCGCGGCGCGAAGCTCCGCGCGCAGATCGCCATGGCCTTCGACATGGGGGAGGAGACCCTGGGGGACTTCGTCGCCCTGCTCCTGGCGTTCCTCCAGGTCGCCTCCGCCCAGCCGGCGCTGATCAAGCGCAGCCAGCAGATCAACAGCGAGGTCATCGCCCGCGATGAAGCCGAGGACATCCCGGTCGGCCGGGCCATCGCCATCCAGTTCGCGCTCGACGGGTACGGGATCTCGCTGGGCGTGGGGAGCAGCGCGCTCACGCCGAAGCAGAGGGCCGCGTTCCGGGAAGCATTGATGGAGCTCGCCCAACCACAGAAGAGCAACGACAAGAAGAAGAGGAGGACGTCATGAGCACCCTCACCCCGGCCGATCTCGCCAGCCCCGCGTTCCGCGAGAACCCGTGGCCCTACTACGCGCAGCTCCGCAAGCAGACCCCCGTCCACACGATGACCTTCGCGGACCGCAAGCCCGCGTGGTTGATCCTCCGCCATGCCGATGTTGCGCACGCGCTCAAGGACCCGCGCCTGGCCAAGAACCCGTTCAAGGCGCTCAGCCCGGAGGAGCGGAAGAAGGCCGTCCCCTGGACGCCCGGGTTCCTCAAGCCGCTGACCATGAGCATGCTGGACCAGGACCCGCCGGACCACACCCGACTGCGCGGGCTCGTCCACAAGGCCTTCACGCCAGGGACCATCGAGAAGCTCCGCCAGGGCATCGAGGCGCGCTGTGACGAGCTGCTGGCGCGCGCGAAGGCGAAGGGCGAGATGGACCTGGTTGGCGACTACGCGCTGCCGGTGCCGCTGTTCGTCATCACCGAGATGCTGGGCATCCCCGTGGAGGACCGGCACCGCTTCCGGAAGTGGACGGACAAGATGGTCGGGGCCAGCCAGCCGAGCGACCTGATCTTCGCCATTCCCGCCCTCTGGGCCTTCCTGCGCTACGTGCGGTCGCTGGTGGCGAAGCGGCGCAAGGCGCTGGGGGACGACATCATCTCCGCGCTGATCCGCGCCGAGGAGGGCGGCGACCGGCTGAGCGAGGACGAGTTGGTGGCGATGGTGTTCCTGCTCCTGGTGGCGGGCCACGAGACGACGGTGAACCTCATCTCGCTGGGCACGCTGGCGATGCTCGACCAGCCGGAGGCGTGGGAGCGGCTGCGCGACGAGCCGGAGCTGATGCCGTCCGCGGTGGAGGAGCTGCTGCGCTTCACCAGCGTGGTCGAGTTCGGCACCGAGCGGTACACCACGGTGGACACGGATGTCGGCGGCGTCGTCATCCCGAAGGGCCAGCGGGTGTTCGGGCACGTGGGGTCCGCCAATCACGACGAGACGGTGTTCGAGGACCCGGAGACGTTGCGCCTGGACCGCAAGCCAAACCACCACCTGACCTTCGGCGGCGGCGCGCACTACTGCCTGGGTGCCCCGCTGGCCCGGATGGAGGCGCAGATCGCCTTCCGCGCGCTCGTCCGCGAGGCGCCCGCGCTCCGGCTCGCCGTCCCGCGGTCGGAGGTGCGGTTCCGGAAGGGCATCGCGCTGCGCTCCCTGCGCACGCTCCCCGTCGTGCTCCCGCGCGCCGAACGGCCCCGGCACGCGCCGGTGGAGCGCTCCGCGGAGGTCCACGCGGCGCTCTGACGCGGCGTAGGCTGGGGCGATGAGCGCTCCAGCGGCAGAGGGGACGGAGAAGCTGCTCGACTGCAACCTGGTCATGAAGGGCGGTGTGACCAGCGGGGTCGTCTACCCGGCGGCGATCCAGGTGCTCCGGCGGCGGTTCCGCTTCCGTTCCATCGGCGGCGCGTCGGCCGGGGCCATCGCCGCCGCCGTGGCGGCCGCCGCGGAGTACGCCAGGCAGCACCCGCCGGGGAGTCCTGGCGGGAAGATCCCGCCCGGCTTCGAGGGGCTGGCCGCGGTCGAGAAGGAGCTCGGTGATCCGGCGTTCCTCATGGAGCGCTTCGTCCCGGAGCCGGCGTGCCGCGGGTTGTTCAAGGCGTTCATGAAGGGGCTGAACGTGCTCGGCGGCACGACGGCGGCGCCTCCACCTCCACCGACCTCGCCGCCCTG
This sequence comes from Myxococcaceae bacterium, assembly GCA_036559665.1. Classification (GTDB taxonomy): domain Bacteria; phylum Myxococcota; class Myxococcia; order Myxococcales; family Myxococcaceae; genus DASRBA01. Next base: position 11,162 of record DATBSS010000615.1, read on the forward strand.
GGTCCGCGAGCGGGACGTGCGGAAGCTGACCCTCGCGCGCACCGGGAAGATCCTGCGCGCGGCACTGGCCATCCCCTGGCGCCTGGCCACCGTGCTGCGGATCGTCTTCGCGGGCGCGCCGGTGGCCACGCTGCTGGGGTTCGGCGTCGTCTTGTTCCTCCTCTACCCGTTCGCGCCGCAGGCCTGGACGGTTTCGTCCATGGCCCGCTTCTTCTTCATGGCGCTGGCGGGCCTTCCGCTGGGAGGGCTCTTCGTCGGGGGCGGGTGGCTGGTGGTGGTGGCGCTGCGCCTGGAGCAGAAGCGGGAGTTGGGGTTCGGGATCTGCTCCGGCAAGAGCCGGCCGGGGACGGCGACGCCGGCGCTCACCGACTGGCTGCACGAGCGGATCAACCAGATCGCCGGGCTCGATCCCGCGGGCCCCAGCCCCACCCTGAAGCAGCTGGCGAAGGACGGGGTGACGGTGAAGGTGGTGACGACGAACCTCACGCTCGCCCAGCCGATGGTGCTCCCCGCCCAGCGCGGCGGCCGTTCGTTCTTCTTCCGCCGGGAGGAGATGGAGCGGCTGTTCCCGGCGCCGGTCGTCGAGCAGTTGGTCGCGTACGCGAAGGCCCACCCGACGAACAAGCTCACGTTCAAGAACGAGCAGGAGCGGGACGCGCTGCTCATCTTCCCGCTGGGCGACGAGATCCCACTCCTGGTCGCCACCCGGATGTCGCTCAGCTTCCCCGTGCTCCTCAGCGCGGTCCGCCTCTATTCCTTCCGGGACGAGGCGTACCAGCGCTCGAGCCAGGGCGGCGTGGTCGACCTGTGCACGGACGTGGAGGAGCACTGGTTCAGCGACGGCGGCATCGCCAGCAACTTCCCGATCCACGTCTTCGACTCGTGGGTCCCGGACCGCCCGACGCTGGGGATCACGCTGTACGACTCGCCGGTGAGCGGGGTGCTCGCCCAGCAGGAGCGCCTGACCGGGCCGAACCCGGAGGTCGATCTGCCCGACCCCGCCGGCTTCGAGCGCGCGCGCCCTCCGCGCTTCGCCATTCACGGCGTGGGGGACTTCCTGGGAGCGATCTTCCATACCGCTCGGAGCTACCGGGACACGCTCCAGTCGTCTCTCCCCAGCTATCGCGAGCGCATCGCGCAGGTGTTCCTCAAGCCGGACGAGGGCGGGCTGAACCTCAACATGACGCCCGACACCGTGGCGCGGATCGTCCGGAAGGGAGAGGAAGCCGGGGAGCGCCTCGTGGAGCGCTACGCCGGACCGCTGCCGGCGGACGGGTCGGCGCCGAAGTACGCCGCCAGCTTCCGGGAGCACCTGTGGGTGCGACTGTACGTCCTCTTCGAGCAGTTCGAGACGGAGCTGGCGCACATCCTGGCGCAGGGGCCGGGCGACTCCTTGAGGAAGAACCTGCTCGAGCTGATGGACGCCCAGGCCGCCGCTGGAGAGCGCCCCTGGTACCTCGCGAGCCCGGCGCCCGAGTGGTGCGCGCGAGCCAAGGAACGGGCGGTCGCCTTCCTCGACCTGCTCGAGCGCCACCGCGACGCCAGGCCGCTGTTCTCCGCCCGCCCGCCCAGCCCGAAGGGCATCCTGCGCGTCACGCCGGAAGTGTGAGCGCCGCGTCCCACTCGCAGGGCTCACTGCAGTGGCTGGGGACGAGCTGGACGTCGGGCCGCTCCCGCCACATCCGGTGGAGCTTCTCCAGCGTCCGCGCCGCTTCCTTCGCGTCGTCGAGGATGGCGCGCGCCAGTGGATGCGGGCCCCGGTTCTCGCGATAGGCGGCGCGCGTCCACGCCGCGTCCGCCACCAGGAAGCACTGCCGGCCGCCCTCCGCCCGCGCCAGCAGCCCTAGCTGCCCGGCCGCGTGCCCGGGCAGGGGCACCAGCAACATCGACCCGTCGCCCAGCAGGTCGTGCGACGGGCCCAGCTCGCCGACCTCCGGGCCCGTGAAGTCCGTCTCCTCCAGGAACCGTGCGCGTTCGGCGAACCCGTCCGGGAGCAGGCCGGGCAGGTAGGCGCGGAGCAGCGCGGAGATCTGCCCGCGCGTCCGCACCGAGTCGTAGGCGGCGCGGGCGCAGATCACTTGCGCCTCCGGGAAGTCGCGCGTGCCGGCGATGTGGTCCGCGTGCAGGTGCGAGAGGACGATGCGGCGGACGTCCCGGGCTTGGATGCCCCGCGCCGCGAGCTGCTCCAGCGCGGTGTCTCCAGGCCGAAGCGAGACCGGCGTGACCCAGCGGTAGAAGCGGCCGGGGAACCCGCGCGTCGCCGAGAGGAAGGGCTGCGCGTACCCGGTGTCGAAGAGCGTGATGCCTTCCGAGGGGTGGAACAGCGCCGCGAAGAGCGAGGGGAACGTCGCCGTCCGCCAGCCGGCGCCGCGCACCACCATCCCGTGCGGGTGGCGGCAGCTCCCGCCCCGGTAGAGCTCGACCCGGACCTCAGACATGGGCGGCCCCCCGGAAGAAGTCCACCGTGCGGGCCAGCGCCTCGCTCATGTCGACGCGGGGCCGGTAGCCCAGCTCCTCCTTCACCGCGCGGATGTCGAACGTCTGCGCGCGCCCCAGCAGCGACACCGTGTAGCGGGTGAGCTTCGGCTCGCCCAGGCGGGGGATCGCCTGGTGGAGCAGCTCCATGGACGCGGCGGCGGCGTAGGCCACACCCAGCGGGACGCGGCGGTTCGGCACCGGCAGGCCAAGGGCCGCCAGGAACTGCTTGATCAGGTCCCACACCGGGACCGGTTCGTCGTTGGTGACGAAGTACGTCCGCCCCGGCGCGGCCGCGGAGTCCCGCGCCAGCAGTAGCGAGTCCACCACGTTGTCCACGTAGGTGAGGTCCTGGAGGTTCTTCCCGTCGCCGATGACGCGCAGGCCTCCCTCGCGCGCCAGGCGCAGGAGTCGCGGGAGCAGGCTGGTGTCGTTGGGGCCGAAGATGGCGCGCGGACGGACGATCACCGTCTCCAGCCCCTGGCTGCGGCGGACGGCGTCCTCCGCCCGCGCCTTCGACCACGAGTAGAGGGAGAGGAACGTCGCCGGCTCCGGCTGCGACTCGGTGACTCCGTAGCGGTCCTGGTTGTCGAAGGTGACGGACGAGGAGGAGACGTGGACGAAGCGCCGGACGCCCGCGCGGGCGGCGCAGCGGAGCAGGCGTTCGGTGCCGTCCACGTTCACGCGCTGGTACTCCGCCCGCCGGCCCCAGGGCGCGCTCAGCGCGGCGCTGTGGATGACCGACTCCGCGCCGCGACAGGCCGCTTCCAGCGCCGTCTCGTCGTCCAGCTCTGCCGCCACGCGCGCGCACAGCGGGTGGTCCAGCGTGAAGCGGCTGAAGTTGCGGCCCATGGCCACCACCCGCTCACCGCGGTCGACCAGCATCCGGCAGATCCGCGCCCCCAGGAACCCCGTGGCCCCGGTCACCACCGTCGTTCCGTTGCTCATGACAGCCTCCGTGCTGCCCACTGAGCGAGAACACCTCTCAGGATCTTCGCGTTGTGTCGGATGTCGAGCGGCAGCCTCGGGTTGAACAGCACGTCGCGGAGCGCCCGCACCTCCGGTGGGCCGGACGCTCCCTTCGCCAACACTGCATCCGCCAGTTCCCGCCGCGCGCTCGCGCTCCTCGGCCAGTGCGCCGGCTCCGGCTCTACCACCAGCACCGCCCGCTGCTCCGGCCGCGACCCCACGCCCACCAGCGCCACCCGCCGCACCCGCGCGTCACTGCTGAACAGCGGCTCCACGCGAGCGGTGTAGAGCGCGCCCTCCTTCGTCTCCACCCGCTCCGACTTGCGCCCGCAGAACCAGAGCCGGCCGCGCTCGTCGAGGTATCCGAGATCGCCCATCCGGTGCCAGGTGCCGCCCGCGTCCGGAATCTTCGCCAGCGCGTCCGCGTCCGGCCGTCCGAAGTACGCGGGCGAGACGATGTCCCCGCGCACGGCGATCTCGCCGATCTCCCCCGTCCCCAGCGGCACCGCCTCGCTCAGCGGCCCATCCGAGATCTGCACGATGCGCACCTCCGCGCCCTCGACGGGCCGGCCCACCAGCACCCCGCGCCCAGGCCCCTGCGCCCATTCGGCGCGCAGCTCAGCCGTGTTCGCGATGGCCACCGGCACCGCCTCGGTGGAGCCATACGGCGTGGTGACCTCCGCGTCCGGCGCCAGCCGCCCGGCGAACCGTTCCAGAATCTCCGGAGCGATCGGCGCGCCGCCCATCGCCAGCCGGCGCATGGTGGGGAGCGTCACGCCGTGCTGCTCGCAGTACCGCCCCACAGGCCCCCAGATGGCGGGGGAGCCGAACGAGTGGGTGGTGCCATACCGGCGGATGGTGTCGACCAGCTTCGTCGGGTCGAACAGCGCGGGCCGCCGCGCGTCGATCTCCGGCAGCACGACCGGCACCCCGAGCCCCGGCCCCAGCAGGATCAGCGCCGGGAAGGCGGCCAGGACGAGATCGTTCCCCGAGAGATCGAACAGCGCCTGGAACGTCCGCACCTGCGCCTTCAGCACCCGATGCGGGATGACCACGCCCTTCGGCTCTCCGGTGCTCCCGCTGGTGAAGGTGATGATCGCCGCGTCCTCCGGCCGCCTCGGCGCCACCTCCATCCACGGCTCCCCCTCCAGCAGGTGCCGGAAGGACCGTGCCCCGGGGAACGGCCGCTCGGACACCACCAACTCCACGGAGCGGAAGGCGTTCGGGCGGAGCAGGCGCATCACGTGGAGCGCGCGGACGGAAATCATCGCCTTCGGGCGGACCGACGTCACACACTCCAGCATCCGCCGCGGTCCCAGCCCGGGGTCGATCAGCACTGCCACGGCGCCCACCGCGAGCGTGCCGAAGAAGGCCGCCGCGAATTCGACGCCCGGCTTGATCATCAGCAGCACCCGGTCACCCGGGCCGATCCCCGAGGCGCGTAACCGGGCAGCGACGCAGCCCGCCCGCTCCCTCAGCGCCTCGAACGTGATCGACGCGCCGCCCTCCGCCAGGTGCAGCGCCGTCACCTTCGGCTTCTCCCGCGCCGACCGCTGGAGCGTGGAGGCGATGTTCTCCTCCGGGGTGCCTCCATCCCCGGGGACCTCGCTCTCTCCGGCTGGCGCCTTCGCGATCACGGCCGGGTGAGTGTGGAACGGACCGTAGTCCCCGGAGAAGAGCAGGTGCAGCGGGGCCAAGAGCATGGACCCATCGCGCTTGCGCACCATCAGGCCCACGGTCATGGCGACGGCTGGGATCTTCGGCGACCGGTGGTGGAGCGCGTGGTTCCCGATGCCGAACCCGAACGGGCAATAGAAGACGTTGGCCACCTGCCCGCGCCAGAAGCCGAAGTGCTCGGTCCACAGGCGCAGGGCGTTGGTCATGTTGAACCCGAAGAACACGGCGAGGACGTAGAGCGGGGGCGGCCGGAGCAGGACCCAGACCGCCACCGCCAGCGCCCAGGCCAACGCCGTGCGCCCGCGCGACCTCGGCGCGCGCTTGGGGAGCCGGTCGAAGTTGTTGATGACCGGCACCAACTCGTAGATCGCGTAGAGCAGGCGCGACTTCTCGAACAGCCGCTGCCGCAGCGTCGTCCAGTTCGGGTCTTCCTTCTCCAGTGCGACCTTGTGATGGATGAGATGGAAGTGCTGGTACGTCTCCGCCGCGAACGGCAAGAGCAACATCCCCAGCGTGGCGCTGCTGATCCATGGATCCGCTCGCCGGCCCCACAGGTTGCCGTGCGTCGCCTCGTGCACCACCAGCGCGGTCAACCCATGCACCAGCATGCCGGCGGAGATCGGCACCAGCACCGCCAGCGCGCCGTGCCCGGCCGCGCTCAGCCGCGCCGCCAGCTTCCAGCCCTCGCCGTAGATCAGCCACAGGCACGCCAGGAAGAACCCCAGCGTGGGCACGGCGATCAGATGGCGGTACGGCTTCAGCGCGTCCGCCAGCAGCGCCTCCAGCGGTCGCTCGCCGGGCCGCGGCGCCTCCTGATCGAGCCGCAGCCACACGCGCTCGGGTTCGATGGAAGGGAAGCGCCGCCGCAGCGCGGACAGCATCGCCCTCGGGACCAGCGGGATGTTCGTGACCATGGCCGCGGAGGCTAGGGAGTCACGCGCGCACGGGCTGTACCACCAAAGTGGTATCCAAAGGCCCCCACGTGCACGCGCACGCTATGCACCTCACGCCGTTGAAAACGAGGTGCATCACCATGCGGAAGCCGAGGCGAGTGAAGATCGCGGGGATCGGGAAGTACCTCCCGGAGACCGTGGTGACCAGCGCGGAGCTGGAGGCGCGGATGAACCTCCCCGCCGGCTGGATCGAGCACCACACCGGCGTCGTCGAGCGGCGCCACGCCCGCGGCGAGACCGTCTCCGAGATGGGCGCCCACGCCGCCCGCGCGGCGCTCGCGGACGCCAGGCTGGAGGTGGGCGACGTGGACATGATCGTCAACGCCGCCGCCTCCCCGGAGCAGTGCATCCCCTGCACCGCGGTCTTCGTGCAGCGCGCGCTGGGCGAGAAGGCCAGGGGCATCCCCTGCTTCGACGTGGACAGCACCTGCCTCTCCTTCCTCTTCGGCCTGGAGGTGGCGTCCTCGCTGGTCGCCGCCGGGACCTACCGCAACGTGCTGGTGGTCTCCTCGGAGCTGCCGTCCATCGCGGTCAACTGGAAGGAGGCGGAGAGCAGCGTGCTGATGGGTGACGGCGCCTGCGCCGCGGTGGTCGGGCGCGCCGGCGAGACCGAGGAGAGCTGCATGCACCAGGCCGCCTTCACCACCTTCTCCGACGGCGCGGAGCTGGCGGAGCTCAAGGGCGGCGGCACCAAGCACCCGCCCAACGCCCCGGAGACGAAGCCGGAGACCAACATGTTCCACATGGAGGGGCCGCGCATCTTCCGCCTGGCGCAGAAGGTGAGCGTCCCGTTCGTGGAGAAGTACCTGCAGGACGTGGACTGCCCGGCGGAGACCTTCGACGCGGTGGTCCCGCACCAGGCCAGCCTCTTCGCGGTGCGGATGACCGCGCGCGCCTGCGGCCTGCCCCCCGAGAAGCTGGTGGAGAACATCCAGACGCACGGCAACTGCCTCGCCGCGTCGATCCCGATGGCGCTCCACGACGCGGTCCGCTCCGGCCGGATCCGGCGCGGCGACCGCGTGCTCCTGGCGGGAACCGCCGCCGGCGTCTCGGTGGGCGCGATGGCGATGCGGTACTGAGCGGGACATGAGGCGAACGGCGCCATGAAGATCATCCTTTCGGTCTTCGGCACGCGCGGGGACGTCTACCCGCTGGGTGCCCTCGGCCAGGCCCTGCGGGCGCGGGGCCATGCGGTGCGGGTCTGCGCGCCGGAGGCGTACCGCGCGTGGGCGGCCGGCGCCGGGCTGGACTTCGCGCCCGTGGGCGGCGACGTCGCCGCGCTGCTGGAGTCCAGCGAGGTGGGCGTGGTGAGGATGGCGCGCGCCCTCGTCGCCGACCTGCCGCGCCACTTCCAGCCGCTCCTGGAAGCCGCCCGCGGCGCCGACCTCATCCTCGGCGGCGGCCTCCCGGTGGCGGCGCCCTCGGTGGCCGAGGCGCTGGGCGCGGCGTACCGGTTCGCCGGGTACTGCCCGCTCGCCTTCCCCTCCCGCCACCACCCGCCGCCCCACCTGTTCAAGCTCCGGAGGCTGCGCGCCCTCACCGGCGCCATGTGGCGGGCGACGGAGCAGACCTACGGGCTGGCCGGGCGCGGCGCCATCAACCGCTTCCGGAAAACCCACGGCCTTCAGCCCGTGCGCCGCGTCTGGGCGCACGTCATCGGCGAGCGCCCCCTCCTCGCGGCGGACCCCGCCCTGGCGCACCTGCCGCCCGACCTCGAGCAGCGCGTGGTGCAGGTGGGGAGCTGGGCCGCGCCCCCGGCGAACGCCTCCGCGCTCCCGGAGGAGCTGGAACAGTTCCTCCAGGAGGGCGAACCGCCCGTCTACCTCGGCTTCGGGAGCATGCCGGTGCCGGACGCGCGGCGGCTGTTCGAGGTCGCCGCCGACGCGGCCACCGCCACCGACTGCCGCCTGGTGCTCTCCATGCCCGCGGCCGCCCGCGCGCAGGTCCCGGAGCGGGACGGGGTGCTGGTAGTGAGCGAGGCGCCGCACGCCGCGCTCTTCCCCCGGATGCGCGCGGTGGTGCACCACGGCGGCGCGGGCACCACCGCCACCGCGGCGCGCGCGGGCGTCCCGCAGGTCGTCGTCCCGCACATGCTGGACCAGCACTACTGGGCCTCCCGCGTGACCGAGCTGGGCCTGGGCCCCCGGCCCATCCCGCGGCGCGCGCTCTCCGGGAAGCGGCTGGCCGAGGCCCTGGCGTTCGCCACCCGGCCCCCGGTCCGGCGCCGCGCCGCCGGGTTCGCGAGCGAGCTGCGTGACGACGGGGTCCAGCGCGCGCTAGAGCACCTCCATGCCTAGCCTCACCCGGATCGCGGTCAGCAACGTCCTCGCCACGCCGAGGCGCGCGATCATCACCTCGGCCGCGGTGGTGGTGGGCTGCACCGCCATTGTCTTCATGGTGGGGATGAACATGGGCTTCGCCGAGATGGAGATCGCCAACGCGGTGGGCCTCATGCTCGGCCACGTCCAGGTGGACAGCGCGAAGGGCGACCGGACCATCCCCGCCGGGCCCGTCCTCGCCGCCGGCGCCGAGGTGCCGGCGGTGGCGGGCGCCGCGCCCCGGCTGGAGATCCCCGCGCTGGCGGGCGCCCTTGGGCGCGCGCGCGGCGCGCTGCTGCTGGGCGTCGACGCGGCGCGCGAGGCGAACACCAGCTTGTTCCCGCGGCTGGTGGTGGAGGGGAAGCTCCCCGGCCCCGAGGACGGAGACGCGGTGGCGCTGGGGACCACGCTAGCGGAGCTGCTCCACGTCAAGGTCGGCGACAAGGTCCCCATCGGCTACCTCACCCTCTCCGACGACCTGGGCCGCGCGCGCCTGCGCGTGGTGGGCCTGGTGCAGAGCGGCTCCGAGGAGCTCGATCCGCGGCTGGCGCTCGTCTCCGTGGAGACCGCGCGCCGCCTCTGCGAGAGCCCACAGGACGGCACCGGCAAGGTGCTCATCAAGGCCCGGACCAGCGCCGACACCGAAGCCGCCGCCGCCGCGCTGCGCGCGCGCCTGGACCCGTCCGTCTACCGCGTGCGCACCTGGCGCGAGGTCTCGCCCTTCCTCCGCGGGCTGGTGAGCTTCCAGTACGGCAGCGTCAACGTGGTGCTGGTCATCCTCTACGTCATCGTCGGGCTGAGCGTGGCCGCGGTGCAGGTGATCGGCATCCTCCAGCGCACGCGCGAATTCGGCGTGCTCTCCGCCATCGGCTTCACGCCCGGCCGGGTGGTGCGGCTGGTGGCGCTGGAGACCATGCTGGTGGGGACGGTGGCGGTGGGCACCGGGCTGCTGCTGGGCGTGCTGGTGGTGACGGTGGTGAACCGGCTCGGCGGGATCGACGTCCGCTGGGCCGGCGCCGAGCACCTGGAGGGGATGATCGGCCTGGACCCGTACCTGCGCCCCCTGGTCTCCAGCTACGGACTCTTCACCGCGCTCGGGCTGGTGGCGCCCATCTTCATGATCGGCGGCATCCTCCCCGCGCTGCGCGCCGCGCGGATGACCGCCATGGACGCGCTGAGGCACCTGTGACCGGCGCGCTGCTCGAGGCCCACAGGCTCTCCCGCGTCTACGGCGGGCCGAACGGCGATCGCGTCGCGCTGGCGGACGTCTCGCTGGCGCTGGCCGCGGGCGAGCTGGTGGGGCTGGCCGGACCGTCGGGGTCGGGGAAGACGACGCTGATCACCCTGCTCGGCGGGCTGGAGCCGCCCACCTCCGGGCGCGCCACGCTGGACGGCCAGGACGTGGCGGCCCTCTCCGCTCCGGGCCAGGCGCGGCGGCGGGCCTCGATGATCGGCCTCGTCTTCCAGACCCATAACCTCCTCGCCGCGCTCACCGCCGAGGAGAACGTGTCGCTGGCGGTGGAGTCCGCGCTCGGCCCGCGGAGCGATCCGGACGCCCGCGCGCGCGAGGCGCTGGCCGCGCTGGGGCTGGACGGATACCGGCACCAGCGGCCGGGCCAGCTCTCGCTCGGAGAGCAGCAGCGCGTAGCGGTGGCTCGGGCGATCGCCATGCGCCCCAAGCTGCTCCTCGCCGACGAGCCCACCGCCAGCCTCGACTGGGAGAGCGCCGCCCGCGTGCTCGATGCCCTCGCCGCCCTCGCTTCGCGCGGGTGCGCGGTGATGATCGCTACCCACGACGAGCGCTGCCTGCGCCGCGTCCAGCGGACGATCGCCCTGCGCGACGGGCGGATCCAACCGTAGCGCGGACGCTCGGCGCGTCAGCGGGCGTGCGCCCGCGTACTCAGGTCGTGAAGGGCACTGCTCACTACCCGACGCCGCGCGCAGGCGTAACCACCCGTCTTTCGTCCCCTCGTCCGTGGCACGCGGACTGCTCTCCTCCCATCGAAAAGCACTCGCGATCCGACAGGGGCTCTCCTTTGCGACCCGATGACGATGGCCAGGCGCTGAGCATCCATGAGCAGATCCTCCGGGACCGCGGCGTGGAGTTCGTGGTGTGGGGCGAAGCGCAGCGCGAGACGTTCCGCACCCGCGGCGCCACCGCGCTGCTCCAGCGCTGGTTCACCCCGGAGGAGCCCTGGAGCCTCGGGCTGCCGGAGGTGCTGGGTGGACGGCTGGCCGAGCTGTCGCGCTCCGACCCGGACGGCGCTTTCAACGATGACGGCCTGGAGCGACACGGTCCGGCGCGCGTGCTCCGCGTCTCCTTCACGCGCGTCGACGGTTGGTGCGTAGCGGTGCTGGAGGAGTTGCCGCTGCCGCGCGCCCTCCCCGGCGCGTGGATCGAACGCCTCACCGCGCGCGAGGTGGAGGTCACCCGGCACCTGCTGGAAGGTTGGGACAACCAGCTGATCGCCGACGAGCTGGGGTGCTCGGTGGCGACGGTGAAGAAGCACCTGCAGCGCGTGTTCGACAAGCTCGGCCTCTCCAGCCGCGCCTCCCTCCTCGCCGTGGCCGCCCGCACCCGCGCCGAGGAAGTGGGTTCGACGCCGCCGGTGTCACACCCGAAAGCGGCCTGAGCTTGGGCTTGGGACTGAATAAAGGGGCTCGCCGGCGTCACATCATGGTGGCGGATCCACTACCCGCTGGGGGCCCCCTATGTCTGCCCACGCTGAG
>DATBSS010000616.1:0-1684 GCA_036559665.1 Myxococcaceae bacterium
TTTGGCTTCCGCACGCAGATCCACGCTGTGCAGCGCGGCGCCAAAGGGACGATTAGAGTGCGTCCATGGCCTCCAAGCGCCGCCCCGCTCGCCGCCGCCCCTCCGCCCGCAAGAAGCCGGCCTCGCTCGCGCGCATCGAGCGCAGGGAGGCGCCCGCCGCCACCCCGGTCGCACGCGCCGTCCCAGTGCCGGTCCACGTCCAGCATTTCCCCAAGAGGCCGGTAGGCGTGATGTCGGTGGAGGTGGAGCCGACGCGGGTGGAGGAGACGCTAGCGAAGATTCGCGAGGAGCTCACCCACTGGGCCAAGAAGGGCCGCCACACCAAGGTCCGCTTCAAGCTCCGCGGCAAGCAGCTGTTGCCGGACATCCCGCTGGCGGCGGTGGTGGCCGGCGAAGCGCTCACCTTCTACTGGGGCGGCCTGCTGCGCGCGCTCGTCGTGAACTTCGCCGGCAATGCCCTGTTCAAGGTGGAGCTGGTGAACGATTCGGAGAAGAAGGTCGCCACCGGCAAGGAGCAGCTCCTCCTGGGCGAGCTGGACCGGGCCCTGGCGCTGTTCCAGGAGGCGGTGGAGATGGACCGGGAAAGCGCCAGCGCGCACCTGAACATGGGCATCGCCCTCAAGCTCAAGGGCGACCGGGCCGCCGCGCGCACCGCGCTGGAGAGGGCCAAGTCCCTGGACCCACATGGGGCTTTTGGCTCGGAAGCCGAGCGCATCCTCCTCACCATGACAGGCGGGCAGACGGCCACCGTTTCAGTGGTTTGAGCCGGTCCTTTCAGGCATAAGCACGCGGAGCTCCACGCGAGCTTCCATGCGCGTTCATGCCTGACGAGACGACCGACAAGAAGCCACCGGCCGAGGGGAACGGCGGCGGCGGAGGCAGCGGGGGAATCGGCGAGCTGCTCCCGGTGAGCATCGAGGCCGAGATGCGGACCTCGTACCTCGCCTACTCGATGTCCGTCATCATCGGGCGCGCGCTGCCGGACGTGCGCGACGGCCTGAAGCCGGTGCACCGGCGCTCCCTGTTCGCGATGCAGGACCTGGGGAACTTCCACAACCGCGCCTACAAGAAGTCGGCGCGCGTGGTGGGCGACGTCATCGGCAAGTACCACCCGCACGGTGACTCCGCGGTGTACGAGGCCATCGTCCGCCTCGCCCAGCCCTGGTCCATGCGGTACGTGCTGGTGGACGGGCAGGGGAACTTCGGCTCGGTGGACGGCGATGCGCCGGCGGCCATGCGCTACACCGAGATCCGGATGTCGCGGCTGGCCGAGGAGCTGCTGGCCGACATCGACAAGGAGACGGTCGACTTCGGGCCGAACTACGACGACTCGCTCCAGGAGCCGCTGGTGCTCCCGGCGCGGTTCCCCAACCTCCTGGTCAACGGCGCCACCGGCATCGCGGTGGGCATGGCCACCAACATCCCGCCCCACAACATGCGGGAGGTGGTGGACGCCACCATCCACCTGGTGGACAACCCCAAGGCGACGTTCCTGGACCTGATGAAGTTCGTCCCCGGCCCGGACGTCCCTACCGGCGCGTTCATCACCGGGCGGGAGGGCATCCGCAAGGCGTACGAGACGGGGCGCGGGCAGCTGGTGATGCGCGCGCGCCACGCCATCGAGACGTCGAAGAAGGGCGACCGCGAGAGCATCATCTTCGACGAGATCCCCTACCAGGTGAAC
>DATBSS010000617.1:0-6067 GCA_036559665.1 Myxococcaceae bacterium
CCTCCTTGGTGGGGAAGTGCCAGTACAGCGCGCCGGGGCTCATCTTGATGGCCCGGGCGAGATCCACCATGGTGGTGGCCTGGTAACCCTGCTGCGAGAAGAGGCGCACCGCCTTCTCGATGATCTCCGCGCGAGTCCGGGCGGCGCGCTCCTGCTTGATCGGCCGCATCGCGGGGGACTTCTTCATGATGGCGGCACGGGCTATCCCATCCACCGGGGAAAGGAAAGCCGGTGAGCCCACTGGTGCTGGCCTCGACGTCTCCCGCCCGGCGCGCGCTGATGGACGCGCTGGGAGTGCCGTACGAGGCGGTGGCTCCGGGCGTGGGCGAGGACGTCCCGCCGGGCACCAGGGTGGAGGAGGCCACCTCGATGCTGGCGCGGCGGAAGGCGGAGGCGGTGGCGCGCGCTCGGCCCGGGAGCCTGGTGCTGGGCGCGGACCAGCTGGTGGAGCTGGATGGGGCGGCGCTGGGCAAGCCCGGGGACGAGGCGGCCGCGCTCCGGCAGCTCCGCGCGCTCTCCGGCCGTTCGCACCGCATCGTCACCGCGGTCTGCCTGGTGGGGCCGGGGGTGGATCTGCACGAGGTGGACGTGGTGGAGATGACGGTGTTCCCGCTCTCCGGGGAGGAGCTGCGCCGCTACGTCTCCACCGGCGAGTGGCAAGGGTGCGCGGGCGGGTACCGGGTGGAGGGGCGCGGGCAGGCGCTCTTCCAGGACATCCGGGGCGACCGCACCAGCGTGCAGGACCTGCCCATGCTGCGTGTCGTCCGGATGCTGCGCCAGGCGGGGAGCCTGTGATTTGAAACCGTCCGTCACCGCGCCTGGGGAGTGAGGGCTCAGCCCAGCCCCGCCTCCACGGCGGCGGTCCAGGCGGCGGGGTCCTCCAGCATCGGGTAGTGCCCGAGCTGGTCCAGCCACCGGACCTGCGTCCCCGCCAGCGCCGCGACCCGGGTGGCGATCTCCGCCACGGCGATGGGGTCGCGCATCGCCCAGACGACGTTCACCTTGACGCCGGCCTTGGACAGGCGCGCCAGCGAGCCGATCCACCGCTCGCGGAAGCGGACGCGCTCGTCGAGGTAGGAGGAGATCTGCGGGAGGCGCCGGGCCCCGCCGCCGTGGCTGGCGAGCCACCAGTGGAGGTTCAGCTCGTGCGAGCTGACGGCGTCCGGCTTGGCGAAGATGCGCTGGAGTTGGGCGATGAACATCCGGCGGTTGGCCAGGCGCGCGAACGCGGGGCCGGTGAGCTTGTTCCGCAGCAACTGCTGGGTGACGCGGAGCTTCGCCAGCTCCAGCAGCATCGACCCGTTGCAGAAGGTGACGCTCAGCATCTTGAACGGCAGGACGTCGCGGACGGCGCGCGCGCACAGCTCCGTCGCGACCGAGGTGCCGTAGTCGTGGGCGACCACGTGGCCGCGCTCCACGCCGAAGGACTTCCACACCGCCAGTGCCACCTCCGCCTGCTCCACCAGCGAGTACGAGTAGTCCGCCGGCTTCTCCGAGAGGCCGAACCCCAGGTGGTCGTGGCAAAGGACGCGGCGGCTGCGGACGAGCAGCGGCAGCGCCGGCGCCAGGTCGAACGACGAGGTGGGGAACCCGTGCAGGTAGAGGACGGGTTCGCCGTCGCCGGTCCCGTCGAAGCGCGCGAACACGCGGCGGCCCAGGATGGTCAGGTCTCGACCACCCGAACGCCAGGCCTGGATCTCCGGAGGAACCTTCTCCATCAGTGCACCAGAGGTTACGCCCATCCGCCACTCTCCGTAAGCGGGAGGGTGGTCGTGCTGAGGGGCATCCGTGGCGCGAAAGAGCGGTGGCGCTAAACTCGGACGCCACCGCCAAGGGGTGAGTCGTGATGGCCTTTGCTTTCCGGTCCGTGGCGCTCGTCGGCCTGTCCCTGGCGCTCTCCGCTCAGGCGGGCCCGGGCGTCACGGTCATCTTCCAGGATGGCGCGTTCCCGACCACCCGCTACGCCGGCACCAGCGACATCATCATCACCGAGCACGTCGACTTCGCCCGCGACCCGGACGCCAATTATTCGTCCAATGCGTTCCTCCAGGTGGACGGCTTCTCCGCGCGGCAGACCTCGCTCCTTCGTTTCCCGATCGGAAACGGGATGATCCCGACCGGGGCGGACATCTCCGGCGCGGAGCTCTGGATCTACGTCCGGGAAGCGACCGCCACCGGTCCAATCCTCTACGAGGTGCTCCGCCCCTGGGACAAGGACCAGGCGACGTACCTGCAGGCGCGCCCGGGAGAGCCCTGGGACGGCGGCGGCGCATCGAGCCCCGGCGCCGACCGCGGCGTGGAGGTGATTGGCCAGGTCCCGCTGCTCCCGCTGGGCTGGACCCGCGTCCCGTTCACCGACGCCGGCGTGGACCTGGTCCGGCGCTGGCACGGCGGCGCCTCGCCGAACAACGGCCTCGTCATCCAGGACCTGGACTCCTGGGACGAGCTGTTCTTCGACTCGGCCACCGGGCCGAACCCGCCGGAGCTGAAGGTCACCTATGACGGAGGCGCGGGCCCGGCCGCGCTCCTGCCCAACGCGAACACCATGCTGGCGTATCAGCCGGCCAACTTCGACGGCTGGGGCGTGGGCGCCTCCGGTCTCGGGGGCGTGCTCACCGCGTCGTTCGTCCGCTGGGACCTGGAGGCCATCCCGCCCGGCGTGAAGGTCGAGGGCGTGCAGGTCGACTTCACGGTGAACCGCATCGGCTACTCGGTCCCGATGGATCGCTTCGAGCTCTACGAGGTCCGGAAGCCATGGACGGAGAGCGCGGACTGGTTCAAGTACGACGGCCAGAATCCGTGGGGCATGGTGGGAGCAGGCGCCACGACCGACCACGGTCCGGCCCTGGAAGTGCTGCCCCCCTGCCCGAACCCCGGGGACACGTGCACTATCGACTTCAGGCCGCAATCGCTGGGCATCGTCGAAGGCTGGGTGAGGACCCCGGCCAGCAATAAAGGCTTTCTCCTCCAGAACTACACCACCCTGAGCGACCTCCAGCTCTTCGACAGCGAGACGCCCAAGGCCCAGCTCCGGCCCCGCCTGGTGGTGAGCTTCAGTGCGCCGCCCGGTTACCCCACGGCCCTGTTCCCCGCGTTCGCCGACGTAGGTACCGGCGATCGCCTTCAGATGACGGCCCTCGGCGGCGACGGCGGCTACGTGTTCTCCGTCACAGGGGGCTCCGGCGCCAGCATCGGTGCCACCGGCCTGTACATGGCCGGGCCGACTCCCGGCCAGGACATCGTCCGCGTGGTCGACCAAGGCGGCGCCGGCACGCCCGCCACCGCCACCATCGTGGTGCACCAGGGGGTCGCCGTGCCGGACGGCGGCCAGCCGTCGTCGGATGGAGGGAACAACGGCGGGTTTCCCGTCCAGCTCGTGCTCGCCGGGCCGCAGGACGCGGTGGCGCCGCAGGCGGCGTTCACCGTGACCGCGGACGTCACCAACCAGGCCTCGTTCAGGCTGTTCGGACTGACGCTCCAGCTGGCGCCGGGCTCGCTGGAGGTGGGCGTCCCCACGCTGGGCGGCGGGCCCTTGCCGGGCGGCGCCACCGGCTACGCGCTTCCCTCGCTCGCCAGCGGGGAGACCGTTCACCTGGTCATTCCGGGCACGATGACCGGTGCCCCCCCGGCATCGCCGTCCCTCACCGCCACGCTGATCGCGAGCGGAGGGCCGGTCGCCACGGCAACCATCGGCGTCCCGCTCGGCGAGCCGCTCGACTTCAAGACCGGCTGCAGGTGCGGCGCAGGCACCGGCGGGCTGGCGGTGGTGGGGGGACTGGCGCTCGCGCTGGCATTCCGGCGCCGACGTCCCGCCCGGCCCGTTCGTTGACGGTCCCGTGGTCTCCTCGCAAGCTCAGCCGTCACCACGAAAGGGGAAGAAGCCTTGCCGCCCGACGAAGACCTGATCGAAGTCGCCTTCTCCGCCGCCGAGGGGGGCCGGCTCGAGAAGCTGGTCGCGAAGATCGGCGACCACGCCATTGGCACCCCCTCCAGCCCGTACAAGGGCTCCCACAAGGCGCCCGCCGGCAAGTGGAAGCTCCGCTGGGAGATCCGGGGCACCCGCCGCGGCCAGTACCACCTGTCGATCAAGGTCAACGGCGAGAAGAAGTTCGACGAGGACATCTCCTTCGACGAGCTGGGGGTCGACAATGGCGCATACCCTGTCTAGCCGCGCCGCGCTCCTCTCCGCCCTCCTCGCGGGCGCCGCCGCCGCGGAGCACCAGGAGCCGGCGAAGTCCATCCCCGTCCCCTCCATCGCCGCCGCCACCCTCTCCTCCACCGGCTCGCTCGCCACGCCCGCCATCAGCGGCGACGTCAACACCAACGTCAGCGACACCACCCTCTCCGCCAGCGTGAAGCTGGTGATTCCGGCCGGGCTGGGCGCCGAGCTGAGCGTGCAGTCCTCGCAGCCGTCCGGCGGCACCGGGGCGCTGATCGACAACAGCGACTCCATCGCCAGCGGCGCGCAGGTGTCGCTGGCGTTCACCTACGGCAACTACGACCTCCTCCCGGACACCGACCCGGGCGTGCAGGCCTTCGAGTCGGCGCTCCACAAGTGCCAGGCGGTGTCCGCCTCCCGCTTGCGCGAGAAGGGGCGCCAGATGGACGCCTTGCGCGAGCGCCAGAAGAAGAACGCCCTGGAGGAGGGCGACCAGGACGCGCTGGCCGCCCGCGAACAGTCCGGCTGCACCTTCAGCGAGAGCGAGACGTTCTGGCTGGCCGAGCGCGCCCGCTCCCGGCCCTTCCTCGCCAGCGTGAAGGGCACCCTGGGCCGCTCCGACCTGGTCTTCCTGGAGGAGGGCACCTTCAGCCCCGTTTCGGACCTGGTGAAGGCGGGGGTGACCGTGGCGGCCGGCCAGTACGTGACCTCCAGCATGCTCGTCGCCGCGTCCTTCCGCTGGTCCAGCGGGAACGTCGTCGGCGGGGCTCCGGCGAACGTGTGCCGCCAGATCGACGTGGATACCGCCGGGAACCCGGTCACCCTGTGCGACACCGGCATCCTCGGCTCGCCGGCCCGCGGCAACCTCTGGCGGATCGCCCTGGAGCTGCGGCAGCTCGTGGGTAACGGGCTGATCTGGGCGCCCAGCACGTCGGTGTCCTGGGCGGACGGGTCCCCGGTCACCGTCCGCGCCCAGGTCCCGCTGCTGTTCGAGGTGATCTCCAACCACGAGGACCAGACCCCGCTCCTGGTAGGCCTGACCTTCGGGTACGCGCAGGTGATGGCGGTCCAGCCGGTCCAGTCCTTCACCGTCGCCGGGACGCTGCAGACCCAGTTCGCGCTGGGCAAACTGTAGCGGGGATGCTGATGCGGTGGCCTTCGGCCCCGGCCTTCCGGCTCAGGGCCCGCGCAGCTCGGCGACGATCTCCGCCGCCGCCTGCCGGGCCTTGTCCAGCTCTGCCGGGCCGAAGCTGGCCGCGCCGACCACCGGGTGGCCGCCGCCGCCGTAGCGCTCGGCGATCTGCGCCAGGTTGTGGGTCCGCGTCTCCGGGCGCCAGGGGTTGGAGCCCAGGGAGATCTTGCAGCGCTTCTCGCTCCGCCCCACCCAGACGACGTAGCGCGCCTCCGGGTAGAGCGAGTACGCGATGAACTTGTTGAGCGAGTCCAACCCCTCGTCCGCCACGTCGAAGGCCACCACGCCCTTCTCCAGCTTCGCCTTCTTCCGCACCACCTCGATGTTGGCGCGGTGGCGCTCCAGCAGCGGCTTCAGCGGCGCCTGGACGTACGGCTCGGCCACCACCTCCGCCAGCGTCCGGCGCTGCAGCTCACTGATCAGCCGGGGGATGAACGCCGGGTCCCGGTTCGCCTCCAGCACCGTCATCAGCTTCAGCGCGGGCTCCGCCAGCTCCACCGCCTGGCGCGGCGATTCGAACAGCGCCCCGTCGACGATCTCCGCCCAGTGGAGCAGCTCCTTCATCGACTCCGGCACCACCCACCCGAACCGGTCCTTCACCACGTCCGCGATGAAGCAGGTGCAGCTCTTACGGGCGCCGTCGTGGAACTTGTGACCGCTGGCGTCCCGCCGGAAGTGCGCCTCGTCCCCCGGCTGCTGGAAGGCCGAGGCGTGGT
>DATBSS010000618.1:0-6988 GCA_036559665.1 Myxococcaceae bacterium
CGCTCTCCGCCGGTGGCACCACCGCGCAGCTCGAGGCGGCCGGCACGTACGGCGACTGCGTGGGTCTGGCCTTCCAGATCGTCGACGACATGCTCGACGTCACCGCGGATCCCAAGGAGATGGGTAAGCCCACCCGGCGCGACCATGCGAAGGGCCGGTTCACCTTCCCCAAGGTCTCCGGGATGCCGCGCTCGCGGTCGCTCGCCAACGACCGGGTGGCCATGGCGCTCTCCGCCATCTCGAAGATGGAGCCCAACCACGGACCGCTCACCGCCCTGGCGCGGTACTCGGTGGAGCGGGGGACGTGACGGCGGCGCCCGGCGACCCGCTCGCCGAGGTGGATTCGCCCCAGAAGCTCCGCGCGCTCCCGGACGGGCAACTCCCCGAGCTGTGCGCCCACCTGCGCCAGGAGATCATCGAGGTCTGCGGGAAGGTGGGCGGGCACCTGGGCGCGTCGCTGGGCGCGGTGGAGCTGATCGTCGCCCTCCACCGCGTCTTCAAGTCGCCCCGCGACGCGCTGGTGTTCGACACCGGCCACCAGGCCTACGCGCACAAGCTGCTCACCGGGCGCGCGGGCGCGATGCGGACGCTGCGGCAGGCGGGCGGGGTGGCGCCGTTCCTCGACCCGGCCGAGAGCGCGCACGACGCCTTCGGCGCCGGGCACGCCTGCACCGCCGTCTCGGCCGCGCTGGGCATCCTGGAGGGCAAGGCGCTCCGCGGCGAGGACGGCCGCGCGGTGGCGGTGATCGGCGACGGCTCGCTCACCGGCGGGGAGACGTTCGAGGGGCTGAACAACGCCGGGGCCTCCGCCCGGCCGCTGCTGGTGGTGCTCAACGACAACCAGATGTCCATCTCCGCCAACGTGGGCTCCATCCCCGCCGCGCTCCGCAGCCAGGGCGGCGCGCGCGCCATGTTCGAGGCCATGGGCTTTACGTACGCCGGCCCGGTGGACGGCCACGACGTGGCGGCGCTGGTGGCGGCGCTGAAGGGGCTGTGCGACGCCCGGCGCCCGGCCCTGCTGCACGCGGTGACGCAGAAGGGGAAGGGCTTCCCGGCGGCGGAGGCGGACGCGCTCACCCGCGGCCACGCCATGGGGCCCTACGAGTGGCGCGACGGGAAGCTGGTGCGCAGCCGGGCCCCGGGCCAGCGCACCTTCTCGGAGGCCTTCGCCGCGGCCCTGGAGGCGCGGATGGCGAAGGACCGCTCCGTGGCGGTCGTCACCCCGGCGATGCTGGAGGGGTCCGCGCTCACCTCGCTGAAGGCGCGCTTCCCCGACCGGGTGTTCGACGCCGGTATCGCCGAGCAGCACGCGGTGACCTTCGGCGCCGGGCTGGCCCGCGCGGGGATGCGGCCGGTGTGCTGCCTGTACTCGACCTTCCTCCAGCGCGCGTACGACCAGGTGGTGCACGACGTCTGCGTCCAGGGGCTCAAGGTGGTGCTGGCGGTGGACCGCGCCGGGCTGGTGGGCGCAGACGGCGCCACCCACCAGGGCGCCTACGACGTGTCGTTCCTCCGCCCGCTCCCCGGGATGCTGCTGTGCGCGCCGGTGCTGGGCGAGGACCTGGAGCCCCTGCTGGACGCCGCGCTCGCGCACCCCGGGCCGTCGGCGATCCGGTTCCCGCGCGGGACGCTGCCGGCCGTGCCGGAGGAGGTCGGCTCGCCGGGTGCGCAGGTCCAGCCCGGGACCGCGCGCTGGCTGCGCCGCCCGGCCGAGGCCCGGCTCTCGATCGTCGCGCTGGGGCCGCCGGCGCTCGCCGCCCTGGAGGCCGCGCGGGACCGGCCCGCCTGGAGCGTGCTGGACGCCCGCTTCGCCGCGCCGCTGGACCGGGCGGCGGTCCTGGAGGCGGCCCGCTGCGGGCGGGTGGTGACGGTGGAGGAGGGGACGCGGCGCGGCGGGCTGGGGAGCGCGGTGCTGGAGGCGCTGGCGGAGGCCGGCGTGCCCGCGCGGGTGCGGGTGCTGGGACTGCCGGACGCGCCGGTGCGGCACGGCGACGCCCGCGCCCAGCGCGCCGAGCTGGGGCTGGACGCGGCCGGTATCCGGAGGGCCGCCGAGGAGCTGCTGGGATGAGCGGCCCGGCGCGCCCGAAGAAGGAGCGCCTGGACGTGCTGGTGGTGGAGCGCGGGCTGGCGGAGTCGCGGGCGCGGGCCCAGGCGCTGATCCTGGCCGGCGAGGTGGTGGTGGACGACCAGCGCGTGGACAAGCCGGGCACCCTGGTCCCGCGCGAGGCCGGGCTGCGGTTGAAGGGCGAGGCCCTGCCCTACGTCTCGCGCGGCGGGCTGAAGCTGAAGGCGGCGCTGGACCGCTTCCAGGTGGACGCCCGCGGCGCCGTCTGCGCGGACATCGGCGCCTCCACCGGCGGTTTCACCGACTGCCTCCTCCAGTCGGGCGCGGCGAAGGTCCATGCCATCGACGTGGGCCACGGGCAGCTCCACCAGAAGCTCCGGGCGGACCCGCGCGTCGTCTCCCGCGAGGGCGTGAACGCCCGGCACCTCACCTTGGCGGAGCTCCCGGAGTTGGTCTCCGTCCTGGTGGTGGATGTGAGCTTCATCTCGCTCCGGCTGGTGCTCCCGGCCGCGCTGCCGCGCCTTGCGGCCGGCGGGACGCTGGTGGCGCTGGTGAAGCCTCAGTTCGAGGTGGGGCGGGAGCAGGTGGGCAAGGGCGGCGTGGTGCGGGACGCGGCGGCCCGGGCGGAGGCGATCGAGGGCATCCGCGCCTTCGTCGCATCCGCGGGCCTGTCGGTCCTGGGGGTGATGGATTCGCCCATCGCGGGGCCGGCGGGCAACGTGGAGGCGCTGCTGGTGGCGAGGCGATGAGCGCCCAGGCCCCTCAGTCCCCGAGCCCAGGGGACGCTGATGCGGCGGCCTTCGGCCGCTTCCACCGGGCTCAGTGCTGCAACGCCATCCGGTACTCGATCAGCGGATAGGGGCGGACGATCTTCGTCCCCAGCCGGAACCAGATCTCCCCCGCGTCGTCCAGGGCGGCGGTGAGCCCGCCGGAGGCCACGGCGTAGCGGTACAGCTCGCCCGCCTCGGCAGATTCCATGCCGACGATCTCCTGCGGCTCGGCGCCGAGCAGGTTGGGCCCGTTGAGCTGGAAGAACTCCCGCCCGGCGCCCGGCTGGAACGCCAGCGTCACCAGCTGGCCCCCGGCGGTGACCACGCCGCTGGTGGGCGAAGCCACGGCGCCCCCCGTGTCCGCGTTGATGAAGGTCGTCGCGCTGGGGGTGATGGCGGCGATGCGCGAGAACCTGGCGTATGGCCAGGCCACCGCGATCACCCCGTTGATGGGCCCGCTCTGCCACTTGCGCGCGGGCGCGGTGGTGAAGGAGCAGTCCGACACCGTGGTGGAGCACGCGTACACCACCGAGGTGCCGTTGGGTTGCTGGGCCGGGAAGTAGACCATGGTGCCGCTGGCGTTGAGCTGCGCGGGCGGCGCGGCGTAGACGGCGAGGGAAGTGAACGAGGTCTGGACCAGGTCGTTCCGGGCGGAGCGCGTGCCGGGCGCCGCGTAGTTGTAGCGCTCCACGTACATCAACCCCGTCTGCCCGGTCTGGAACTGCCAGCCGGGCACCACCACGGACTGGGTGGCGTCCACCACCGGGACCGCGTTGAGCGGCTGCGGCAGCGGCTGCGACCACACCGGGATGATGTTGAGCCCGCCCGTGTGCGGGAGGCGCCGGAGGAAGTTCCCCTGCAGATCCGTGGCGTCCCAGATGACCGCGTTCCCGTCCGGCCCCACGCCCAGCGCCCGGATGACCGCCGGACCGTTGGCCCCGGTCCCGCTGTAGCTGGCGGAGACGGTCATGGTCTTGGGGTTGAAGGCCATTGCGCCGTTCCACTTCGCCGTGCCGTCCGGCGGGTCGTAGAGCCAGCGCAGCCCGGTGAGCGGGTGCCGGTCGGAGATGATCGCCGCGTCGCTGCAGCCGGGGACCTGGACGGGATTGCCGAGCACGTTCCCGAACTTGTCCACCTTGACCAGCACGCGGACGCCGCCCGCGCCGGGCATGCAGCCGACGAAGGCCACCCCCGCGCCGCTGCCCTCGGCGACGAACGACTTCGGGAGGGCCCCGACGGGGGTGTTCACCTCCTTCACCGGCCAGAAGGTCCCCGCCGCCGACAGCGACTGCGCGGTCCGCCCGTCCGTGCAGGTCATGTTCGCGGTGAGGTTGAGGCTCTCGGCGAACCTGGTGAACTTCACCTGGGTCGGGTTGAGCTCCAGGTGCATCGGGTTGCCGGCGAAGGCGACGTTCTGGACGAACGTGCCGCGGTCGTACAGCTCCATCTTCTTCACGTCGCAGCCGGTGACGTTGATCTCCAGCGGGAAGGTGGGCGCGGCCACGTTCCCATTGGGGAGGTTGATGGAGACCACCGCGGTGTCCACCGGCCCTCCGCCGCCCCCGCACCCGGCGGCGGACAGGGCGAGTCCGGCGGCGAGGACGGCGAAGGCGGCGGGGGCGATCCGCTTCATCAGCCCCAGAGCCTACGTCAGCGCTCGATGATCAGGAACTCCACCCGGCGGTTCAGCTCCCGCCCCTTGGGCGTCATGTTGGGGGCGATGGGGCGGGTGTCGCCGAAGCCGGCGGTGTCCAGGCGCGCCCGGTCGATCCCCGCCTTGGCCAGCCAGTCCGCCACCGACGCGGCGCGATCCTGCGACAGCTTGAGGTTGGTCGCCTTGTTGCCCTTGTTGTCGGTGTGGCCCTCGATCCGGAGCTTCTTCAGGTCGCTGGTCACGATCGCGTCCACCACCTGCGCCAGCAGCGGCCCGCTGTCCGCCAGGATGGTCGCCTTCCCGGTGGCGAAGTGCACCTGCTGGAGGATCGTGATCTTGTTCTTCTCCACCAGCACCAGCTTCTTCTTCGGCTCCGGCTGGAGGTCGAACTGCAGCGGCAGCTCCGCGTTCTCGGAGACCTGCACCTCGCGCGCCTGGGCGAGGTGGCCGGGGGAGGTGACGTTCACCTGGTAGTGGCCGGCCACTGCCTCCACCGCCACCGGCTCCTTGGCCCCCTCCGGCACGGAGATCTGCTGCTCCTGCGCGCCGTGGAGCGCCACCGTGGCGGCGATCCGCTTCTTCCCCTCGGAGACGGCGACCAGGAAGCGCGCCCGCTTCGACGCCGGGTCCAGCGCCAGCTCCACCGTCTCGCTCTTGCCCGGCTCGAGGTTGAGCTCGCGCGACACCTCCTTGTAGCCGTCCTTGGAGGCGGAGAGCCGCACCGGGCCGAAGGGCAACTCGTGGGTGACGAAGCGGCCGGTGTCCGGCTCGGTCGCCACCGGCG
The DNA here is from genome assembly GCA_036559665.1 of Myxococcaceae bacterium. Lineage (GTDB taxonomy): Bacteria > Myxococcota > Myxococcia > Myxococcales > Myxococcaceae > DASRBA01. The sequence continues at coordinate 5,274 of DATBSS010000618.1, forward strand.
GCAGCCCGGCGCCCACCATGGCCACGATGACGCCCGGCACCGGCTTCTTGGTCGCGGCGTCGATCACCACGCCCTCCACGCGCGCCGTCTTCGGCGGGGGTGTGGCGTCGCGCTTCCGCTCGCGCACCGTCTCCACCAGCTTGGTGTCCGCCCGCGCCACCGGGTCCACGGTGAAGGAGGCGGCGAGGAACAGGTTGTACGGCGGCGTGGCCGGCACGCCCAGGCCCACCCGCTGCGTCAGGCCGATCTCCCCGCCCGCGGTGAAGGTGACGTCGCGGAAGGCGGTCAGCCGCAGGCCCACCACCACCTTTTGCGGCATCGCCTCCGCGATGGACACCGACGACCCGTCCGGCGACACCAGGGACGAGACCACGGCCCCTTCGTCGTCGAAGCCCAGGGGCACGCCGACCGTGTACTCGACGAACGGCGTCACCGCCGGGAGCGGCACCTCCAGCGCGGCCCCGCCGGTGAAGCGGTCGAAACCGTTGACCCCCAGCGCGAACTCCTCGCCGGCGGTGAGCGTGTGCTGGCGCACCAGCTCCTTGGTCCCGTCCAGCACGTAACCCAGGTTGAGGTGCGCCCTCAGCGGGAAGCTGGAGGTGAGCGCGCGGAAGTCGTAGGTCAACAGCAGCGAAGGCCAGAACCCCAGCCCGTAGCCGCGGACATCCTGGCTGCCCACGCCCGAGTAGGAGAGCAGCCGCGCCTCCAGGCCGGCCCGGAAGCCCGGGGTGAATTCGTGCGAGGCCTTCAGGCCCAGCGTCAGATCGCCCAGCGCCTCGATCAACCGCGGCGAGGTGAGCGAGTTGGTGTTGGCGGTCGCGCCGTACGCGAGGTACGCCTCCAGGAAGTCCCAGGGGACGTAGGAGACGGAGAACGTCCCGCTGCTGTGCACGTTGGTCGCGTTCAGCACCGGGAAATTGCGGGAGAGGAAGTAGTCGCCGTAGGCGGAGAAGCGCAGCAGCCCGCGCATCCCCAGGTCCGCCGACCCCACGCGGACCAGGCCCAGGCCGCCGAGCGCGCCGGGCGACTGGCGGAGGTTGCGCGGGTCCGTGAACGCCCGGCCCCAGGTGCCGGGGCTGTGCGGTTCGCTGCCGGGGAGGAAGCGCTCCTGGGTGGAGATGACCGTCGCTTCCTCGGGCTCCGCCTCGGGTTCCGCTTCGGGCTCCGCCCTGGGTGGCGCGGCGGCGGTGGACGAGTCGGCGGTCGCGCCGGCGGGCTGCGCGTTGCCGGGGGCCGTGGCGGTCGTCGAGCCGGTGGACTGCGCGGCGCCTGGAGCGGGCGCCGGGGCTGGTTCGGCCGTTCCGCTCGCGGGCGGCGGTTTCGCCGGAGCGGCGGCCGGGGGCTCTCCCGCGGCGGTCGCGTCCGCCGGCTTCGAGGCCGCGGGCTTCGTGGCGGCCGCCGGCGCCGCCTCGGGCGGCTTCGACGCGGCCGGCGGCTTCACCGGCGCGGCCGGCGGCTTCACCGGCGCGGCGGGTGGCTTCACCGGCGCGGCGGGCTTCGGCGCCACGGCGGGCGCATCCGCGGGTTTTGGCGAATTGGTGGCCGGTGCGGGTTTCGCCTCACCTGCCGGCTTTCCGGAATTTTGAGGTTGACCGGATTTTGCCGGGAATGGTGAATCCCACTCGTCCGGGTTGGATGGCTGGCCGCGCGCCACTCCGGCGAGGGCCAAACACACACTGCTCAACACGGCGAGGTGCCTGGAGGTCATTCGGCGA